>CAYTFI010000074.1:0-8283 GCA_964437065.1 uncultured Zetaproteobacteria bacterium | reverse complement strand
AATGAAATAATTCTCAATTAGGCATTCGTATTTCCTTCACAGTTTGATATAAACATACTAATATGAATCCTGTTTGCTGATGTTTATAAGATCATGGGCAGGAGGCCGGGTTGATAGCAGGTGGTGCGAAAGTGTGGCGAGGATCATTGAACGGAACATCGCCAAAGCGGGGCGCTGTGATGCAGCGCTTTGCAGCAATTGCTATCCCCCTGCTGGCGATCTGGATCACTGTTGCCATGGTCTGGTATCAACATGAGGTCGATGAACGGAAAGGTAAGCTCGTACAGTCTGAGCAGGAACGTATTGGCGTGCTTGCCAGTCGCATGGGACACGAAATTGACGCCATGGCCTTGCGGCTGTTGATGTTCTCTTCGAATATAGAGTTGCGGCAGCTGCTGCTTGATGGCGGCGGGGTCAATTCACGTCCTGCTTTCGAGCAGGAGTTTCTGGCATATATGAGGCTTGGCGGTTTGCTTGATCAGGGCAGAGTGCTTGATGCGCATGGCATGGAGCTACTGAGAATCAACGGTCATCAAAAAAACCAGCCTTATCTTGTGCCTGTGGCGCAGTTGCAGGCCAAGGGGCGCAGGCCCTATTTCCTGCGTGCTGCGGCATTGCCTGCGGGCGGCGTGGATATTTCCCCTATAAATCAGAATGTGGAGCAGGGCAAAATAGAGCAGCCGCTGCGCCTGACATTGCGTGTCAGTACGCCGATCAGGGCTGAGGATGACAGCCTTTTGGGGGTGCTGGTGTTTAACTACAGGGTGGATCAGTTGCTGGGCCTGATGGCCGAATACGACCTGTTGCTGGGGGCAGGCCCGTTCTGGTTGCGCGCACCGCGCAGCAGCACGGCAACCGGAGTTGTCGCCGGTGAAGAGCGCCGTAATATTTCGACACAACTTGCAGATGCCCTTGATCATCTGTCGCAGCAAAAGAGAGGCTGGCTTTCCGTTAATAACGGTGATGGGCTGCTCGTTTTTACCGCACTGGGGACGCAGACCAAAGCCGGATATCTTCACTCGCCGGATAGTCCGGCAAAGGTGCATGGCTGGCATGACTGGAGAGTGTTATCGCTGATGCCGGAAAAGATGCTGCCTGGCTCGACGCTGGCATTTTTCCTGCCCTTGCTTTTCAGTTTCAGTCTGTTGCTGGCTCTGGCCAGCTGGTTGTGGGCCAGGGTTGGCTTGCAGCGGGAACTGGCTGTTCGGCAGTCCGGTCAACTGGCATTTGAAAATCGCAGGCTTGCCCGGCGACTGTTTGCAGTGCAGGAGGAGGAGCGGCGGCTGCTGGCGCAGGAATTGCATGATGAAATGGGGCAGTCGCTGGCAGCCATCAAGACAAATGCCGTATTTATTTTAAGGCACTGCTCAAAGGAGAATGTGGAGAAGGTGGCCGAGAGCGCCGAGGATGTTCGCGTCATCAGCGCACGCCTGTTTCAGGTGGTTCGGCAACGTTTGCGCTTGCTGCGCCCTCCCTTGCTTGATCATGCCGGTCTGAATATTTGCCTTAGAGAGACTGTTGCTTCATGGCAAAAACAAACAGGAATCAACTGCAAAATTCTGATTGATGGCGATATGGATGCCCTGGGCGGTGACGTAAGCATTGGTATTTTCCGCATTATTCAGGAGGCATTGACCAATATTTCCAGGCATGCGCACGCAAACTCCGCCTATATTTATTTGCACAGACGCGTGGCTACATCGCCAGAGGAGAAAGATATAATTGATCTTGAAATCAGGGACAACGGCATTGGCATGCACGAGGATAAGGTAAGTTCCGGCCTTGGTCTGGTCGGGATGAGAGAGCGAGCCTGGGCGCTTGGAGGCAGCTTTGGCATTTCGTCCAGTCCGGGAAACGGCATGTCCATTACCGTTCGTCTTCCTTTCCAAAGCGATCTGAAGCAGGGTGGTTGATGTGATTAACGTGCAACTTGCGGATGACCATGCGGTAGTGCGTTCAGGGTTTCGCCGACTGCTGGAAGATGAGCAGGATATTGTGGTTGTGGCGGAATCGGGTAGTGGTGAACAGGCTTGCCGGGATTTCTTTCTTATGGCGCCGGATGTGCTGGTTATGGATATCTCCATGCCCGACATAAGTGGTCTGGAAGCGGCGGATCGCATTCTCAGACGTCGGCCTGAGGCAAAAATTCTGGTTCTGAGCATGCATGAGGACGTGGTTTTCCCTTCCCGCGCCCTGGCGCTCGGCGTCAAGGGCTACATCAGTAAAAGCGGAGCGGCGGAGAGCCTGATCACGGCGCTCAGAGAGATAGCAGCTGGCGGCGTGTTTATCGAACCGTTTATTGCCCAGAAGCTTAGCATTCAACAGGCTGGCGGTGACCCGGTTGGTCGGTTGACGCCAAGAGAGTTTGAGATTTTTTGTCTTTTGGCCCAGGGTAGAACCGTAATGGAGATTGCAGAGGCGTTATTTGTCAGCCCGAAAACTGCGGGCGCGCACCGCACCAGCATCATGCAAAAGCTGGACGCCGCCAATGTCGCCGAACTTACCTTGCTGGCCATCCGCCATGGACTGATAAAGCCATAGCCTTTTCAATATGAAACGTAGCTGATCAGCTCCCCCGCAATCCTGGAAACCAGTTGGGAGCGCGTGCAGGGCGTAATGGAAAAAATTGCCATCACCTTGCTGGCGTAAGCGTTATTTCCGTATGGCAAAGCAGATCAAAAGCTTGCGCCATGTGGGCGCTATCAGCTGATGGCTCCAGGATAATTTGCCAGATTACGGCGCCAAACATGCTCATGTACAGGCGTAAACTCCATGTGTCTTCGCGGTGAAAGTCAGTCCTCGCTGAAAACGGTGCCGACGCCTTCGTCGGTGAAAATTTCGAGCAACAGCGCATGCGGCACGCGGCCATCGATGATATGCGCCTGTTTGACGCCCGATGCCACGGCGTCGAGGCAGCAGTTCACTTTCGGGATCATGCCGCCGGCAATGGCGCCGCCTGCGATCATCGCATTTGATTCGGCTGGAGAAAGCTGTGAGCAGAGTTGCCCGTCGCCATTCAGCACGCCGGCTACATCGGTCAATAAAATCAGCTTGGCTGCGCTGAGCGCTGCGGCAATGGCGCCGGCTACGAGGTCGGCATTGATGTTGTAGCTCTGTCCCTCGTCCTTGTGGTGGCCGACCGGCGCAATCACCGGCACAAACCGGTCATCCTCAAGCACTTTGAGGATTTCCGTGTTGATCGAATGCACTTTGCCGACATGACCCAGATCGATAATTTCGGGCACATCAAGCTCCGGCGCGCTTTTTTCGATCTTCATCTTCCGGGCGCAGATCAGGCCGCCATCCTTGCCGGAGAGCCCGACTGCCTTGCCGCCGGCCTTGTTGATATTGCCGACAATTTCTTTATTCACCAATCCGGCAAGCACCATTTCAACCACATCCATGGTTTCGCTGTCAGTCACCCGCATGCCATCGATGAATTTCGCTTCCTTGCCGATCTTGGCCAGGTGCCTGCCGATCTGCGGGCCGCCGCCGTGAATCACCACCGGATTGATGCCGACCTGCTTGAGCAGGGTGATATCGGTGGCGAAGCCCGCTTTCAGCTTTTCCTCAACCATGGCGTTGCCGCCGTATTTTATGACGATGGTCTGACCGGCAAAACGCTGCAGATAGGGCAGCGCCTCGATCAGCGTGTCGGCGCGGGCGCCTGAGTGCCTCATTTCGATGTCTCTGCCAGGGGCACTGTTTTTCTCTTATGCGCGGGATCGCAGTCAAGCAGCATGGACCAGATCACTATAAGGCCGCAGATGGCCAAAGTAATTCCCAGACTGAGCAACAGCCGGCTGTTGTCGCGATCGCCCAGTTGCGCTCCGAGGGGAATAAACACAATCAGGGCGGTAGCCAGCACGCCCAGCCGCGTCCAGCCCGTATCCTGCCTGAACAGTACGCTGGCGGCGCCGGGGATCGACATCAGGGCATAAAGCGTGACTACAATCCAGTGATTTTCGACATTGACCGATGTCAGCTTGTCCCAGACGCCGGCGCCGCCGCCCAGACGCAGTTCAATGATTGCGCCAAGCAAAAGAATCAGTGCAGCGCTGATGGACCACATCAGCCATCCCAGCCACGGCCTTTGCCGGGCCAGATGATTGATCCAGACGGCATTGCCAACCACGAACATCAATGCTGCAAACGCCATACCCCACGGGGCGAATGTATAATCTGTGTGCATATGAAAAGCCCTTTTGAAATTAAGTGGCGAAAGCCTAGCCCGGATGTTGCATGAAATCACCTGGTTGCCGCCTTGAGACCGCTTTGGAGGCGTGGACAGGGCACTAGACAAATCCGGGACAATGATACCCGTGCCCAAATAATGGGCGCCTGCTTACAAATTTTAATCATAATTCGGCAATAAACCATGTTTTTTGTTGAAAACCGCATGGCGCCTAAGTTGCTGAATATCTCTTTATAATCTCACCCATGAGGTAAAAATGAGCGACAGAAAAAAACTGGTAATGATTGGCAACGGCATGGCCGGCGTGCGCGCGATTGAAGAGATTCTTGAAGCCAACCCGGATATGTTCGATATCACAATATTCGGCGCCGAGGCGCACCCCAACTACAATCGCATCCTGCTTTCGCATGTGCTGGCCGGAGATATGGAAGTTGAGGACATTATTCTCAATGACGAGCAATGGTATGCGGATAATGGCATCACCCTGCATCTGGGCAAGCGCGTCAGGGAGATTCAGCGCGGTTATAAAAAGGTGGTCGCCGAGGATGGCACAGAGGCCGAATATGATAAGCTGATTATCGCTACCGGCTCCAACCCGTTCATGATTCCCATTCCCGGCGCCGACAAGCAAGGCATTATTGCATTCCGCAACATTGAAGATTGCGATGTCATGTTCGAAGCAGCCAAAGCGCATCAAACCGCTGTCGTGATTGGCGGCGGCCTGCTCGGGCTGGAGGCGGCCAAGGGGTTGGTCAGCCTTGGCATGGATGTGACGGTGGTTCACGATCAGCCCACATTGATGAATATGCAACTCGATGAGACTGCAGGCGATTTGTTGCGCATCTCACTCGAAGAGCAGGGCATCAAATTTCGCCTGTCAACGCTGACTGCCGCCATCCTGGGCATGGAGCGCGCCACCGGCCTGCTGTTTACCGATGGCTCGATGCTCGATTGCGATCTGCTGGTCATGGCCGTGGGCATTCGTCCGAATATCGAACTGGCCAGGAAGGCCGGTATCTATTGCAAGCGCGGCATTGTCGTGAATGATCATATGCAGACTCTCACCGATGCATCGATTTGCGCGGTGGGAGAATGCACCGAACACCGCGGCGTCACCTACGGCACTGTTGCTCCGTTGTATGAGCAGGCAAGGATTCTTGCCAATTTGATCACCGGACAGGGGCTGAAGAGTTACGGCGGGTCGGAAGTTTCCACGCGGCTGAAAATCACCGGCGTCGATGTATTTTCCGCCGGAAATTTTCAGAGCACGCCTGAATCCGATGTCATTGAATATCAGGACAGGGCAGGCGGCATCTATAAAAAACTGGTGCTGGAGGATAATAAAATCACCGGCGCCGTGATGTTTGGCGACACTGCCGACGGCCCGATCTTCTTCAATATGCTGCAAGAGGGCAGGGATGTATCGGTTCGGCGCTCATCGCTGCTGTTCGATCAGTCTCATCTGGGCGACTCTGGCCATTCGGGAATCAATCATATTTCAGCCATGACCGACGACACCATTGTCTGCGGTTGCAATGGCACAACAAAAAAGAGCATCGTCAAGGCCATTACCAAAGAGGGCTGCATCACGCGCAAAGAGGTGACGGCCTGCACCAAGGCGGGCGGCTCCTGCGGCGGCTGCGTCGGTCTGGTGGAGCAGTTGCTGGCCTCGGTGCTGGGCACGGCCTTCGATGCATCCAAACAGAAAGAGTCGATTTGCGGCTGCACTAAATTGACTCATGAAGAGGTCAAGGACGAGATCAGGGACCAGCATCTGACTGGCGTGCATGAGACCATGCAGGCGCTGCTGTGGAAGGGCGAGGGGTGTCATGTGTGCCGTCCTGCCATCAACTACTACATCGGCATGATCTGGCTGCTGGAGGCGGTGGATGATCGCTTTTCACGGGTCGTTAACGAGAAGATGCACGCCAACATCCAGAAGGATGGCAGCTATTCGGTGATTCCGCGTGTTTTCGGCGGCGAGGCGGATGCGGATTACCTGATCCGAATGGGCGAGGTGGCAAAAAAGTATAATATTAAGACGATCAAAATCACCGGCGGTCAGCGTATCGGCCTGTATGGCGTAAAGAAGGAGGACCTTGTCGCCGTATGGCGCGATCTGGATATGTCTTCCGGTTTCGCCTACGGCAAGGCGCTACGGACTGTGAAGACATGCGTGGGCTCCGAGTGGTGCCGCTTTGGCACGCAGAATTCCACGGCCATGGGTATCCGGCTGGAAAAAATATTTGATCGCAGCTGGTATCCGGCCAAGACCAAGCTTGCCGCCTCCGGCTGCCCGCGCAACTGCGCTGAAGCCACGATCAAGGATCTCGGCGTGGTTGGCGTCGAGGGCGGTTGGGAAATCTATGTCGGCGGCAACGGCGGCGTGAAAGTGCGCGCCTGCGATCTGCTCTGCCTGGTCAAGACGGACGATGAAGTGGTGGAGATCGCCAAGGCGTATCTGCAACATTACCGCGAAACAGGCCGTCATAACGAGCGTTGCGCGCCATGGCTGGAACGCCTGGGCCTGGACAGGGTCAGGCAGGCGGTCGTGGAAGATATCGATAGTCGGCAGTCGCTGGTTGAGCGCATGGACCTGTATCTCTCCACGCTGACCGCCGACCCATGGCATGAGCGCCTGAAGGACGAGGCGCAGCCCGGCCGGATGATGCAATTCAATGAATACGCGCCGATTGAAATCCAGCCGCAGGCGGTGAACGCATGAGCGGCGATATGAATCAGGAAACAGGCGTGAGCTGGCAGCCGGTCTGCCAGGTTGAAGAGATCCCCCGGCTCGGCGGGCGCACGCTGCGCGCCGGTCAAACAGAGATTGCCCTGTTTCGGCTCAGCGATGGCCGTGTTCTGGCGGTGGACAATCGTTGCCCGCACAAGCAGGGGCCGCTGGCTGAAGGCATTGTCAGTGGCGATGCCGTTATCTGCCCGCTGCACGCCCGGAAAATCAACCTTGAAACCGGCGAGGTGCTGAAGCCGGATTCCGGCTGCGTAAAAACCTATGCAGTAAAGCTTGAAGATGGCCGGGTTTTTCTATCATTGGGTTAACCGCAGGGGACGTATATCGGACTGATTCTTAACAGGCGCTAACGCGCATTGTTTGTTTCATGTTAAAAGGAGAATGAAGTGGCTTATGTCAAACCGGAAGATGTTGTGGAAAATATGTTGCAGGCAGGCGCCAACAAGGCGTCCCTGTCTGTAAAAGACCTGCTGATAAGAGGGGCGTTGTCGGGCGTATTCCTGGGCTATGCCACCACCCTTGCTATTGTGGCGGCTACGCAGACCGGCCTGGGCATTGTCGGGGCAATTATCTTCCCGGTTGGCTTTGTCATGATTATTCTGCTGGGGCTGGAACTGGCGACGGGCAACTTCGCCCTGATTCCGATTGCCGTGATGGATGGCAGAACCAGCATGGGCAAAATGGCGTTTAACTGGACATGGGTGCTGATCGGCAACCTGATTGGCGGGGTTCTGTATGCCTTTTTGTATTACATCGTCATGACCAAAATGGGCCATGTCGATCCCGCGACCATTGCTGCCACAAAGAAGGTTATGGCCATCGCCGAGAAGAAAACACTCGCTTACGCAGGCCTGGGATTCGCCGGCATGGCAACCTCTTTTACCAGTGCGGTGTTGTGTAACTGGATGGTCACGCTGGGCGTAGTCATGGCGCTGACCTCGACGACCACCATTGGCAAGATTGCCGCCATGTGGCTGCCGATCATGACCTTCTTTGCACTCGGTTATGAGCATGCCATCGTGAACATGTTTGTCATTCCCGCCGGCATCATGCTGGGGGCCAATGTCACGGTGGCCGACTGGTGGCTGTGGAATGAGATTCCGGTGATTCTGGGCAATATCGTCGGCGGCATGCTGTTCACAGGCATGGCGCTTTATGTCACGGCAAGGAAAAAGGCCGCGCCGGCTTAGTTCGCCCGGTTTGACCCGGTTGCTGATACTGATCGCTTCTCTGTTTAACGGGATGCGGTCACCATAATTACCTCCTGTTGATTGCCCGAACCGGAAGCCAATAGAATTGGGATGATCCTTTAACAAGTCAATGGGAGCTGAAACAT
>CAYTFI010000073.1:0-8406 GCA_964437065.1 uncultured Zetaproteobacteria bacterium | reverse complement strand
CCTTCAAATCAATATCTTACACCCTGCACGCACTCCCAACTGAGGAATATAGGTTTAACGGAAAAACCATTATCGCCAGTGAGGTTACGACGGTTTTTCCGTTACGTCCTTCAAATCACAAAAAGGCAGGATAGCCGTTTGGACGGTTGCAAGCCGCTCTCCTGTCTGCGTGCAACGCACAGGCTGGAAGGCTGAGGAGGCATGGATGCCCCGAACAGGATTGTAGCAGTTAAATCGCTCAGGCTCATATGGAATGAACTTGTCACCGACAAGGTGGAGCGGTTTTTCCAATTGCGCATTTCAAACCGTTATCCTACACTCTGTATGCAAACGCGCCCGCTCTGCCCGAGGTTGTTTGCGAGGCTATGCGCATGATGATGCTTTTTTTGAAATTGTAGTTTATACTAGGGAAAGGTTTTAATCGGCTGGGTGAGGAGAGACATCTGATGGTCTTGAATAATGTGAGAACAAGCAGTCAATCATCTGCTTCCGGGTCTTCTCGCCGCATGCTTCGATCGTCAAACTCAATTTCTTCAAAGCTGCAATTATTGCTGGATATTGCGGTCACCGAGGCCCTGTTATTTCTGCTCATTGAATTAAAGGGCATTAACGATTTATCCGTTTATTATTATCCAGCTGTCATTGTGCCCATTCTCATGTCACTCATTTATTCATCCGGGGTCTATCGCTCATATAGCAGCCATGCGGCCCGTTGCATGGCCGTTGCATGGGCCTGGTTCAAGGTGATGGGAATTATGGTGATATGCGCCTTTGTCGCCAAAATTTCCGGGGAATATTCGCGTCAGGTTATCATTTTATGGTTTTTTGGCGGCGGAATAGCCCAGGTTCTTACGCAGATTGCCACCAGCCGCATGATTCGCGCCTATCGCAAATCCCATGGCGAGGTCACCCCGAGCCTGATCGTAGGCCACGGGATGGTGGCAAAACACCTGGTGGAGAATATCAATAACAACCCTTGGGTTCCTTATAGATTCGTTGGCTTTATCCGCGATGATGATGAGGCTGCAAAAGAGTTGCCGGCAGATTGGCTTCCCTGTCTGGGGGATTTGGCGGATGTGAGAAAAATTGTCGAGGAACATGCTATTCGTCGCGTTTATCTGGCTCTGCCCATGAAGACATCGCACCAGATTCGCGATTTGCAAATGGAATTATTGGTTCTAAATGTTGATATCATCTGGGCGCCCGATATTTACGGCCTGCATATGATCAACCCCAGCGTCCAGGAGGTCGCCGGGGTGCCTTTATATTGTCTGTCCGAGAGTCCATTGCAGGGCAGTCCAAGAATCAGCAAGCTGCTTATGGACAAGGTTCTGGCTGTAATCGCACTGGTGTTATTGAGTCCGGCCCTTGTCGCCGCAGCGATCGCTGTAAAGCTAAGCTCGCCCGGCCCTGTGTTTTTTCGACAGAAACGGCACGGGCTGGATGGAAAGGTGATTCGCGTGTTTAAATTTCGCAGCATGGTGATGCATGAGGAGACCGATGGCAAGGTGAAACAGGCAACCAGAGATGATCCGAGAATCACAACTGTTGGACGGTTTTTGCGACGCAGCAGCATGGATGAACTGCCCCAGTTGTTCAATGTTCTTATGGGCGAGATGTCGCTGGTGGGGCCCAGGCCTCATGCCATGGAACATAACCAGTTTTACTCCGATAAAATCGACGTATATATGTCCAGACACCGGATTTTGCCCGGCATGACAGGACTGGCTCAGGTGAACGGCTGCCGTGGTGAAACAGAAACACTGGAAAAAATGGAAAAGCGGGTTGATTATGATCTGGCTTACATCAATAACTGGTCAGTCTGGATGGACATTTGCATCATGGTGAAAACTGTTTTCGTTATTTTTTCAAAAAATGCATATTAACCTGGGCCGACTGCATGATTCCTGATTGATAGGAGGCGCCGGTGAAGAAGACTATCATTGGCATGGCGGGACTGATCGTTGTCGCCGTTGGCATTGTGATTTTTGTCTGGTCCAACCTCGACCGCATGGTCAAAGGCGCCATTCAGACTTATGGCTCGGAGGCGACGAAAACGCAGGTGAGCGTGGCCCGTGTGAATCTCAGGCTTGAATCCGGGCAGGCCGGCATTAGTGGGTTAACGGTTGCAAATCCAGGCGGGTTTACTGATCCTAATATATTCGAGATTGGCAATATCAGCGTGAAAATTGATGCGACTACAGTCAGTCAGAATCCACTTGTAATTGATGAAATCAGCATCAGTTCCCCCGTTGTCATTTACGAAATTAATACATCCGGCATATCCAATGTGGATGTGTTGAAAAAAAATCTTGGCAGCGGCGTGAACAGTCGCGCATCCTCGGGCGGTGGCGGCGAAGCGCTCAAAATGATTATCCGCAAACTGGCAGTGCAGGGTTCATCCGCCAGGATTCGGATAGCTGCGCTTGGCAATCAACAGCAGTCAGTCGCCTTGCCGGGAATAGTTATGCGAGATGTTGGCAAAAAAAGCGGCGGCGCTACTGCCGCCGAGGTGGCGCGGCAACTTTCATCCGAACTGCTGGGCAATGTCAAACGCTCGGTCGCCAAGTTTGGCGTCAACAAATATCTCGGTAAATCTGCCGAGGCATTCAAAAAGAATGCGCAGGACAGGGTTAAACGGATTGGCGGCGGCGTGGCCGGGTCCGCAGGGGGCGCGGTCGGCAAGGCCGGCGATGCGATTAAAGGGTTGTTCGGCAAGTAATGATATTATTATTAACAGTGGCGTCTGGCTGGCTGGATGGCCTGACTCTTCGCAACGGAATCCCCTTATGAGATTTACTGTCAGCGCGGGCGATGCATGGGGCGGATTATCGGCTTCGGCGCTGGTGCTGCCGCAGGCTATGGCGTTCGGGATCACCTTGTGGACGCCCTATTTTCACGATCCTGCTGCCGCTGCGCTCTCCGGGTTGATTGCCGCAGCTTGCCTGTGCGTTGCATCCGGCGTCTTCTTCGGCACGCACGGGCTGGTTAGCGCGCCAACGGGGCCGACGCTGGTGCTGCTCTCCGGCGTGCTGGCTTCACTGGCGGCGACCGGTCTGGGCGGAACCGCGCTGATGACAGCTACGCTTGTTACTGTGGCGCTGGCCGGGGCGTTCCAGTTTCTGATCGGCCTGCTGAATATGGGGCATTTGATTAAATTTATCCCTTATCCGGTGGTCAGCGGCTTTATGACCGGCTCGGCTATCCTGATGATTCTCTCGCAAACCCGGGCAGTGATGGGCGGAGACAGTGATCTGACCATGCATCAGGGTGCATGGATCCCGCTGGCCACCGCCGGCATCGCCATGGCGGCCATGGTCTGGCTGCCTCGACTGGTGCATAAGGCGCCGGGTACGGCGCTTGGCCTGCTGGCGGGCACGCTGGCCTTTCATGCCTTCTCATTGCTCACTGGCGGCGTGCTCCCCTCCGGATGGGTGGTCGGTCGTCTGCCGGATGTTTCCGCCATCCATTTCGGACTCGATCCGGCGGCATTTGACAGCCTGCCGTGGATGATTGTCGCTTCTTCGGCGCTGGCCCTTGCCGTACTGGCCTCGCTGGACACGCTGCTGACCGGCGTGGTGGCTGATGTGGCTACTGGCGCTCGTCATGATGCGCGGCGCGAGTTGATGGGGCAGGGCGCGGGCCATTTGCTGGCTTCGCTCTCCGGCGGCATGGCTGGCGCAGGCACTACCGGCGCAACGCTGGTGGCCATCGCCAGCGGCGGCAGACAATGGGTCGGCATTCTCACCGGCACGGGCTTTCTGCTGCTTATCCTGTTTGTCGGCCCGCTGGCCAGTCTGCTGCCGATCAGCGTGTTCGCAGGCATTATTCTGCATGTCGCCATCTTCGGCATGCTCGATAAGGATATCATCCTGTGGCTCAAAACCCCTCAGGCCCGGCTCGACGGTCTGATCGCCCTGTCTGTTACCGGCGTGACGGTGTTCTACGATCTGATGGCTGCGGTGGGCCTGGGCGTGCTGCTGGCAGTGATCGAGTTCATTCGCTCGCAGGTGCAGAGCACGGTCATCCAGCGGCGCTGGAATCTGGCTGAGCGATGCTCCCTGCGGCGACGTTCAAAATGTTCCTGCGCGCTGCTACAGAAAAAGCCGGACCGCATCGTCGGCTACGATCTGAAAGGCACGCTGTTCTTTGGCACGACCGACCACCTGTTCGATGTCATCAGCGGCGACCTGAAGCGGGCGCAGGCGGTGATTCTGGATCTGCGCCGTGTGACCCAGGTGGATTTAACTGCCATTCGTCTCATCGAATATATGAGCGGGATGATGCGGGAGCGGGGGGTGGAAAACGGCGGTGAACTGATTCTCGCCAGCGCGCCCAAATCCATGGGGCTGGTGAAGCGCAAGGGGCATCGCCACGAGCGCTTCATCCCCTACCATGAACATGTACGTCTGCGCACATTCAACGATGCCGACCATGCCCTGGAATATGCCGAGGACAGACTTCTGGAGTCCCTCGGCGAGGCGCATGGCGAGGATCAGCGGGTGGAACTCGCCGATAGCGAGCTGCTGCGCGGCTTTTCCGGGGCGCAGATCAAAGTCCTGGAGGCCTTTCTTGAACCCGAACAGCTGCGCAAGGGCCAGCAATTGTTTGCCGAGGGCGAGCAAGGCGACTCGTTGTACATTCTGCTCAGTGGGCAGGTGGAAATTATGCTGGGCGCCGGGCGCAAAAAGATTCGCCTGGCCAAATTCGGCCCCGGCATTGTATTTGGAGAGGTCGCCTTCCTTGAACCCAGCCCGCGAACAGCCAATGCCATGGTCGTTTCTGATGGAGAATGCATGCGGATGAGCCATGGCGCCCTGAAGAAATTGTGCCGCAAGCACCCGCAGCTGGGCATGGAGATTTTATTGCGCCTCGGACACCGACTGAGCGAAAATCTGCGTTCAACGGATATCGCCTTAAGGCGCATGCTCGCCTGATCCTGTCGGGGGTCGTTGCGAGGCGACCCGGAAAAAGACCGTTGCGAGAGCAACAGCCCTGGTCTGCAGGCCATCGCTGACCGGCATTACAGGAACATTGAGCAGGCCGGATTATTTGTTTCATCAACATATGCATAGCCAAGAGAATGGAGGTAAGATTCAAATTCCGGTCTTTCTTCCGCTGGCACTTCCATGCCGACCAGAACGCGACCGAAGGCGGCCCCATGATTGCGGTAATGGAACAGGGATATATTCCAGCGATTACCTGCATGACTGAGAAATTTCAGCAGGGCGCCCGGTCGCTCGGGAAATTCAAAGCGGTACAACACCTCGTGCTGCACAAGCGGGCTTCGTCCGCCCACCAGATGGCGGATATGCAGCTTGGCCAACTCATTGTCGCGCAGATCCAGCGACGCAAGTCCCGCCGCTTCCATGGTCTGTTGAATTTGCCCTGTTTCCTCCGCATTTGAAATGCTGATGCCGGCAAAGACATGCGCCCGGGCGCGGTTTGACAGCCGATAATTGAATTCCGTGATATTGCGATCGCCGATGATGCGGCAGAAGTCAAGGAATGAACCCGGGCGTTCCGGAATCGTGACGGCGAAAAGGGCTTCTCTGGACTCACCCGTTTCAGTGCGCTCGGCGACATGCCGCATGCGGTCGAAATTCATGTTGGCGCCGCTGTTAATTGCGGCCAGCAGCTGCCCCCGGATGCCGTGCCGGCGAACATATTTCTTCAGCCCGGCCACGCCCAGCGCGCCCGCAGGCTCGACAATGGTGCGGTTTTCCTCATAGATCGCCTTGATGGCGGCGCAGATTTCATCGGTGTCAACAAGCAGGATGTCATCCACATATTGCCGCGCCAGATCGAAGGTTAATCTGCCGACCTGTTTCACCGCCACGCCATCAGCAAAAATGCCGACCTGATCCAGCACGATGCGTTCGCCTGCCCGGATGGAATCGTGCATGGCGGCTGAATCGACCGGTTCAACGCCGATGATTTTTGTCTTTGGAGAAAAGTGTTTGAGATAAACAGCCATGCCTGCGATCAGACCGCCGCCGCCGATCGGAACAAATACGGCGTCCGGTTCCGAGGGCGCCTGGCGCATGATCTCCTCGGCAATCGTGCCCTGACCGGCAATAACCAGCGCATCATCATAGGGATGAACAAACACCATGCCGGTCTCTTCGCATAATTGCGCCGCATACGCGCTGGCATCGGAATAGCTGTCTCCGATCAGAATAACATGCGCGCCCATGCCCTCGACGGCATGCGCCTTGATCTCCGGCGTAGTGCGCGGCATGACGATGGTGGCGGCAATGCCCAGCTTGTGGCTGGCAAGGGCGACGCCCTGGGCATGATTTCCAGCCGAGGCGCAAATAACGCCCCTGCTGCGTTCCGCCTCGCTTAACTGCACGATTTTATTATAGGCGCCGCGCAGCTTGAACGAGAATACGGGTTGCAGGTCTTCACGCTTGAGAAGCACTTCATTATGCAATCCGGATGATAGTTTGGGGGCCAGTTCCAGCGGCGTTTCAATGGCGACGTCATAGATGCGTGCTTGTTCGATTGCATCAAGGTATAAATCGTGCATGGGCGGCTTCTACCATGATGATCACAGTGATTCGAGCCTGAATATTATTTCGGCGGCGACAATGGATCGCGGCCTGGCATACGGCGAGGCATGTTTTGAGACCTTCCGCGTTGTCGATGGTGCGATATTCTGCTGGCCGGAACACGTTGCCCGGCTGCGGCGCGGCCTGGCGGAATTTGGTCTGAGGCTGTCGGACAGGGAAATCGATCATATTTGTTCGGTCTGCCTGTCGCGGGCCGGGGCATGCGGCGCGGATGCGCTGGTGCGCCTGACAGTGAGCGGCGGCGCAGCGCAATGGGGTTTGGGTGAAAAGGCGCATGCCCCCGGCGTCTTTGTGCAGGCCATGCGCTGGCATGATCAGGCGCTGCCATTGCGCCTGCAGTTGCAGGACTGGCCGTTCCCGTTGCGGCCCAAACTCGCCAAGTTCACGGCTGATTACGCCGAGACGCTCAGGGCGCTTGGCAGGGGTGAATCAGGCAGCGGAGGGCAGGGGGCGGCGTCCTGCGCAGGCGTGGATGCCGATGTGTTGTTTATGGCTGAAGGACGGCTGCTTGCAGCGGCGACGGCGAATGTGCTGCTTTTTCGTCAGGCCTGCTGGTGGACGCCGAAGCTGCAGGCGGGCGTGTTGCCCGGCGTTATGCGCCAGTTTCTGGTGGATCGCGGCGTGGTTCTGCAGGCGGAAATCCCGGTGTGCTGGCTGGAGGATTGCGAGGCGCTGGCCGTATCCGGCTGCGGTCGCTTCGTAACGGCGGCGCAGCAGTTGGAAGAAAGGCGTTTTGATCCGCCCGGCCCGGCCCTGGCTCAGCTGTCGGACGCCCTGGCTGGTCAGGGCGGGACGCCGAAAAATTTCTCACTATGGCCAGGTTGCTTTAATCCCCCGGGGCATGATTTTCCATGAAGCTTAAACTGGCCGCTATTGTCATGCTTGTTGCGCTGTTGTCGGGCGCTGCGGCGGCGCTGTGGTTTAACGACCAGATATCAACCGCGCATGCGCCGCCGCATGCCATCAATGTGACCATTCCAAAGGGGGCGTCATCGGCTGCGATTGCGCACAGGCTTGCCGACAACGGAGTCATCTCTTCCGCCCTGCTGTTTCGACTGCTGGTTCGCCTGGATGGCAGCGCCGCCTCATTGCGCAGTGGTTATTACCACTTTGCCGAGGCTGCCGACATGAAGCATGTTCTGGAGCGAATAAAGCGGGGGGATGTCGTCCGCTTTCAGATCACCGTGCCTGAGGGCCTGAGAACGGATGAAGTTCTGCAGCTGCTGGCCGACAGGAGCGAGATTCCTGTTTCTGTCTGGCAGCAGGCGCTCGGGCGGCTCATCAGGGGCGAGGCGGAGGGGCGCCTGTTGCCGGAAACCTACCAATACACAAGGCCGATTCAGCCGGCGCGGCTGCTAGGGGCCATGATCAGGGCGCAGGATAAATTGCTGGCAAATCTGGCGGCGGATGAACGGGCGCGCGGAGATTTGCGGATTATAGCGTCCATTATTGAAAAAGAGACGGCGCTGGAGGCGGAGCGGCCATTAGTGTCTGCTGTTATTCGCAATCGCTTGCAAAAGGGCATGCCATTGCAAATGGATCCCACTGTGATCTATGGCATCTGGCGGAGGAAAGGCGCCTTTTCGGGCAATATTCACAGGCGTGACCTTGTTGCCGACACGCCGTGGAATAGCTATACCCGAAAAGGGCTACCGCCAACGCCAATCAGCAATCCGGGCGCGGCCTCATTGCGCGCCGCCGCCGCCCCTGCTGATGCAGGGTTTCTGTATTTTGTCGCCGACGGCAGCGGCGGGCATGCCTTTGCCACGACGATTGAGGAGCACCGGGCCAATGTCAGGCGCTGGTTGAAGATCGAAAAAAAGAAGGGCGG
>CAYTFI010000072.1:1673-8424 GCA_964437065.1 uncultured Zetaproteobacteria bacterium | reverse complement strand
CCCCGGAAGCCTGACGCTTGATCTCTAGGAGTCTGTCGGACTTAGGGCAATTGTAGCGAGCAGGTGGGGGAGTGAGTCAAAAATAACATGATTTTGAGGATCATAGTGGTGACTATGTGACGATAAATCAGGGTGTTTTTGGCCACCATCCCTGCCGCGCAGTAGATTTCTCATAAGTCCGACAGACTCCTAGCCTGCAAGCTAATGGGCGCGATGATTTTTTTGCGGAACCGGCAACTTTGGCATTAAATTTGCTCATCCATTTTATACCAACTCGTTGCACTGGCGTTATGGCTTGCCTGGGCCGATGCAAACTGAACGGGAGCTTATATTCCGGATGGTGTGAATCCCTTTTTTGGGATGCCTGAAATCAGGATGCGGCGCCCACCTTGGCGAAGGGTTCAGCGATGCAGGCCATTATGCCAGCGCAACGAAAAGCGTCCCCCAAAGGCCTGCCAGCCCTCCCCCCTCCCCTACCTGGCAGGCCTTTTCCTTGTTGCGGCAATTCCGACATCATCTTGTCTTATTTTTTCTGCCATGCAGACTGTAAGGCATGGTGCATGGACTGACTGAAGCGGCGCTTGCTCTGGTGGCTCATCGCGGCGACAGGGCGGGAGGGGCGGAGAATACGCTGGCCGCCTTTGCGTTTGCCGCAGCCGCCGGTGCGCGATTTGCCGAATGCGATATCCGCTTCACGCGTGATTTCGCTGCAGTTGCGTTGCATGACAACCGGCTCAGGCGTCTGTGCAGCCGGCCAGACGTTAAAGCTGACGAGGTTGATCTGGCGGAGTTGAGGCTGGCGTGCAGCCATTGCTTTGAATTGCTCACCCTTGAGATGCTGGCGCAATGGCTGCAAAGCCAGCCGCAGTTGACCATGTTTGTCGAAATCAAGCCGATGATCCGTCGCAGATTAAGCGATCAGGGCATTGCCGAACGACTGGCTGATTCCATTCCCGAATCACTGTTCGGAAAGATTGTGCTGATCAGCCAGTCCGGCGCTATTGTCGATGCCTGCAAGGCGCGATTTGATTGCCGCACGGGTTGGGTGGGCGAAGGCCGTCAACGGCCCGAAACTCCGGTCGATTATATATTTATGCCGCATCAGAAAGCAGTCTCTATTGCCGCCTGGCATGCTCGCGGCGCGCGGGTCGTGCTATACACGGTCAATCAGGCGGATCGGGCGCTACAGCTGCTATCAATGGGCGCGGACCTGATTGAAACCGATCACTACGCACGCATGGCTCAAGACATTGGCTGATTACGATATCCTGATTATCGGCGGCGGCATCTATGGCTGCGGCATCGCCCAGGCGCTGGCCGCCAGCGGCTACCGCGTGCGACTGCTCGAAAAGAATAATCTCGCCTCCGGCACGAGCAGTCAATCTACAAAGCTGATCCACGGCGGTCTGCGTTATCTTGAGCAGGGCAATCTGAAGCTCGTCTATGAGGCGTTGGCGGAACGTGAACGTTTGCTCAGGCTGGCGCCTGATCTGGTCAGGCGCGAATGGTTTTACATCCCGATCTATCAAAACAGTAAACGGCCCGCATGGGTTGTCCGATCCGGGCTGTTGCTCTACTGGTTGCTTTCCGGCGGTCGATCTCGCTTTAAATGCATTCCGGAACTATCCTGGGACGACGTTGCGCCCGGCCTCAGGCGGGAGGGACTGAAGACATTGCTGGCTTATGAGGATGCCGCTACGGATGATGCTGCGTTGACCTGCGCCGTTGCCGTCTCAGCAAGGCATTTTGGCTGTGAAATTTCCGAACAAGTGGCGCTGAAGAGGGCGAAACGCGACGGCTCTGTGTGGCATGCGCAACTGACCGGGGAGGAGTGCGTCACCTCGCGTATCCTGATTAATGCCGCCGGCCCCTGGGTGAACAGGGTATGCGCCCGTATCAAGCCGACGCCGGCGCAACTGCCTGTCCGCCTGGTGCAGGGCAGTCACCTCATCCTTGACCGCATCTGTCCCGGCTATATCTATACTGAATCGCTGGACGGCAGGGTGATGTTCTTCCGGCCATGGCAGGAAAATATGCTTGCCGGCACGACCGAAACGTCATTTGCGGGCGACCCCGACCGCATTAAACCGACATCTGAAGAGATTGAGGATATCCTGGCGACTTATAATCACTATTTCCCGGACGCAACATGTAATAAGGCCGATATACTTGGCACATACTGTGGTCTGAGAGTGTTGCCGGAGAGTGACGGGGAGGCCTTCTCAGCCAACCGCGAAACCGTGATCCATTGCGATGATCCGCAGCAGCCTGCCTATATCGCCCTGTATGGCGGCAAGCTCACCACCTACCGAAAAAAAGCGGAGCAGGTGCTGCATCTGGTCGGCAAGGCAATCAAGCCGCCGCATCAAGCCGACACGACAAAGATCAGTTTATGCTCATGAGGCCTTTCCGGTTTTTCGTTCACGCCTGCCGGGACGCCGGTTGCGACGGCCTTGCGGCTGGCGCGGGGAATTCGGATGATGGCGTCGATGCTCAGGCCTTCTGTGTGGCGCAGAGGGCGCTGCCGTTTCTTCCTCATCGCCCGGCTCAAAGCCGGGCATCACGATTTTTGGTATCGATTTTCGGAGCAGTCGCTCAATCGCGGTGAGTAATTTACTCTCTTCGCCGCAGATTAGTGATATGGCTTCGCCTGAGTTGCCCGCCCGTCCTGTGCGACCGATGCGGTGAATATAATCCTCGGCGACATGGGGTAGTTCGTAGTTGACCACATGCGGGAGCTGGTCGATATCCAGGCCGCGTGCGGCGATGTCGGTGGCTGCCAGCAGGCGGACTTTTCCAGCTTTGAAGTCAGCCAGCGCTTTGGTGCGCGCCGTCTGGCTCTTGTTGCCGTGAATGGCCGCGGCATGAATGCCGTCGCTCTGCATCTGTTTGGCGAGGCGGTTGGCGCCATGCTTGGTTTTGGTGAACGCCAGCACCTGCTGCCAGTCGCCCTGTTTGATCAGATGAGCGAGCAGCGCCCTCTTTTTCAACTTGCTGACCGCGTAGGCGACCTGCGTCACCTGATGCGCAGCCTCGTTGCGCGCCACTTCAACAAAAACCGGTGACTTGAGAAAGCCGCTGGCCAACTGTTTGATCTCTGCGGAAAAGGTGGCTGAGAAAAGCAGGTTCTGGCGTTGCTTTGGCAACAGCTTCAAAACCTTGCGGATATCGTGAATAAAGCCCATGTCAAGCATGCGATCCGCTTCATCGAGGACAAAAAACTCGATTTGACCGAGATCAGCCTTTCCCTGTCCGACCAGATCAAGCAGTCGACCTGGCGTGGCGACAAGGATATCCACGCCGCGCTGAAGCCTCTGGATCTGCGGATTGATGCCTACGCCGCCAAAGATCACTGTGCAGCGCAAGGGCAGATATTTGCCGTAAATGGCGATGCTCTCGCCTACCTGTGCGGCCAGCTCGCGCGTTGGCGTCAGTGCAAGTGCGCGAATGTGACGCTTTTTATGTCGCTCCGGATGCGTTTTGTGCATCAGTTGCAGCATCGGCAGAGTAAAGCCTGCCGTCTTGCCTGTGCCGGTTTGTGCGCCGGCAAGCACATCATTTCCCTTCAGAATCACGGGAATGGATTTTTTCTGTACTGGCGTCGGCGCGTCATAGCCCTGATCGGCTACAGCGCGAAGCAATTCGGCTGAAAGGCCCAGTTGTTCAAATGTCATGAGTGTCGTTTCCGTTGCACCCGGACGTATTGGGCGCTGAGTTATTTCCGGTTCGCCGGGCATCAGTGTCTGGCCGGGCAGATGAATAGAGGCGAGGCTTCCTTCAGGAGTTGCGGATGCTGCGTAAATATAATAAAAATACAACCATGCAATTGGCTCGGGTTGTTCGGGCAGCGCTGTAAAGATCCGTGCATGGATCGTCATGGTTGTTTATGCGCCGGCTGTCATTATCCTATATTCCTCAGTTGGAAGCCCCCACATGGCGCAAGCTCTTGATTCGCTTTGCTAAACGGAAAAAACTCTTATCACCAGCAAGGTGACGGCGATTTTTTCCGTTACGCCCTTCAAATCAATATCTTACACCCTGCACGCACTTCCAACTGAGGAATATAGGATTATCTGGAAAGGCTTAAACCGAAGCCCCGGCATTGGCACGCGCAACACCTTTAAAGATTTGTATAATTATTAAATAATTCCAGTATATCAATTGGTTACAGGAACAGGGCATGCAATTCATGGATGTGTCCAGCATAACTATATGAGTTTGTTTTGGTTTTAACAGGCAATTGTGATATTGCGCACAGTTATTTTGTCTGGCCTGTGATTTGCTTGGTTGCTTTATGAGAAGCTGACCGGCTGCGCCAACATTTCTTTACAAGCGTTGGGTTTTGGGCGCAGCGTTGAGGCAGAACATTCAAATTTGATTACTTTGTAATAAGTCATCATTGCATCCACATTTCTGCATGCACCGCACAGGCAGATGGATGAGCGTGCAAATCAATAGTTTGCCCTGCAAACTGTTGATTGGTAAGGAAAGTGAAAATTACGCTTTTCGCTTTACGGTTTCACCAAATTTGATGGAGTGGAAATGAAAATTGAGTGCCATAGATGTCATGCTGAAACGGTGATGCCCAAGTCGGGCATCTGTCTGACCTGTGGACTGAAGAACCCTGAGGCGACTGATATGAGCGGGCGTGCGTTTATTGGTGAACGTCGCAGGTCTTTGCAGGCGGACATGGCGGCTGTTCTCGAATCGTTGCGGCAAATTGTCCGCCTGAAAGAACCGGAGAAGATCAAGCAGGAATTGCAGCGCTTGATTCAGTCGCAATCTGAAAGCCGGGGCATCCAAACGGATCAGGGCGACGCTGTTTTTAAAAATCCCAGTGCTCATCAGCCAGTTGGGGGCAAAACAAAAAGATGCAGTTGATGCTAATGATGACTTCAGGGCTAATTGAAATCCGGCATGGAATGCTGCAATTGCAACGTCGGACGCCGGCTTCTGATCCGGAATCCGGCATGGAAGCGAGAGGCTGAAGGAAATGCTATGCCCATCGTGCAAGAGTGAAATCAGCGATCTCTCCGCAAATTTCTGCAACGAATGCGGGGAAGCGATGCCCAAGTGCCATGAATGTGTTGACTGCGGCAAAAAGCTGAAGCCCGCAGCCAAATATTGTGATGAATGCGGCGCCTCCGTCGAAAAGGCCCTGAAAGGGAAAAAAGATGGTGATCTTGTGGGCCATTGCATGGGCAGCGGCAAGGCCATCAAGATGAATGACGACTATTTTGAATGTATGGAATGCCAGATGTTATACCTGGAAGATCAGCGCTTTGAGGACAAGCCTGTCTGCCAGCACTGCGCCTACGGCAGCGGCGTGGCGCAGATTCTGGAACAGAACCGATCTGTTAAGTCGGTAAAGGCGGTTGCCGGCAGCAAGGCCAAGGGAGACAAGCAACAGGACAGTCTGGCGACAAAACAATTCCGGCAAACGCTGGCGGACAGCGTGGTGAAAGACAGCGATTGGGTGGATGTGCCCGCCGGGTCATTTCTGATGGGCTCGCCGAAGAGTGAGGCGGGAAGGGGGCTGGATGAACGCCAACATCCGGTTAATGTCAATTTTTTTCAGATGCTGAAAACGCCGGTAACATTTTCTATGTATGATGCTTTTTGTCAGGAGACAGGAAGGAAAGAGCCCAATGATGAAGGCTGGGGCCGGGCAAACCGCCCTGTGATACATGTGAGCTACTGGGACGCCGTGGTTTTTTGTGGCTGGCTGAGCAATAAAACAGGATCGCAGGTGCGGCTGCCAACTGAGGCTGAGTGGGAGTATGCATGCAGGGCCGGCACGCAAACCCCTTTTTGGACGGGGAGTACAATCAATACGGAGCAGCAAAACTTTAACGGCAGCTCTGATTCAGGAGGCAAGCCTGCGGGTCTTTATCGCAAGAAGACTATGCCCGTTGATCTGTTCGAGCCAAATCCATGGGGGTTGCTTGATATGCATGGTAACACATGGGAATGGTGCGCGTCGGAGTATGAGGAATTTTATGAAGGATTAGAGACTCGGGATGCTAGCGCCGATCGCTCCAACCGTTCCTGCCGCGTGCTGCGGGGCGGATCATGGATCTCGGTGGCGAAACATGTTCGATCGGCGAATCGTGGTAGCGGTCTGCCCGATGGCAATCTCAATAAAGTCGGATTTCGTATTGTAAAATGCGATAAAGAGGCAGAGCGGAAGGCGCGGCAAGAGGTCGAGCGCAAGGCGCACGAAGAGGCTGAACGTAAGGCGCGGGAAGAGGCAGAGCGCAAGGCGCGGGAAAAGGCTGCGCGCAAGGCGCGGGAAGAGGCCGTGCGCAAGGCGCATGAGGAGGCTGAGCGTAAAGCGCGGGAAGAGGCTGAACGCAAGGCGAAGGAAGAGGCTGCGCGCAAGGCGCGGGAAGAGGCTGCGCGCAAGGCGCGGGAAGAGGCCGTGCGCAAGGCGCATGAGGAGGCTGAGCGTAAGGCGCGGGAAGAGGCTGAACGCAAGGCGAAGGAAGAGGCTGAGCGCAAGGAGCGGGAAGAGGCTGAACGCAAGGCGCGGGAAGAAGCGGCGCGCAAGGCGCGGGAAGAGGCTGAACGCAAGGCGCGGGAAGAGGCTGAACGCAAGGCGCGGGAAGAGGCTGCGCGCAAGGCGCGGGAAGAGGCTGCGCGCAAGGCGCGGGAAGAGGCCGTGCGCAAGGCGCGGGAAGAGGCTGCGCGCAAGGAGCGGGAAGAGGCTGCGCGCAAGGCGCGGGAAGAGGCCGTGCGCAAGGCGCATGAG
>CAYTFI010000072.1:0-1573 GCA_964437065.1 uncultured Zetaproteobacteria bacterium | reverse complement strand
CGCGCAAGGCGCGGGAAGAGGCCGTGCGCAAGGCGCATGAGGAGGCTGAGCGTAAAGCGCGGGAAGAGGTTGAGCGCAAGGCGCAGGAGAAGATCGAGTCTAGGGAGCCAGAAGAAACTGAGTCCAGGGCGGATGAAAAGACCAAACGCAAGATGCGAAAAGAGGCTGCCGAACGCAAAGCGCGTGTAGAGGCTGCACGTAAGGCGCGTGAGGAGGCAAAGTCGAAGGCGCAGGACAAGGACAAGCCGGGGGTGAGCGAAAAGGCCGGGCCGAAAGCGAATGAGGCGATCATTCGTAAGGCAAAATCAGGCCTGGCTCAGCAGAGTTCGGCAGATCCTGTCTTAAGCGAAGACAACTGGGTCGAAATACCGGGCGGGACATTTTTAATGGGTTCTCCGGATTTTGAAAAAGGCAGGGGCGTTGATGAGCGGCGACACCAGGCGCGTGTTCATTCCTGTTATATGCTAAAGACTGCTGTGACATTTACGATGTATGATATATTCTGTCAATTAACCGGCAGGGAAAAAGCCGAGGACGAAGGTTGGGGGCGGGCCAGTCGCCCCGTCATCAATGTGAGTTACTGGGATGCAGTGGATTACTGCAGTTGGTTAAGTGAAAGAATCGGCAGTCTGGTGCGTTTGCCTTCTGAAGCGGAGTGGGAGTATGCTTGCAGAGCCGGAACAGATTCGCCGTTCTGGACAGGAGATAATATTAATGCTGGTCAGGCTAATTACGATGCCAATTATGTCTATGGAAAAGGATTAAAAGGCGTATATAGAAAGATGACGCTTCCTGTTGCTTTTTTTCAGCCAAATCCTTGGGGACTATATGAAATGAGCGGGAATGTATGGGAGTGGTGCGCCTCAAAATATAATGAAAAATACGATGGACTTGAGCTTTGCGATGCAAGCAGGGATGGCCTTGGCGATGACGCGCCTCGCGTGCTGCGCGGCGGCTCCTGGGTGTCAGGACCAGGGAATATTCGCTCTGCTGCGCGTGGTAGCGCCAATCCCGATGCATACGACAACAAGGCGGGATTTCGCATTTTGGTTCAGGACTCGGTTTGACAGTCCGGATGCAAGTTGAACAAGTTGATAGCGGGCTTGGCGTAAACAGCAAGTCGCTGTCGCCTGGCATGAAACGGAAGACGGAGAAATAATGGACGATTCGCTGATTGCATATGTATTGATTGTAGCCATTGCCTTCGTATTGTTGACTCTCGCCAGGGTCTGGCAGTACAGGCATGATAAACCACGGCGCAACCTTATTCATAAGCATATAATGGAGAAGGCGGATGAATCGAATCATGGATTTCACCTTGATGGTCATGCGCCCTAGTGTCCTGTCCCATAGAAGAGCGCACTATCAGCGAGTTCTGGCGGGATGTACGGCAAGGCGTGCGAGCGCAGGACTGGCAGTGGCCAATTCAAACGAGCACAACGCAGCCGAACGCCCGCCAGCACTCGCCCGAAGGGAGCCCTTCCAGTGAGCCAATGCTGCGTTGCCCCCCTTGCCAAGGACACGCCATTGGCTGCGGGATGCGCCTTGCCTTGGCTCACTGGAAAGGCTCTGA
>CAYTFI010000071.1:0-8445 GCA_964437065.1 uncultured Zetaproteobacteria bacterium | reverse complement strand
AGAGCCAAGCGTATTGCGGGAGTGCAGGAATTAAAAGAATAGTTGGTTCAGCAATGACGGTACCAGACTCACCCGGGCTTATGGGTTTTAATCCATTCTTTCATGGCATTGTCCATGCGTGTCTGCCAGCCGCGACCGGTGGCGCGGAATGATTCTAATACTTCGGGAGAGAAGCGAATGGTGATGCGCTCTTTGGTTGGCGCTTTCTGCTTGCCTCGTCGCTGGACTTCCGATGCGATTTCAGAGGCTGTGGTTCCGGTTGTGCGGATGGCTGATTTGAAAAAATCTTCGCCTAATTCAAATGCATCCGGGTCGGCTGCAATGCCTGCATTAATCGCCTTCTCTTCATCCTTTGTAGGCATAATGAATTTAGATTTTGCTGACATAGTATTTTACCTCTCTACGATTGGCTTTGCGAAAGGTGATGATACGCGTGGCATCATTACGCGTTGTCCACACCATCACATAGAGCCTGTTTGCAATAGGGGCGATAGAGACAAAACGAGGTTCGTCATAATTAAATCGCCGATCTTGACGGGTGATGGCCTTTTCCCATTCAAAAGACAGAGCTTCGCTAAAATCAACACCATGCTTGATTTTGTTCGCATTACATTTGGCACCATCCCATTCGTATTGCATAGGCTTATTGTATGCACAAACAATATGATGTCAAGGTATATTGTGCATACACAAGAAAGGGGCATTTAACCTTTGATGAAACATGGAGAAAATATGCGTGTAGTTTTTGCCGGCACCCCCGGCTTTTCAGTTCCCTGTCTGACTGCTTTAATTGAAGCCGATGGCATTGATGTGGTCGGCGTGGTTTCGCAGCCGGATCGCAAATCAGGGCGCGGTATGAAGCTTACCCCTTCAGCTGTGAAACAGGCTGCTCTTGATGCCGGTATTGACGTGATCACCCCCGAAAAACTGCGCCATAATGATGAGGCGCTGGCATGGTTGCAGGCCAAACAGGCTGATTTCCTCGTTGTCGTCGCTTTCGGCATGATTTTGCCCAAATCCTGGCTCAATGCTGTCAACATAACGGCGGTGAATGTGCATGCCTCTCTGCTGCCGCGCTGGCGCGGAGCGGCTCCGATTGAGCGTTCATTGCTGGCAGGCGATGCGGAAACCGGTGTTTGCATTATGCAGATGGAAGAGGGGCTGGATACGGGTGGTGTTTACAGCAGTCGCAGACTTCCGATTACAGAAACAACAACCGGTTCCGAACTCTGGTTTGCTCTGGCCCCGATGGGGGCCGAGCTGCTGCTTCAAACACTGCCGCAGATTCAGGCTGGTCTGAAACCGACGCCGCAATCGGAAGAGGGCGTCACCTATGCGCAGAAAATCAGCAATGAAGATCGCGTTGTCGACTGGGCGCAGTCGGCAGCGGCGATTGATCGGCAGGTCCGCTGTTTTTCCCCCAGACCGGGAGCGCGCGGCAGGGTGGCTGGAACATGGTTGAAGATTATTGCGGGAGAGATTTCCGCAAGTGCCGGGACAGGGCCTGCCGGCGTTGTGGTTGCGGCTGAAAATTCACTTGACGTGGTCTGCGGCGACGGTCTGATTTATCGGATCGCCTCGCTTCAGCCGGAAGGAAAAAGGGTTATGCAGGCTGCTGACTTTCTGCGCGGCGCCCGCATCCGGGCGGGTGATTCTTTCGAGCAGGATTCTTCCCTCAGGAGAAGCGCCTGCATCAATCATGATGACTCAGCGCCAGGGCGCTGAATGCCAGTACGCCGCTCAGCATGGATTGTTCATCAATGTCGAAACAGGGATGATGCAGCGGATATCGCGTTTCCGGCCCCGCTCCAGTGCCGAGACGAAACAGGCAGCCGGGGATGCGCCGCATGAACTCCGCAAAGTCTTCGCCGCCCATGGATGGTTTATGAAGTTTAATCAGTCGAACATCAGGGAGAAGATCCTCAAAGGCCTTACGGGATTGGGCCAGCGCATTTATGTCATTGTTGAGCACCGGCGTCGCCTGCCTGAGGGAGAAACGAGCAGTTGCGCCCCATGCCTCTGCCGTCTGGCGGATAATGTGATCCATGCTTGTCCGGATTTCTTCGTGCACCTCGGGGTGCAGACTGCGGAAGGTGCCGGAGAAATTGATATGATCGGGAATGACATTGCCGGCATGGCCGCCATGAATCTGCCCGATGGTCAGCACCGCCGGATGTAGCGGGTTTACGCGGCGGCCGATAATATTGTGCAGCGCCTGAATAACATGGGTGGCAACCAGAACTACGTCAACGCATTCATGCGGGCGTGCGGCATGTCCGCCCCGGCCCCGTATCTCAACCTCAAACATATCCGCCGCCGCGCACATGACGCCCTGTCTGAGGCCGATTGAGCCTGCCGGCAGATATGGATAAACATGCAGGGCATAAATTCGCTCTGGCGTGATGGCGCCAAACAGGCGTTCCCGCAGCATGGCGGCGGCGCCTTCACAGGTTTCTTCAGCAGGTTGGAATATAAAGGCCACATTATATTCCATCTGCTTTTTAAGCCGGCTGAGCAGGTGTGCGACGCCAAGCAAAATGGCCGTGTGGGCGTCATGCCCGCAACTGTGCGAAATATCGGCAACTCTTGATGCATAGGATCGCTGCTTGGCGTCCTGGATCGGCAGGGCGTCCATATCAGCGCGCAGGGCCAGCCAGGGTCTGGCGCCGGATATTTCAAGCCTGGCCAGCAGGCCATGCCCGCCAATGTTTTCCTGAACTTCAAGTCCCAGCCTGCGGCAAATATCTGCTACGACACGAGCTGTCTGCTCTTCACTGCCGGAGAGTTCCGGCTGCCGGTGCAACTGCCGGCGGATTCGAATAACTTCGGGCATGATCTCATTGGCCGCCCGGTCAAGTTGTTGTGCAGAGATAGTCATCGATTCCATCCATCCTGCAGGCGCATGGCTTGAATCATAACGGAAAAGTCACTGTTTGCATGGTGAAGACGGCGCTGGGCGTCCGCGCCGCCGCCGTGTTTGCGCCAGCGGGGAATTTGTCCGGCAATGATATCCAGTTCCCTCGCATCAATGCCGGAGGCGGCAAGGTGTTCCAGTCTGTTTTCAAGCCAGTCGAGCACAGGCAGCAGTTCTTCTGTCGCCGGGTCAATAATCGTGGCGTTCATGCCGTGACGACAGGCGCGCCAGCGGTTTTCACGAATCAGCGATGGATGCACGCAAGGCGCTTCAGGCTCTGATATTGAGGCCATGGCCTCGGCGCGCACATAGGCGACGTATGCAGCTGCGTCATCGCGCCGGACAGGCATATCGCCAATACGGATTTCCAGCGTGCCAAAATCGGGATGCGGACGCATTTCCCACCAGATGTCGCGCACCGAATCGATACTGCCGGTCGCCTGAAGCCTGCCTGCGCAGTGTTCAAAGTCTTGCCAGTCGTTGAAATAGAATGGCATGCCGCCCTGACTCAGGCCCTCGAAAATCTTGATGCGACTGGCGGCCAGCCCTGTGTCCTCTTCCTGCCAGTAGGGTGAATTGGCCGAAATGGCAAGAAATACCGGCATGATCGGCAACAGCTGATTCATGGATTGAATGCAGGTGTCGCCATCAGGCATGCCGACATGCACATGAATGCCGAATATATTGAATCTCCTTGCCATCCATTGCAGGCGCTTAAGCAGGCGTTTGTAGCGTGGATCATTGCTGATCTGCTGATCGCGCCAATGTGAAGCCGGGTGTGTGGCGCTGGCGAACAGGGCGGCATGTTGAGCCGATAATATATTGCTTACGGTTTGATAGTGTTCGGATATTTCATCCATGCAGGCCATCGTTTCCGTATGAATCTCCGAGTTAATTTCAACTGTTGAAGTGAACAGCTCAGGTTTGATGCGATCAGTTTCGCCTACTTGCCGGAATACTTCGGGAGCAGCCGGAATCTGAATGCCTGTGTCAATATTAACCGTCAGCCATTCCATTTCCACGCCCAGCGTGCCGGGAGCGGAGTTTTGAAAGTCGATGGAGTGCAATCTTTCTGTCATCACAGCCAGTATAGCGGCAATTGTTTTTTTATGGCAACTACTGCGGGAGAGGCCGGTTTGACGTTGGTTTTCGCGATCTGTATAACCTGCCATGAATGTAATTACTCAGCGCCCCTGTGCAAAAGTGTCCGTAGCTGCTCTGATTGCCCTTGATTTGTTCGAGAACAAGGAAAAACGCGCAGTGTGCGGTTGCGTTTGCATTCTTGGCCATGACGCTGCGCACAGGGCTGCTATCTGCGCAAGGGAGAAAGAATTAGATGAAATATTCAAGCTGTTTTTTGGCAACGTTGCTGCTGCTGGCAATGGGGGCGGGTCATCGCTTTGCGTTTGCCGAGCCAATGCTTATCCCTGACAATAGTGGAGATGCCAGGTATGTTCAGGCGCCGGCGGAGGGAGCGACAGTGACAATGGATCGCCCTGGCCCGGGCTTTGTGCGCTTTGTATTTAAAGGCTGGGTCTGTCAGCTAAGCCTGAGCCCGATGAGCACGACGGGCAAGCCATTAACCGGGTTGATCGATAAGTATGAAGACATTACAGCAGGTGGAAAGATGACCGCCGCTGAGCTGGAGGAGGTTGTCGCTTGCGGATCAAACCGGGATAGCGTGAAATTTGCAGACTGTGTTCTCGGCGAACCGTCTGCGCAGATGGATCCAGTCCTGGAAGTTGATGTTCCGGGCTCGCTGAGCACATCCGGGTGCTTTACAAAGGATGAAATGGAATCAATTCGCACGGGGCTGCTTGCGGCTGCGAAGAAGGCCATGTCGGATCAATAAGGCTTTGATCAGTTCAAGCTTCTCAGCCATGCGCGGCGCCATGATCACGGCTGTTGCGATTCTGGCATTCCTGCTGTTGGCGCAACCGGCAAACTGTCTTGCCGTTGCCGCATGCAACTCAGACACCGAGAAAGAGCAACTGTGGCGGAAGCTGTACATGGCCGAGTCTGCGCTGGCGATTCAGAGAGAGGCGGCCCCGTCCCTGCCAGACTATTCCGGGCCATCGGGGGAGTCCGGTGCGGCAATGGCGACCATGCACGCCGCGGGCAATATCTCGACAAAGCAGATATTGCTGTGGAAGGCGCATAAAGTGCTTGAAAGCGGCGCTGTTGCAGCATTGCAGCAGGCCAGCGACAGCTCGGGCGACCTGTTGCTGCACGAGGTGCGCGCTTTGAGCATGGCGAAAAAAAATCTGTGCGAGGAAGAGCGCTTTGTCGATCGCATCATTCAACCGGGCGTGCGCGTCGCGGGGGGGCCGGGGGGGCCGGGCTGTTGCTCATGGTCTTCTGTCGAACAGTTCAATGTGACAATTTATCAGCCCGTCATGAACATGATGGAATATCGGTATGATTTTACCGTATCCGCACTCGACCATCAGGGCCTGGCCCGGAAATCAGATCGGGGGCAGGGCAAAGAGGCGGCGCATGGCTATTCCGGCACAGCAAGCCTCACCCCCGGCCAGGTGAGTTATTTAGGCAATTACACCTATGGCATGCGGGTTCAGGGCAAGAAGCTTTTTCCCCTGATGCCGGAAGATAAAGCGGGGCGTTTTGATTTGACCAGGGCATGGCGTCCCGTCAACACATTCACGCGCAAAAAAAATTCACGGCAAATCGGCGTATTTCCCTGTCGGGCGGCGCCTTCAAGCCTGACCGGGGCAAGGGCAAGGCGGGTGTTGGGCGGAATGTGCGGCAAGCGGGCCGACGCCGGGAGTTCTCCGTCGCTGTCTCAGACCGGCGACGCAACTGGCAGGCCGTTGTTCCTGACTGATGAAGAGCCGCACCATATTCGCGATCAAATCATCGTCGGCTCCGAGCGGAAATCCCCCCCCGGCTTTGACAATCAGTGCGCCGAGGCTGCTTTTAAAACCTATATGACCGATGTTTGCGATGCGCTTCCTTCATATTCAAATCTGCGAGCTAGACTGAAGCAGTTGACCGACAAAGCAAACGATCTGGCAGACTCGTTTAATCGCTATCGAAAGATGAACAATCAGGGTGCGGCGAGATTTGTCAAAAACAACTGGAGGGATTCGAACGATCAACGTCGGAAGTTGTTGGATGAGATAGAGAAGAACAGGGAGGATTACGCCAAATGTTGGAAAGATGCAGTGCAAAAGGCGGAGGGTTCATGCAAGAGGAAACAGGCGTCGATCGGCGATGAACGGGGCGAACTACGCGACACAGATGGCTTTGACGGCCTTGATGAGATCGCTGTGCCCAAGCCGCATACGCTGACTGGAGAAGCGAGCCTCAGGGAAGGGATCCAATCGGATGGCGCAAGGGTTGGAATGCCGGGTGGTCGTTTTCAGGCTGACGAAGATCAGCATATCAATATGCCCGGGCAGCATACGCTGACAGCCGTGGTGAAAGTCAAGGCCGGCGTTCAGTCAGGCGGTGCAGGGGTTGGCCTGGCGGGCGGGCAACCCGAAGCGATTGACCATGCGGACGTCGAAATGCCCATGCCGCACACGCTGACCGCCGTGGTGAAAGCCGGACAGGATACGGGAGGCGATGGTTTCGACATCGGGAACAAAGTCCTTCATTTGCCCTGATGCGCATGCCGGCATAAAACAGCAGTTGCCAATACGAACGTCGCGCAAGTTTTTGATTTATATGGCCAAACGAGAAATTTGTCGTTTGCCGACCTGATAGAGGACAGGCCAATGTGGTTTAGGAACATTCATTTTTACCGTTTTGAAGAGCCGTTCACAATGAGCTCGCAGCAGCTGCATGAGGCGCTGGAAACACGTCAGGCGCGAGCTTGCGGGCAGATGGAAATGGCCTGTCAGGGCTGGCAGCGGCCTTTGGGACGCGCGGGGCGGATGCTTGTGCATGAAACAGACGGAAATCTGATGCTCTGCCTGCGCCGGGAGGATAAGGTGTTGCCTGCCTCGCTGGTTCGTGAACAGGTGGCGGAGCAGGCTTTTCAGATTGAGGAGCAGGCGGGTCGTACGGTGGGGCGCAGGGAGAAGAGCGATATCAGGGATCAGGTGCTGCAGAATTTGCTTCCGCGAGCGCTTGTCCGGGCCAGCCATACCTATGCCTGCATTATGCCAAAAGACGGTTGGCTGGTGGTGAACGCCGGCGGCAGCAAAAAGGCCGAGGAACTGATTGAACAGTTGCGCAAGACCCTGGGCGTGCTGAACGTTGTGCTGCCGGCAACGGAAGAATCGCCGGAAAGCGCCATGACGCGCTGGCTGATGAATGATGCGGCGCTACCGCCGGGCTTTACGGTGGAAGATGAATGCGAGTTGCAGGCCGGGGAAGGTGTTGAGGGTGTTGTGCGCTGCAAATACGTCGATGTCTTGTCCGCCGAAGTGCGGGCGCACGCAATAGCCGGGCGGCGAGTGAAAAGGATGGGCATGAACTGGCGCGATCGCCTGAGTTTCATCCTGCATGAGGATTTGTCGATCCGCCGCATGCGCTTTGATTCTGCCATTGTTGAGGAAGCCGGAGGCGCCGGTGATGATGAGGCGTCCCGTTTTGATGCGGATTTCGCCATCATGGCGGCGGAGATCGCGGAGTTTATTCCTGAACTGCTGGCCGCGCTGAATGCAGGGGTTTAGATGGCTGTTTACGCGGTAGGGGATATTCAGGGTTGTTACAAGCCGCTCAGAAGGCTTTTGAAAAAGGTGAAATTTGATCCCGGGAAGGATCAACTGTGGTGCGTAGGCGATCTGGTTAATCGCGGCCCTGACTCCCTGAAAACACTGCGCTATCTGAAGGGCCTTGGCGATGCCTGCGTCTGCGTGCTGGGTAATCATGATTTGCATTTGCTGGAGTATGCCTCGGGAGGGAAGCGGTATCGGCGCGATTCGCTCGATGAAGTGCTGGCGGCCCCCGATCGGGACGAGTTGATCAAGTGGTTGCGCCAGCGTCCGCTGCTGCATCATGATAAAGGCCTTGGCTGGACGATGGTGCATGCCGGACTGCATCCGAAATGGACGCTGAAAAAAGCCATGAAAAGAGCGCGCAAGATTGAAAAGATTCTGCGCGGCAAAAAATGGAAGGAATTTTGCAGCCTGCTGCATCACTTCAAATTCCCGGCGCGTGAACCGGGGAAAGGCGATCCTTTCCGTCTGCTGTTTGCCGTTGCCGTAATGACGCGCAGCCGCTATTGCACGGCTGAAGGCAGATTTAACTGGGCTGTTCGAACCGGCAAAAGCAGCAATCACCGGGACAGGCCCTGGTTCGCGCATAGAAGGATAAAATGGAGAGAAAAGAGCAATGTTGTTTTTGGGCATTGGGCGGCCATGGGGCTGGTAATAAATCAGCCGCATGTTCTGGGTCTGGATTCAGGCTTCGTCTGGGGCAATGAATTGACCCTGGCAAGACTGAAGAAGGGCGGGCGGTTTAAAATTATGGCTCAGGTCAAGTAGGCGAACTGGTTAACCCGCATTATCCTATATTCCTCAGTTGGAAGCGCCCACATGGCGCAAGCTCTTGATTCGCTTTGC
>CAYTFI010000070.1:0-8478 GCA_964437065.1 uncultured Zetaproteobacteria bacterium | reverse complement strand
CAGGTATGACAGCGTAATCGCCCTGCCCTGCGGTGCAGCGTCAGGCGCATGGAACAATCAGGACAGGCGGGAACATCACCGCAGGCCGTGCATTGCACTGCCGGCGCATACCCGCGCCGGTTCAAAAACAGAATGGCCTGTTCTCCCTGCGCCACTGTTTTCTTCAATGCCGCAAACAGAGTGTCGGACACAGGATCGTCAACCTGTCGCATATCGACAATTTCCGCCTGCGCCGATACGACATTGCGGGCAATTCGCTCAGGCAGATCCAGCCGCCGGTAATTTCCCTTTGCGGCCTGATGCCAGCATTCCAGGCTGGGCGTGGCTGAACCCAGAACCACAGGGATATTCAGCTCCTGCGCCAGCAGCACGGCCATATCCCGCGCCGAGTAGGCCAGACCGTCATGCTGCTTGAAGCTGGCGTCATGTTCCTCGTCCACGACGATCAGGCCCAGCCGCCTAAGCGGCAAAAACAGCGCCGAGCGCGTGCCTATGATTACCTCGGTGCGCGCCATATTCTGAATAACGGCCAAACGCTCGCGTGCGCTCAGGGCGGAATGCCAGACCGCTATATGCTCAAAGCGCTCGGTCAATCTTGCAATCCACATCGGCGTCAGGCCAATTTCCGGCGCCAGCACCAGCACCTGCCCGGCATCGGCGACTACCGCCTCCGCAGCCCGTAAATACACTTCAGTCTTGCCTGAGCCAGTACGCCCAAATAGCAGAAAAGGCTGGAACTTTTCTCTCGAACCAATCACTGCCTGCACGGCCTGCCGCTGTTGTTCTGTCAGCCTGAAGGCTGAGCGGGATCCTTTGCCGGCTGCCAGGCCGGCAGGTTGAACGATTTCCTGCAACAGGCCCGACTGGCAGGCTTTCGCTACGTTGTGACAGGCATAAGGACCGCATGCTCGTTGCATGATGGTTTTCAGCGACAGGGCATTTTTACGGCTAAAGGCGCCTTCAAGGCCCGGCAGGGCGCGCACGAGCGCATCTATATCCGGGCAACGGAATTTGCGCGTTGCATCAAGCGCCGCCCAGGCCAGCGCCGTAGTCAGGACATCCCCCGGCGTCGCCAGATAATAACGGCGCACACGCTCAAGCCAGCGCCTGCGCAGCGAATCATAGAGCGGCGAAACATCCAGCCGATCTTCAACCGGACGCAAACCTGAGATATCGGCAGGCGGCGGCAGTTGCCGCATAACAACGCCATGGCGCCTGCTGTGACCAAAGGGAACAAGCACGCGAATACCAGCCGCCGGCTCGCCCAGGGCCGCAGGCCAGATATAGGTGAACGCCCCCGGAAGCGGCGAAAATACGACAATCTCAACGCACGCAAGGCAGGCGGGCTTGCCTGAATTGTCGTTGTTCAAACTGTCATTGTTCAGTTGATTCGCCCGCTTCGAACACGCGTGGTTTGTTTCATGTTGAGGAATCGCTGCGAAACAATTCCGAGTCAAACTCCGGAACCAGATTGTTCAGACACCGGTGCAGCAGTTCCACATCCCGCGTGGCGCAGCTTGCGGCAAGCTCGGCCAGTCCCTGCTGCAACAATTCCCAGTCCACTTCCCGGCTGGATGAGAGCCTGATTTTCGGGTGCGGCGTGGCCGACAGCGCCTCTGCATCGTGGAAAAGCTCCTCAAATAACTTCTCGCCGGGCCTCAGGCCGGTGAATTTAATCTCGATATCAGACCCGGGCTCCATGCCGCTGAGGCGAATCATCTGCTCGGCCAGATCGACAATTTTTACCGGCTCGCCCATATCGAGCACAAAAATCTCGCCGCCTTTTCCCATTGTGGCCGCCTGCATAATCAGGCTGACCGCCTCGGGTATGGTCATAAAATAGCGGGTGATCTCCGGGTGCGTCACTGTAATGGGCCCGCCATTTTCAATTTGCCGGTGAAAAATCGGCACAACAGAGCCCGCCGAGCCCAGCACATTGCCAAAGCGCGTGGTGATAAATGACGTATCCGCCGCCCTGTTGTTCAGATTTTGACAATAAATCTCGGCGCAACGCTTGCTTGCTCCCATCACATTGCCCGGGTTTACGGCCTTGTCAGTGGATATCTGGATAAATTTTTCGACCCCGAATTCAACCGCCAGATCGGCCAGCCGACATGTGCCCAGAACATTGGTTTTCACGCCCTCTGCCGGATTTTCTTCAACCAGCGGAACATGCTTGTAGGCGGCGGCGTTAAAGATGATATGCGGCCCGAACTGCTCAATGAGCCAGCGCATGCGCGCCTCATCGCGAATATCGCCCAGAACGGCATGAATGCCGACGCCAGCCGTCAGCGCGCGCATTTCACGGTCGATATTAAAAAGATTGAATTCGCCGTGATCAAGCAGGATCAACTGCGCAGGCTGATGAGCGATAATCTGTCGGCATAATTCGGAGCCGATCGACCCCCCCGCCCCGGTTACAAGAACCGTTCGATCGACAAGCAATTGTCTGATGCCCGGCTGATCCAGATGCACGGCGTCCCGGCCCAGCAGATCCTCGATCTGCACCTGCCGCAGGCGCGACACTTCCACGCGCCCATCGGCCAGATCTGAAACCGAGGGAAGCGTCCTGCAAGGCACGGAAAAGCTCTGGCACCGGCGCACGATAGACTGAATGACCTTGTGAGAGGCCGAGGGAATCGCGATCAGCACCACTTCCACATCCCGATGTTCAAGGATATTGTTAATATCTGACAGCATGCCGATCACACGGACGCCATGAAGCTCCTGCCCCTGCCTTCTCTGCTCATCATCAAGAAAGCCAATCGGCTCATACGGCCCGGTCTTGAGCAAATCCCTGACCAGCAATTCGCCGGCCCGACCCGCCCCGATCAGCAGCGCCCTTTTGCGCTCCCGGGCGGAAAGGCCCAGATGTCGATCCTTGATCCAGCGATAAAACATGCGCGGGGCAGCAAGCCCGAGTGCAAGAATGGCAGGGTAGAGAATCAGCACCGAGCGCGGCATGCCGGCCAGCCGCTGCCAGACAAACATCGCCGCAAAAGTCAGAACCGCGCCGAGAAAAACGGCCTTGAGAATGCGCAGCAGATCCGGCATCGAGGCGAATCGCCATATGCCGCGATACAGGCCGAGCAGCCAGAATGTCGCCGCCTGCAACGGCAGGGCGAAAAATACGCACATTGACAACGGCTGAAAATATGCAGGCGGTATATCGCCAAGATTAAAACGCAGCCAGAAGGCCAGATAAATTGCTGCCGGCACCCAGACAAGATCATGCGTAAAAGCCATCCAGCGATTTCTCAACAACAAAAAATTATTCATGCCAGCCATGCTTCATAAAAAAGCGGATGCGGCAATCTCTGCTGTCATCCTAGAAGCCTCAGTTGGGAGTGCGTGCAGGGTGTAAGATATGGATTTGAAGGGCGTAACGGAAAAAATCGCCGTCACCTTGTTGGTGATAAGAGTTTTTTCCGTTTAGCAAAGCAAATCCAGAGCTTGCGCCATACGGGTGCTTCCAACTGAGGCTTCCAGGATCATACCTTGCGATCAGTGCGCTCTGATAAACCCGCGCCAAGCAACAACATGGCGAAGATGGTTGAAAAGTGCTCCTCCAGACTTGCTGATGACAATCCGTGCACAAGCAGGGCGCTTCCTGTCAGGGCAATCAATGGCGTTGCAACTGAATGCCTCCACTGAACCGACAGACCCGCACGAATCCAGCAATAGAGCAGCGCCAGCAGCAATATCAGGCCGGCCAGCCCCCACCGAACCAGACTAAGCAGATACTGGTTATGGGGGTGTACCAGCGCCACATCATAATCTCTCGCAGCAGCGTGCCCTGCCTTCCAGTCGGCTACTGCAAGCGGATAGCCGCCTGTGCCAACGCCCGGATTCGGTTTGTTCAGCCACATCTGATAAGACATTTTCCACCATTCGAGCCTGGCTTTTACAGAAGAGACGGCGTTTTTCTGACTGTTGCTCAAATCCGCCTGAACTGTATCCGTCAACACCTGCCATGTGCCCAGCATGCGATCCCTGGCCGGGCCCAGAGCAAAAATGACCGCCAGCAACAGCAACACAGAGACAAATGACGCAAACATTCTCATATTGCCGGCTTCCTTCAGCCACTTGATCGCCACGAGAATCATAACCGTCAAAGCAATCATATAACCGCTTTTACCCTCGGTCAGAAAAACCATCACCAGCGCCCAGCCCGACAGCGCCCAGGCGGGCCAGCGAACGCGCCCGCCATACAGGAGTCCGACATGCAACAGCCAGCCAGCCCAGATGCCATAAATAAATCCAAAACTGGTATGTCCAATGTGGCCGGTCGCATTGACAGGCGTAGAACCTGCTACCGACGGGCTATCAATCAGGCCATTGGCCTGCAATACGCAAAAAATCAGGTTGGCGGTCAATCCCAGGCTCATTGTTGCAAGGAAAATACGTCTGTTCCGTTCGTGCGACAGGATCATTACGACCACAGGCAACAGCAGCCAGAACCAGTGCCTGCCAAGAATGCGCCCGCCCCACGCGGGATCCAGGCTCCAGAGCAAGCCAAGACAAACCAGCGCCAGATAAGCAATCAGGGCGACAAACAGCCTTCGATCGCAACGCCAGAGACGCCCTGCTCCCTGCCGCCAGAATCCGGCAAATATGCCGACTGCCAGCAGCAGACCGAGAAACAGATTCGCCGCTGCAACAGAAAAGGGGAAACAGATGATGGCCAGACATAAAAGAAGAAAAGCCGCTGATTCCACGCCATTCCGGCCGGGGATCAGCTTAAGGAGCTGCACGCTTGAATACCGACTTTACCACATCTATTGTTTTAGTTATGTGCCTTTCTTCCAGCGTTGGATGAAGGAGAAAAGCCAGACTGGTCAGGCCGGATTGCCTGGCGTTCGGCAATGAATCATGATCCGGCCTGAACCGATTCAATACCTTTTCACGATAGATTTCACTGCAACTGCCATGAAAACAGGGCACGCCTTCAGCCATAATGGCGGCAATAATTCGATCCTGATTCCAGTCAACATGCAGGGCCTGCCTGTCCAGTTGCGCATATAATCGATACCAGGCGTGCTGAACTCCTTCATCCGGCGAGTGAATATCAAGTCCACGAACGACTGACAGGCCTTCGATAATCATGTCGGCATAATGGCGTCTTGTTGCCAGCCATTGAGGCAGTTTCCTGAGCTGAATCCTGCCGATCGCCGACTGCATTTCGGTCATGCGCCAGTTGCTTCCGACAGTGGCGTAAAACCAGCGATGACCCGGCCCGTGCTCCTGATGGAAGACCTTATCATAATCCCGCCCATGATCTTTCAGCGCCCATGTCTTTTTCCAGATATCATGATCGTCGGTGACCAGCATGCCGCCCTCTCCGCCCGTTGAAATAATCTTGTCCTGACAGAATGAAAATGCGGCGGCATGTCCGAATGAACCGACCTTGCGCCCGTGAATCTCGGCGCCGTGCGCCTGGGCGCAATCCTCCACCACCTTCAACCCGTGCGTCCGGGCAACGGCCATGATCTCAGGCATCCGGCATGGCCAGCCGCCCAGGTGCACAACAATGATCGCCCTTGTCTTTTCAGTGCAGGCGGCTTCAATGCTCTCAACCGTTATATTGCCGCTGGGCAAGTCGATATCGGCCACAACCGGCGTCGCCCCGAGCATGGCTACGCTGCTCGCCGTGGCGATAAAGGTTTTGGCCGGCACAATCACCTCATCGCCGGGGCCGATTCCGAGCGCATGCAGCGCCGCCTCCAGCGCCAGCGTTCCATTAGCCAGAGCCACAGCATGCCTCGCCCCGATATAGTCGGCGAACTCCTGCTCAAAACTGCCGCCCTGATCGCCGCTCCAGTAATTCACCCTGCCCGAGCGCAGCACCGCCTCGACGGCGGCAATTTCATCGTCGGCATAACAGGGCCAGGACGGGAACCGCCCGCTCATTCAACGGCCTGAAACGAATGAATCTCTCTGGCCGGCACGCCGACAACGGTTAATCCGTCGGCAATATCCCCGATCACCGCAGCGCCTGCGCCGACAGTCACGCGCCTGCCGATTCCAACCCCCTGAATGACAGAACAGCCGATGCCAAGCCAGCTGCCCTCGCCCACATGCACATCGCCGCCAATACTGGCTCCGGGACAAACGTGAACGACATCGGCAAGACTGCAATCATGGTCGATGCTGGCCCCCGTATTCACAATGCAGCCGCGCCCCAGCACGGCATCGGCCTGCACTGCGGCATTGGCCATCACCACGCAGCCGTCCGCCAGCGCAGCCGAAGGGCTGACCCAGGCCGTCGGATGAATCAGGGTCGGAATCCGGAATCCCTTGTCAACAAGCATTGCAAGCCATTTCAGGCGCTTTTCGCAATCGCCCACGGCCACGATTGCATCCGCATAATCAGCAGCAAACAGCCCTGCATCTTCAACGCATCCGGGAACCGGCCAGCGCAAGGCGCCATCCAGTTCAGCATGTCTGTCATCGAGAAAGGCTATCCGCCGCCAATGGCCGCAGGCTTCAGCGACTTCCGCCATCACCCTTCCGTGTCCGCCTGCGCCGAGAATAAGTAACTGATTCATTTTGCCGTCCCTTTAAATTTTTCCATCGTCACATGGCCGGACTGCGCCACGCCATCAGAACGGACGACTTTCAGCAATGTCATCCAGAGTATCTTCAAATCCAGCAGCAATGAATGATGATCCACATACCACGCATCACAGCGAAACTTTTCTTCCCATGAGATGGCGTTGCGGCCATTCACCTGAGCCCAGCCGGTAATGCCCGGCTTCACATCGTGCCGCCTGGCCTGCTCGGGACTGTACAAGGGCAAATATTCCATCAGCAGCGCCCTTGGCCCTACCAGACTAAGATCGCCCTTGAGCACATTATACAACTGCGGCAACTCATCAAGGCTGAAACGACGCAACAATTGCCCGAACGGGGACAACCGTTCTGCATCGGGTAACAGTTCCCCCCGGCTATCCCGCGCATCAGTCATGCTGCGGAATTTATAAATATAAAAGGGCTCGCCATGCAGGCCCGGGCGTTGCTGCCTGAACAATACCGGCGAACCCAGGTTCACGCGCACCAGCAGGGCAATCAGCAACAGCGCCGGCCACAACAGGCATAATCCGCAGACTGCGACAACCAGATCAAACAAACGTTTCATTGCAGACCATCATAATAGTCCAGCCAGGCTTGAACCAGTCTCTGTTGCGAAAAGGCATTTCTCGCCCGAGCAAGCGCTGCCGCTCCCATCCGTAGCCGCAGCCCGGTCTGTAGCGCCAGATTTCTGATGGCATCGGCAAGTGCTATTGTATCGCCTGCCAGAAACAGCAAGCCCGTTTTCCCATCGCAGATAGCATCGGAAACACCGTAAATATTCGAGCCAATCGCCGGCACGCCGCACGCCGCCGCCTCGATAATGACGCTGCCAAAGCCTTCCCGGTAGCTGGGCAGGCAAAACAGATCCGCCGCCGTCAAATATGCCTCGGGCTTGTCAGTATATTCAATAAAATGTAGCCGGTCTGCAAATAAACCGACGCGTTGCCGGATGATCCCGGTTAATCCATCTTCATCCGGCCCTGCCAGGAGCAGATGAATCTGCTCAGATTCGTCAGCAACTTCGGCAAAGGCCGCCGCCAGATCAAGCACGCCCTTGTCCCGATTCAGCCTGCCCAGGAACAGCAGCAAAACATCCCCGTCACTAACGCCCAGCTGTTTCCTGACCACTGAACGCGCCACATCATCAGGCCTGAACCTTTCGACATTCACACCGCTGATAGAGCCCTCGGCCAACACCTTCAGTTTCTCCGGGCGGGTAACGCCCTGATCAATGATAAACCGGCGCTGGGAAGCGCTGTCCGCCAGCAGATGCGTAGAAGAGGCCGCCAGCAGTCTGTCCATAGTTTTCAGCAACAGCCTGGAAACGCCTTGCCGGGTCGCCCATACCTGGCCGGTAAAGGTGTGAATACGAAAACGCACCCCCGCTGCCTTCCCGGCAAGCATGGCAAGCAATCCTGCTTTCGGGGTAACCGAGTGAATCAGGTCAAAGCGTTGTCTGCGAAACACACGAATCAATTGAGACAAAGCCCGCATGTCGGCGAAGGGGTTGATAGCCCGTTCAATAGCCAGCGGAATCACCGTGACCGGCAAATCATTTCGCCCGGCAAAATCCGGCTGATCCGTATTCACCACCAGTGTCACATCATAATGTTCACTCAAGGCAATAATCTGCGCCTTCAAAAAGGCGAGCACCGTCATTTCAGAGGCGACGACAATGCATAACGTCTCAATCTTCTTCATCTGACCACCACGCTGTCCGGTCAAAAGGCAGCATCTTTTTATGGCCACTCAGGATTCTCCGCTCTCCGTTATAAATCAACACAGTTCATTCGTCTCTTCAGTAAATCAATAATCACCATATTTTCAAAAACACCACCTGCTAACGAATCTCTTGTAATCTGATCGGGATGTTCTATCCCTAACGCGCATGGATTTTTTCCACCC
>CAYTFI010000069.1:0-8483 GCA_964437065.1 uncultured Zetaproteobacteria bacterium | reverse complement strand
ATTGTAGCCATCCGGGGTGAGAACGGGAACTACTACGGCGGTGCCTGGCTTAAATTGTTGAGTTATTCAATTGACACCATTTATATTCCGCCAGGAAATCGCCATAGATGGCCATTGACCTATTGCGAGATACGGAATACTATCCGACAATGATCAAAACGTTCAAATGTCGCAGCACTGAATCGCTGTTTCATGATCGGTCGGTTCGTAGATTCAAGGCATTTGAGGCGCAGGCCCGGCGACGGCTGAAGATTTTGCATGCGGCGACAAGCATTGAATCCCTCGGGTTTTTGCCAGGCAACCGGCTGCATAAGCTTGGCAAGGATCGCGTTGGCCAGCATTCCATCAGCATCAATATGCAATGGCGCATATGCTTTATCTGGAATGATGGCAATGCCTATGAAGTCGAGATTGTTGATTACCATTAGGAGATGATAATGGCTAAATTACTTGACCCGATTCACCCGGGAGAAATTTTGCTAGAGGAGTTCATGAAACCAATGGGCATAAGCATCAACGCGTTGGCGCGCCGCATTGCTGTTTCTCCGGCTCGAATTAGCAATATTGTCAACGCTAAGCGCTCCATTTCTGCTGATACGGCACTGCGGCTGGAGCGTTGTTTTGGCATGGACGCACAATTTTGGCTTAATCTTCAAACTGATTACGATCTTCGTGCCAGCCGACGGACTGCCGGCTCTTCATTAGAGGCAATTCAACCACTTCCCAAAGCTGCCTGATCATAACGGTGCCTGGCTTTAGTTACTTGCGTTGTAATACATGGTGCAGCATGGGAAAAAGTAGCAGTTAATTAAAAGCTCAATTCAACAAAGCATTAGCTCAAGCCATGCGGATGGTCTGCGTCCATGCACATTGTCAAGATGGATCAAAACAGACAGTGGATGAACAGCGGCAAGCATGTACAATTCTGGCAATGGCAAATTCATCAGTCCCGCTTGCATGGCAAGCCATATCCGACCAGTTGAAAAACGAAATCAATGCCACTCAGTTCGATGCATGGATTCGCCCCGTTTCAGCGCGGTTCGATCAGGGCGTCCTGACATTAAGCGTTCCCAACCGCTTCTTCCTTAACGGACTGCAATCCAGCTACGGGAAGCGCATTATCGATCTTGCCAACGCTACAGCCGGCCCCGATGCGCAAGTATCTTTTGCCGTTGATCCGGACTTGATCGCGATTTCCAGGCCGGAAGCAAAACCGGCAAACCAAACCGCATCATCTTATGTTGACGGATACATTGATCACCGTTTCACCTTTGAAAATTTTGTTGTCGGCGCCGGCAACGAGTTTTGCCATGCCGCAAGCCGGGCGGTGGCTGACAATCCAGGCAAGGTTTATAATCCGCTTTATCTTTATGGCGGCGTCGGCCTGGGCAAAACCCATCTTATCAATGCAGTCGCCAATGAACTGATCAGCAGGGATCAAATTCATATCGCCTATCGCACCGGAGAGCGATTCACCAATGAACTGATCCAGGCCATTCGTAACGGAACCAATGAGAAATTCCGCAATCAATACCGTAAAGTGGATGTGTTGATTATTGACGATATTCAGTTTATCGCCGGCAAGGATCGGACGCAGGAAGAATTTTTCCACACATTCAACGCCCTGCATGAAATAAAAAAACAGATTATTTTAACCTCGGATCGCAGCCCGCGCGAGCTAACCAATCTGATGGAGCGGCTGCGTTCCCGCTTCAACTGGGGGCTGGTCGCTGATATTCAACCGCCTGATCTGGAAACGCGCCTGGCGATTTTATCCAGCAAGGCGGAATTGGCCGGTATTCGTCTCAATCAGGACGTGGCGCATTTGCTGGCCTCCCGTATTACCAGTAACGTCCGTGAGCTTGAAGGCGCGCTCACCCGCTTAACCGCCCATGCCACGCTGACCGGACGCATCATTGATCTTCAATTTGCCCGACATGTGCTGCGTGATCTGTTGCATGAGAAGGTCAAGGCCATCTCTGTTGAAGACATCCAGAAAAAGATCGCCTCCTATTTTAATATCAACAGCAGGGAAATGCGCTCTGCCAAGCGCAGCCGCACCATTGCCTTTCCCCGACAGATCGCCATGTACGCCACCAAGGAATTAACCACGATGTCACTGCCTGAAATTGGAGAATTATTCGGCGGCAAGGATCACACAACCGTGCTTTACGCCGTGCGAAAAATAAATGCCAAACGAAAAGAATCTGATGATTTCAATGAAGAAATGAATCGAATTATGGCGCTGTTAAAACAGTAAGGCCGCTCAGGCGCAATAACTGATGCTACCCCCGACAAGGCCGAAACAACACAGGATAACTTTATTCTTCGCGCCATCGTGGTACAGTTAACCTGCACAAGCTGTGCGCACCTCGGCTGAAAGGCTGTGAACAATTTGAGTATAAGGCCGTTTAACGGTAAGCTGCGAGCTTGATAGTTATCTATGCACATTCTCTTCACATGCTGGCATGCGTTCTGTTCACAGCGCCAAAGGGTAATAACATCAAGGTTCAAAAGGATAATAATTGTTTGTCCACATTATCCACAGCACCTATGATTACTATGAATTTTTTATATAAAGAAGGTATTAAGGAGTAGGCATGAAAATCACATTGTCCGCCAAATCTTTATTACACGCGCTTCAGCGTTGTCAGAGCATTGTTGAACGGCGCCATACTGTTCCGATTCTGGCCAATGTTTTGTTGCATGCTGATGAAAATTTCCTGCAAATTACCGCAACGGATCTGCAAGTGGGAATTCGCAACCGGATTCCGACTAATGTTCAGGTTCCCGGCGCTATTACGGTTGCAGCGCACAAGCTGTTTGAAATTGTTAAGGAACTGGATTCCGGAGCAGATGTCAGCCTCGAATTGCGCGATAATTTTGTCGTCATTCGCAGCGGCCGTTCCAGATTCAGCATTGCTTCCATTTCCGCCGAGGAATATCCCGGCCTGAGCGAGGAAGAGAATGCAGCATCATTGAATATGGATGCGGCAAAGCTTTCCGACATGATAGCAGCGACAAGCTTTGCCATGTCCAACGATGAAACCAGGAAATATTTAACCGGCACCCTGTTTGAGGTGGGAGATGAGCAGGCATTTCGTCTGGTTGCCACGGATGGACACAGGCTCGCCTTGTCCGAGATTCAACTGAATCAGGCGGCTGAGCAGAGCCAGTGTATTGTGCCGAGAAAGGCGGTGACGGAAATCCGTAAATTGTGTGATGAGTGCGATGGCGAGGTGGAACTGTTTCTGGGCGAGCGCCAGATTCGCCTGGTCGCCGATGGCAATGTACTGATTTCCAAATTGATTGATGCACGATTCCCGGTATATCAGGACGTTATTCCGGTTGGCAATCCTTCAATTGCGATTATTGAACGATCCGGAGTTGATCAGATATTGCGCCGCAGCATGATCGTGGCCAATGAATTTACGCACGATGTGTGTTTAAACTTTTCCGAGCGCGGCCTGGATATTTCAGCCCATAACACCGAGCAGGAAGAGGCTGAAGAACATATTTCAGCTGAGTATTCGGATAAGGAAGTCGCCATTGGCTTTAATGGACGCTACTTGCGCGATGCGCTCGGCGCAATGCATTCGGAGGCCGTGCGAATGGAAATCAAGGATGAATTTTCTCCTGTTCTGCTGACCGCTTCTGATAATTCCCAGGCGCGTTATGTCATCATGCCGTTAAGGATTTAACGCCTCAGTGCAGCAACACGAAACACATTTCCAGGGCGCGACCAGGCTGGTCATCAACGAGGTGAATGTTAAAGCGCTTCGTTGTCACGAGCAGTTGCGCTGGGGTTGTTCAGCCGGCCTGAATCTTGTCACGGGCGCCAATGGCAGCGGTAAAACAAGCCTGCTGGAGTCTCTCTATCTGATGGTTTACGGGCGCTCGTTCCGCCAGGCGCGGGATCCTTTTCTGGTCAGGCGCGGGGAAGAGCGTTTTTTGATACAGGGGCGATGGCATCGCTTCGGGCCGATGAATCTGTCCGTGGCCGGCAGACGGGGCCGAACCTGCATCCGCTTGCAGGGGCGTGACGTGCAGCGTCGCAAGGATATCAGCGAAAGCTTTCCGCTGCTGGTGGAAGCGCCGCAGGGGCGCAAGCTGGTTGATGGTTCCTCGAGTGAACGGCGTCGCTGGCTCGATGCGCTGGTGATTACCTGTTATGCGGGCATGGCAAAGCATTATGAACGTTACCTGCGTGCTGTCATGCAGCGCAATCGCCTGTTAAGACGGCGCGTCCTCACCGATGAGCTGGATGCATGGGAGCAACAGATTGTCTCGCATGGCCTGCCAGTCGCCCAGGCGCGACAGAATCTGCTGCTTGAAATGAATGAACTGCTTGCCGCCGAAACGGATCTGACTGAGCAGCCGCTCAGTTTTGTCATCGCCGGCGCTGATTACAATCAGCAGGACTGGCTTGCGCGCCTGAAGAGCAGGCGCGCCGATGACATGCGCACCAACGCCTTGCGCTTTGGCCCGCATTGCGACATTCCGCAACTCTGTTTCAGGCAACGGGAAATTCGCAGTTCCGGCTCACGCGGGCAGCAAAGGCTGGCGGCCATTGCCGTCAAGATGGCAGAATGCGGCCTGTGGTCGCGGCATCGTCGTTTAATTCCGGTTGTGTTGCTTGATGATGCCCTGGAGGCGCTGGATTGTGAACGCCAGAGGCGTGTTCTCAAACGCCTGGAAGCCAGCCCGGCTCAGGTTTTAATGACTGCGCCGGACAGTGTGAACATGCCGCCGGACATCAACATAAGGATTCAACATTTGACTGCCGGGCGCCTGATGGAAGGTGGCATAGCGCCCCGGCAAACAATGACGATAATGGAGGAAGCTGCATGAGTGCTTCTCAGCAAGCGGACAGTTATGACGCCGACAGCATCAAGGTTCTGCGCGGCCTTGATGCGGTGCGCAAGCGCCCCGGCATGTATATCGGCGATACGGATGACGGAACCGGCCTGCATCATATGGTGTTCGAAGTTGTGGATAATGCCATTGATGAAGCGCTGGCCGGCCATTGTGATAAAATAGAGGTGATTGTTCATTCCGATGATTCTGTCACTGTGCGGGATAACGGGCGCGGCATTCCCGTCGGCATGCATTCCGAGGAGAATTGTTCAGCCGCTGAAGTGATCATGACCGTGCTGCACGCCGGCGGCAAGTTTGATGATAACTCCTACAAGGTGTCCGGCGGCCTGCATGGCGTCGGCGTATCGGTTGTCAATGCATTGTCTGAAGTGCTGGAATTGGTTATTCGTCGTGACGGCAAGGTGCATTACCAGAAATACACCCTGGGCGAGCCCGTTTCAGCGCTGAAGGCGATTGGCAAGGCCAAGGGCACGGGCACGGAAGTGAAATTTTTACCCAGCCTGGAAATTTTCTCCCATCGCAATATGTCATTTGATATTTTATGCGCCCGTTTGCGCGAGCTCTCCTTTCTCAACAGCGGCGTGCATATTGAAGTGATTGATGAACGCACGGACAACAAGGCGGTGTTTGAATATGAGGGCGGCATTGCTGCTTTTGTCGGCCATCTGAACCGTACGCGCATGCCGCTGCACAGTGATTGCGTGTCCATTCGCGCTGAAAAAAATGATGTCATCGTTGAGTTGGCCATGCAGTGGACCGATGCCTATCAGGAACATATTTTCTGCTTCACCAACAATATTCCGCAAAAGGATGGCGGCACCCATCTGGCCGGCTTGCGCGGCGCCCTGACCCGTTGCGTCAATAATTATGCCAACGCCAGCGGCCTGTTGAAAAAACATAAAGTCAGCCTGGCCGGCGAGGATTGCCGGGAAGGCCTGACTGCCGTGCTCTCGGTCAAGGCGCCGGATCCGAAATTCTCTTCCCAGACCAAGGAGAAGCTGGTTTCCTCGGAAGTGCGGCCCATTGTTGAAAGCGTCGTCAATGAAAAGCTGTCCGAATGGTTTGAGGAGAATCCCAAAGAGGCCAAACGGATTGTCGGCAAAGTGGCGGAAGCGGCGACGGCCAGAGAGGCGGCGCGCAAGGCGCGCGATTTGACCCGGCGCAAGGGCGCACTCGACATCTCCAGTCTGCCCGGGAAGCTGGCCGACTGTCAGGAAAAAGATCCGGCGGCCTCGGAGTTGTATCTGGTGGAGGGGGATTCCGCCGGCGGTTCCGCCAAGCAGGGCAGGGATCGAAGATCGCAGGCCATTCTGCCGCTCAAGGGCAAAATCCTGAATGTGGAAAAGGCCCGCTTCGACAAGATGCTGTCGTCGCAGGAGATCGGCACCATGATCACCGCGCTTGGCACCGGCATCGGAGCGGAAGATTTCGATATCGCCAAGCTTCGTTATCACAAGATTGTGATCATGACCGATGCCGATGTGGATGGTTCGCACATCCTGACATTGCTGTTGACCTTCTTTTATCGGCAAATGCCGGAGGTGATAGAGCGCGGACATCTTTATATTGCGCAGCCGCCGCTGTATCGAGTCGCGCGCGGCAAGAAATCGCGTTATATCGCCAATGATCATGAATTGTTCGAGTTCCTGCTGGAGCAAGGCAGCGAGGGCAAGGAATATTTCAGCCATAAAACGGCGCGAGCGCTGACCGGGGAGCGATTGCAAACCACCGTGCGCAGCATTCACCGCCTGCAGGGACTGGAGGAGCGACTGTCCCAGCGCATAGACGCAAAAATACTGAAACTTCTGATCGAAAGCGGAAAAACAACGATGAAAATGATGCGCAACCGCGATCTGCTTGAAGAGCGTATGGACGCTATGGACTGGGCCTTCAAACAGGCCTCGCGCGTCGATGAGGCGCTAAGCTGGAACATCCGGGAAGATGAGCAGGAGGGCGCCTTCTGGGTTCAGTTCCAGCGTCGGGATCACGGTCGGGTAATGATTTCCAGGCTGGACAGGGATCTGGTCGGCACGGCTGAATTCAATGAAGCGCAAAAGCTCTGCGCCTCGCTGCAAAACCTTGTCGATGAAGGCGCGCATCTGAGCCATGGAGACAGGGATTGGCCGATTAACCATTTTGATGACCTTGCCGCCATTATTGAGCAGACAGGGCGCAAGGGGTTGAGCATTCAGCGCTATAAGGGTCTCGGCGAGATGGATCCTGAGCAGCTATGGGAAACCACCATGGATCCCAAAAATCGCACCTTCCTGCGCGTGATGCTGGAAGATGTCGTTAATGCGGATGAAGCATTTTCCACGCTGATGGGCGATGCCGTTGAGCCGCGGCGCAAATTTATTCAGGACAATGCCCTGAAAGTTCGTAATCTCGATATATAATGCCCTGCTTGTTCCTTTGTCTGCGCCAAATTCCTCATCAGGCGCCCTGTGCGCTTTTTTCGTGGCAGGCTTGGAGTCGCGCCGATACAGGGTGCAACAGTGACTGACAGGCAAACCCTGACCTATGCCGACGCCGGGGTGAATATTGACGCCGGCAATGCCTTTGTCGGTCGCATCAAGCAAGCAGCGGCTTCGACGACGCGACCGGAGGTGATTGGCGGACTGGGCGGTTTTGGAGCGTTGTTCAGGGCTGACTTTTCTGCCATGCAGGAGCCTGTTCTTGTTTCCTCCACCGATGGCGTCGGCACCAAGCTGTTGTTGCTTCAGAAACATGGTCGTCCGCATGTGGCCGGCATAGACGTCGTAGCCATGTGCGTAAACGATATGGCGGCTCAGGCGGCGGAACCGCTGTTTTTCCTCGATTATCTTGCCGCCGGCAAGCTGGATGCAGAGACCCTGGCCGGCGTGGTCGAAGGCATCGCCGAGGCCTGCCGCATTTGCCAATGCTCGCTGATCGGCGGTGAAACAGCCGAAATGCCGGGCATGTATGCGCCGGGGCATTACGATATTGGGGGGTTTTCAGTCGGCGTGGTGGACAGGCCCAAAGTTATTGATGGCTCCGGCATCGCCGAGGGCGATGTGATGTTGGGCATTGCCTCCAGCGGCCCGCATTCCAACGGTTTTTCCCTGATCCGCAAACTGATCGAAGTCGGCGCAGCCGATATTGAAAACGACATATTAAGCGACGGCGCGCCTGCCGTGGACGCCGTGCTCGCCCCCACCCGTCTTTACGTGCCGGCAGTGAAGGCGATGCTCGAGGGCGATATCGAGGTGCATGGTTACTCCCACATCACCGGCGGCGGCATGTTTGACAACATCGAGCGCATCCTGCCCGCAGGCCTGGCGGCCACCGTGAACATCGCGTCCTGGCCAACGCCGCCGGTATTTGAATATCTCCTGAGCTTTGCCAATGTGACGCGCGATGAAAGCTACCGGACATTCAATATGGGCATCGGCTTTGTCGCGATTCTAGCCGAGCCCGAGGCAGTCAAGGCGGAATCAGTGCTCGAACAGGCAGGCGAAACGACTTACCGAATAGGCTCGATTCATCAACGGGACGGTGAAGCCGTTACATTGATCGGGTAAACCGTAAAGGGGCTAACGCGCATGGATTTTTTCCACCCCGCGATAAGCAAGCTTTGTGAAGCA
>CAYTFI010000068.1:0-8569 GCA_964437065.1 uncultured Zetaproteobacteria bacterium | reverse complement strand
GGCGCGTTGTTTGTTTCATGTTAACAGAGGAGTATTATGCAGAAGATTATTTCATTCGGCGCCAGTACGGCATATGGAGCGCGAGATTACGAAAAGGGCGGATTTCTCCTCCGTATTGTTGCGGCGATGTCACCTGCGGGCGAATATGAGGCCGTCAATTTTGGCAAAATCGGCGACTCGACCAGGGATATGCTTGTCCGCCTAAAGACGCTTGCAATCCCGGATGGCGCCACCGTTATCATTACTTTGGGCATTAATGACGTGCAAAGAATCGGCGAGGACAAGCATGAAAAACGCGTCCCGCTTGAAGAGCACAGGTCCAATCTGGCTGCGATTCTGGACTTTTTGAACGCCCGCGCCCGGCCACTGTATATGTCGCAATATCCTGTTGCATATGAGCAGTGCTCCCTGTCCGGGGCGCTGGTTGAACGCTATGTCCATGCCGGCATGGATGTTGCCGGGCAAGCTGGCGTTCCGGTTGTCGATATTTATTCAGCCGTGCATGCGTCGGGCAGATATTCCGAAATGATGTTTAAGGACGGGCTGCACTTTAATAATTACGGGCACCAGTTCATGGCGGACCAGACAATCGAGTTCTTCAACAATAACCGCTGGTTTGAGGGGAAAACTGCATAACGGGGCTGAGGGTCTTGCGATTACGACGTCCCGGAGACATGGTTTTTTTGCGCTTGAACAACTCGGGCTGACGCCTGCCCATGCATTGACTTGGCGCGCCTGTTTGGACAGGTTGCCGCCGTTTCCAGTTGTTCGAGAGTAACTACTCAGCGCACCTTTTGCATAAGGGTGCTGAGCAGTTTCGTTCGAGATTAAAATATTCGGAGGATTATATGAAATTCAGCCCCTGTACCGGCCAGTGCACGCAGGAAGGAACACATTGCAACGGGTGTGGCCGCACGCATCAGGAAGTTGCAGAAACCAAAAGAATGATTGTCGAACTGGTGGACTTTGCACGACAAATGGAGTATGAAAATCGGCAGGATTTTGCCAGCTTTGTCGCCCATAGCATTCTTTTCAGGCTGGAGAACAGCTAACCCGGATTATTCATGAATACTGCTGCGCGCTGGCTTGTTCCTTTATCCGCAACGAATCTTTTCTCAGGCGTCCGTAAACATTGCTACGCTCTTCCTCGAAAAGATCCGTTGCGAATAAAGGCCCGGCGCGATCATCACAGCGATTCATGAATAATCCGGGGTAATGATTTGCGCGTGAATTCCCGCCCCCTGGAGAAATGTTTTGGCTAAGGACAAATATTACGTCACAACGCCTATTTATTATGTTAATGATGAACCGCATTTAGGCCATATCTATACGACGATTGCCGCCGATGTGCTGGCTCGCCAGCAGCGACTTTGCGGCAAGGATGTGTTTTTTTTAACCGGCGTCGATGAGCACGGGCAAAAGGTGCAGCAGGCGGCGGAGGCGCTGGGGATTACGCCCATTGCCCTGGCGGACAAGGTGGTTGCGCGTTATCAGAGCCTTTGGCCTGAGCTGAGGATTTCCAATGATGATTTTATTCGCACCAGTTCAGAGCGACATAAGAAGGGCGTGCAGGCCATGTGGCGTCGACTGGAAAATGCCGGCGCGATCTATAAGGGCTATTACGAAGACTGGTACTGCGTGCCGTGTGAAACTTACTGGACCGGAACACAGCTAAAAGATGCCGACTGTCTGGAACCGGAGCGTTGTCCGGATTGCAGGCGCAGCGTCGAGAAGGTTCAGGAAGAATCTTATTTTTTCCGCCTGAGCGCTTTTCAGGATCGGTTGATCGCGCATATTCAGGCAAATCCGGATTTTATTGCGCCGGCTTCACGGCGTAACGAGGTGCTGAGCTTTGTGGAATCCGGATTAAACGATCTGTCTGTTTCGCGCACGACTTTTTCATGGGGCGTGCCTGTTCCCGGCGATGAAAGGCATGTGATCTATGTCTGGGTTGATGCCTTGAGCAACTACCTCTCCGCGCTGGGTTTCCCGGATCATGAGAGGCCTGCATACTGGCCGGCTGATGTTCACCTGATCGGCAAGGATATTCTGCGCTTTCACGCCATCTACTGGCCCTGCATGCTGATGGCTGCGGGGATGGATTTGCCGAAACGCGTATTTGCGCATGGCTGGTGGACTGTGAACGGCGAGAAGATGAGCAAGTCGCTGGGCAATGCGCTGCGTCCGGCTGAATTGCTGGCCCGGTTTGACGCCGATGTCATTCGATATTTTCTGCTGCGTGAAGTGCCGTTCGGGCTTGATGGCGATTTTTCATTTGAGGCGTTAAAACAGAGATATAACACAGAATTGGCTAATGACCTTGGCAATCTGCTTAATCGCTCGCTTGCCATGCTGCACAAATACAGCGATGGCGTATTGGCCCGGCCTGATGAAGAGACCGGGAAAGACCGCGCGCTGATTGCAGATGTGAAGGGAATGCAGCTTGATGTGGCTGAAGCGATAGACAGGCAGGCTTTTCACCTTGCTTTGGAACGTATTAATAAAGCCGTGCGCCATGGCAATCGCTATGTTGAAGACAATGCGCCATGGGCGCTGGCAAAGGCTGGCGAGCATGCGCGTCTGGACGGCGTTTTGTATCATCTTGTTGAAGCCCTTCGTCTGATTGCGTTGCAGCTTGCGCCATTTATGCCTGGCAAGATGACCGAGATGCTGGCCCAGATTCTTGATCAGGAAGTTGCTATATCAACCCTGTTGCTGTCTGAGCACGGGGGATGGGGCCTGCTGAATACCGGCCACCGGTGCGGCAGGGCGAGCCCGGTTTTTCCACGCATATTGTAATACATTAGTTTAATTGCCATAGTCTCCTGTTATGCCAAGGAAATTTATTAAAAAGCTGATGCCGGATCACAATCGAATCCGCAGCCATAAACAGCTGCGAATATTCAGCGCTTTTCTGCACAATCCCAGTCTGTGGCATTTGAATCGACGCTCGGTTGCGACCGCTTTCGCCGTCGGGCTTTTCTTCGCATTTGTCCCTGTTCCATTTCAGATGGCGCTGGCTGCAGGCGGCGCCATCCTCCTGCACGGAAATTTGCCGATTGCGGTGGCGCTGGTCTGGCTGACGAATCCCGTAACCATGGGCCCTATTTTTTATTTTGCTTACCGTGTCGGCGTCGCAATCACCGGCGCATCAGTTCCAGATGTCAGTTATGACGGGGTTTCATGGGAATGGTTCCAGTCCGGATTAACAGCGATATGGCAGCCTTTCCTGCTTGGCTGCTTTGTGATGGGCGCAATCAGTTCAATATTGGGGTATGTCGGCATTCGCCTTGTCTGGCGGATGATGGTGTTGCGTCGCTGGCATCAACGGCAACTGCATCGGCGCACGTCCAGCGGGGCCTGAGCAGTGACTGCCGCCAGGTGATGCAAACAAGCCTTGTCTGGCCGGCGCTCGCGGAGGCGATCAGTGATGCGCTCGGGGCGTCTTTTCAGATTTCGGGAATGACGCCTGTCAGCGGCGGCAGCATCAATTCGGCCTGTCGGCTGGAGGGGAGCGCAAGGGGGGACAGGCTCACTTTTTTTGTTAAATTTAATCATTCGAGCATGGTCGGGATGTTCGCCGTTGAGGCGAGAAGCCTGAATGAACTGCGCCAGTCGCAGACCATTCGCGTTCCTGCGCCGGTCTGCTATGGCGCAGCGGCGGGGCAATCATGGCTGGTGACAGAGTTTATACAGTTTGCCGGCAAGACAGCCGATTCAGAGTCGCATCTGGGGCGGCAACTGGCGGCGCTTCACAGCCATTGCCATGCGCGCTTTGGCTGGCAGCAAAATAATTTCATAGGCGCAACGCCCCAAGTGAATACCTGGACGGAAAACTGGATTGATTTTTTTCGCCGGCATCGTCTTGCGGCTCAGCTGGAGATTGCAGCAAATCATGGCATGCGCGGAAATCTGCACAACAAGGGCGAGCGTTTAATGGCTGATCTTGACGCCTTCTTTTCGGCTTATGCGCCAAAGGCATCGTTGTTGCACGGCGATTTATGGGGAGGAAATTGCGCCTTTGATGCACTCGGCGCGCCGGTTATTTTCGATCCGGCCATCTATTATGGCGATCGCGAGGCGGATTTGGCCATGACTGAACTGTTTGGCGGCTTCGGCGCAGATTTCTATCGCGCATATGAAACGGCCTGGCCGCTGGACGCCGGATATTCCGTACGTAAAACCCTTTATAATCTTTACCATATCCTCAATCATGCGAACCTGTTCGGCGGCGGCTATGCGGCGCAGGCTGAAGATATGATGGATTTGCTGTTATCAGAGTTATGAAGTTGCACTTATTCATCATTGCGTCTACAACTGCTGGATACTTTCAGGGCAGGATGAAGCGCTGCAATGTTGCAGATGGGCCGGATTCTTTTTATGGGGGGCGAAATATGCATGTGCTGTTATCACTGTGTTTAAGCCTTCTCCTGTTGTCTGCTCAGGCGGATGCAGCCGACGACGATCCAAGAGTCGCCGCCGGCAAGGTCGGTGTGTTTCCCGTGATTGGGTTTCAGCTCAAGCATGATGATAATCTTCTGAAGGATGAAACGGGGTCTGCAAGCTCATGGATTTCCGTCATTGATCCGGCCGTTGTATTTCAGGGAGGCAAGGCCGGCAATGTCTACTCGGCCTCCTACCACGCATCCAGGGCTGTTTACCATCAAAGCAGGGGGGATGATTATCTGGATCACGTTGTATCCGCGGCGGCGCATCTGGAATTTTCCTCACGTCTGCGAGGAGATGCTTCAGCCAAATTTGAAAAGACCCATGATGACCGGGGCTCCACTTTTTCCGGCACGGCGGCGGCAGTATTCAATACGCCGGACAAGTTTCACCGATCCACGCTTCGCGGATCGGTCGCCTATGGCGCTGCAACGGCCAGAGGCAGGCTGGAGATGGAAGGCGGCTATAGCAGCAGGCGATATGACAATCACGGATCAAGAACGAACGATCGGGATCTGGATGCGGCCGATGTGGCTGCAACCCTGTTTTATCGAGTGATGCCGGGCACGTCTGCGTTGTTTGAGGTGAAATATAAATCATTCGATTACAAGCTGCTGACTGCGACCAGAAACCGCGATAGCAATGAGCAGTTTTATTATACCGGGCTGGACTGGAAGCTCAGCGCAAAAACAAAGGGTTCGCTCAAGATCGGTTTCCAGAGAAAGAATTTTGTCGATCCGGGCAGGGATGACTTTTCTTCCCTGGGCTGGGAGGTCGGCGCCGTCTGGTCGCCACGGAGCTATTCCAGGATTAGCCTTTCTACATCCAGCCTGCCCAGGGAAACCGATGGCTCAGGCAGCTTTATTAAAATACGGCGAGTGCGGCTGGACTGGCGACATCACTGGTCCTCGCGCCTGTATCAGAATATTCGCAGTCGTTACGCTGACGAGACTTATGTTGGAGATTCCCGTGGCCGCAGGGATAAACGCTATTCAGTGGGGATGGGTCTTAACTACAAGCTTCTGCAATGGCTCTCAAGCGGGGTTTCCTATGCCTATGACCGGCGCAATTCGAACATTGCCAATACCAGCTACACGAGAAATGTGCTATCATTGGAGATTATGGGGTTATTATAAGTGAACAAGATGTGGGTTAATAACAAATCAGCCGCCTTCCTTATTGCGATCTGGTCTGTCTTTCAGATGTTTTCAACATCGGCGATTGCCATGGCGACTGAGACGCCGGAGCATCAAACTGCGGCAGAGGAGATGCTGAATGTGTTTGATGTGTTGACTGATGACAGCGCAGATGAATCCTCCAGGCTGTCTCCAGCCGGGAAAAGTATGGCGCCATTGACCGCGCAGGCGGATGATATGATGGCGCCGGATGCTCAGGCAAAGACGCTGGTTGATCCCGCCAAGGGTTACCGGATGGCCCCGGGGGACAAACTGAGCATCAGGGTGTTTGGCGAGGATAACCTGAGCATGAACAATCTCAAGCTTGGCAATCAGGGAACCATCAATTATCCGTTTTTGGGCGAAATCCGGGTTGCCGGCTTGACGGTGGCAGGTTTGGAGCGACTGATTGTTCGCGGTTTAAGCGATGGCTATCTCGTCAATCCTCAGGTGCGCGTGAACATTGTTGAATATCGGCAATTCTATGTCAATGGCGAGGTGAAGCGGCCCGGCGGTTATGCATTTCAGCCGGGGCTGACGCTTAGGAAGGCGATTTCACTTGCCGGCGGCTTTTCCAAAGGGGCCAGTGAAGGGCAGGTGCTGGTAATTCATGAGGACGCTCCGACTGAGAAGGCGGAGCAGATGCCATTGGATGCCGGCGTCTCTCCCGGTGATATTATTACCGTCAAACAGAGCCTGTTTTATGTCAATGGCGAGGTGAATCGTCCAGGCGGCTATGCTTTCCAGCCGGATTTAACGGTGCGGATGGCTGTATCGCTTGCCGGTGGATTCACAGAACGGGCATCCAGAGGCGAGGTGCAGGTGATTCGCAAAAATAATCCGGATCAGGGGGAGATCGATCTGCCGCTTACTGCAGAAGTGCTTCCCGGCGACATCATAACCGTTGAACAGAGTTTTTTTTGAGATTTGTTGAATATGATGGCTTCGTAACAAGATAGATCTGGTATAAGGGCAGGGATATGAAACTGGAAGCATTTTCAGAGGAGGAGATCGATCTCCGCCTGTATTGGGCGGTGATCTCCCGAAAAAAATGGAATATTATTTTTCTTGCCGTGCTGTGCAGCGTACTGGCGACGCTTTACGTGTTTTCCCTGACTCCGATTTACAGATCGACAGCAACGCTGCTGCTGGAAAAAGAAGCAGCCAATATTGTCTCTATTGAAGAAATTTACGGGCTTGATTCAAGAAACAAGGAATATTTGCAGACCCAGGTTGAAATTCTGGAGTCACAGAGAATAGCCAAACGGGTGATTGATGGACTGGGACTGGCCGGGAATCGCGATTTTCTGCCTGAAAAGAAAAGCGATTTTCTTGGCCTGAACAGCCTAATATCTGAAGTGGCGGACTTTTTTTCCGAGTTGCTGTCACCGGTGGAGAAGGAAAGAAAAGATGGCAACGCAGGTGGCGCAGGAGCAAAGCGCAAGCTGGTTTACGGCAAGGGATATACCGCCCGCGACAAGGCGTTAAAAGGGCTGGCTGGCAGGTTATCAAGCAAGCTGAGGGTTTCGCTGGTGAAGAAGACTCAGATGGTCAAGGTGTCGTATGAGTCGAGATCGCCGGAGTTGGCTGCAAACATTGCCAATGCAGTGGCTCAGGCTTACATCGATGATTATCTCGAATCAAGAATTGAGATGACAAGGGATGCATCCGTTTCATTGAGTGAGCGGCTCGTTGAATTGAAGAAGAATCTTGATGCCTCGGAAAAGGCGCTACAGGATTTTCTTGACAGGGAGAAGCTGGTTGATGTTCGCGGCTTCGCCACTCTGGTTGAAAAGGAACTGAAAGAAGTGAGCAGCAAGGTGATTGCAAACCGGCTGAAGCTGTCAGAATTAAGCAAGCGTTACGGGCCAAAGCATCCGGTTATTATTGCCGCAAAGTCCGAACTGGAATCGGCCGAGGCTGATCTGGCGGCAAGCAAGGTGAAAATCCGTGATATTAGCCGCAAAGAGGTGAAGATCAGGGAGTTGAAACGTGAAATTGAAGGCAACAGAGAGCTATATAACACCTTTTTGAGCCGGGTTAAGGAAACCACGCAGACCGCCGAGCTGGCCAGCGCCAATGCCCGAATTGTCGATGCTGCTGTCCCGTCTTCATCCCCGTCCAAGCCTAAAAAGGGATTGATTGTTTCTCTTGTCTTCTTTGCCAGCCTGATGTTCGGGGTGTTGCTGGCATTTTTGCAGGAGGCGCTGGACAAGACATTCAAGAGCGCATCCGATGTGGAAGCCAAGCTGGGGCAGCCCATGCTCGGGATGCTGCCTTTATTAAAAGCAAAGAAGAAAGAGAAGGGGGAGATGTCGCTTGCCATGATTGAAGCGGGAAATGCCGGTTTTGCCGAGGCCATTCGGACAATTCGGACGGGCGTGATGCTTTCAAGCCTGGACAACCCGCACAAGGTGTTGCTGATTACATCCTCGGTGCCGGGCGAGGGAAAATCCACAGTAGCGACCAATCTCGCTGCCGCCATGGCGCAGATGGAAAAGGTGATCCTGATCGATGCGGATATGCGCAGACCTTCGATTGCCAAGTCCTTTGGCCTGCCGCCGAATTCTCCCGGCCTGTCCAATCTTGCCGCCGGCTCGGCCAAGTTCCGTGATTGCATCCATCGAAGTCAGGGCGATTTTGATGTGCTTGCAGCCGGCCAGATTCCGCCCAATCCGCTTGAACTGCTCTCTTCAGATCGCTTTGAAATGATTTTGCAGGCGCTTGAAAAACACTATGACAGAATTATTGTCGATTCGGCGCCGGTTCAGGCGGTGAGCGACTCCCTGGTTATTTCAAAGCTTGCCAAGGCTGTGATTTATGTGGTGAAAGCAGATTCAACTGCGGAACATACTGTAAAAACAGGCATCAAACGACTGCTTGAACATGAGGCCCCGCTGATCGGAGTTGTGATCAATCAGGTGGACATGGAAAAGGCTGAAAAATAT
>CAYTFI010000067.1:0-8662 GCA_964437065.1 uncultured Zetaproteobacteria bacterium | reverse complement strand
GCATGGCGCAAGCTCCGGATTTGCTTTGCTAAACGGAAAAAACTCTTATCACCAATGAGGTGATGGCGATTTTTTCCGTTACGCCCTTCAAATCCATATCTTACACCCTGCACGCACTCCCAACTGAGGCTTCCGGGTTTAAATATCGCAGCCAGCCTAGCGTCAGGCTGCCGGAAGGGCGAGTGATGCGATGCCGGTCTCCGGCTCGCGTTGTTTGTTTCATGTTCAGGGAATAAGGGGGTGATGTTTTATATGCCAGGAATACGAGTTAATCCTGATGAGCCATTTGAAATAGCGCTGAAGCGATTTCGCAAGCAGGTCGAGAAAGGCGGCGTGATTTCAGAATGCCGCCGTCGCGAGGCCTACCAGAAACCGTCCATTGCGAGAAAACACAAAGAAGCCGCAGCGCGCAAGCGCCTGATGAAGCGCCTTCGTCGCGTACGCATGCGCGAGAACCGAGAGTATTAAGCTGAACCAGTAACTATTCATAAATCCCCGTTGAAATGCCGGGCGAAGGCCCGGCATTTTTATTCTTAACATGAAACAAACAACGCGCCTGCATGGAATTTTCCGCTCTGTGATAATGTTTCATATCGCGGGGTGGAAAAAATCCATGCGCGTTAGTTAGGGAGTTCCCATGTTGCAACAGTTAACCGAAGATATGAAAGCAGCCATGAAGGCGCGTGACAAGTTGCGCCTGTCTGCTATTCGCATGCTGCGCGCAGCCATGAAAGACAAGGAAATAGAAGTTGGGCACGGGCTCGATGAGGTTGAAGCCATAGCCGTGGTGTCCCGCCTGATCAAGCAGCGCAATGATTCCGCCAGCCAGTATGCCAAAGCCGGACGACAGGATCTGGCTGCATCCGAATTGGCCGAGGCTGCTATTCTGCAAGCTTATTTGCCTGAGCCGCTGGGCGACGATGATGTGGCCGCCATGGTTGCAGAAGCGATCAGCGACAGCGGCGCCGCCAGCATGCGCGATATGGGCAAGGTTATGGCGATACTGAAAGAAAAGGCGCAGGGCCGCGCCGACATGGGCAAAATTTCGGCTCTGGTCAAGGCCAGCCTCGGCTAATGCGGCACACGCAACGCGCCTGGAATTTTTACACCCTATGACAGCAAAATTCATACCGCAGGGGCGATAGAATAACTGCCCGCTTGCATCCTGGCGCTTTCTGCGCTACATAAATGGCGTATGGCTAACTTTTCTCCCGCCTTCCTTGATGAAGTGCTTGCGCGCACTGATCTTGTTGAGATCATCGCGCGGCATGTGGAGCTGAAAAAATCCGGCGCCAATATGATGGGTCTGTGCCCGTTTCATCATGAGAAATCGCCATCATTTTCGGTCTCTCCCGACAAACAGCTGTACTACTGCTTCGGCTGCGGCAAGGGCGGCGGCGCCTTCCAGTTTTTGATGGATCATGACGGCTATGCCTTCCCTGAAGCTGTGGAGTTCCTGGCCGAAAAGGCCGGCATGGAGGCGCCGCAGAACACGCAGGTTGATCCCGAAGAGAGGGCGCGTCATCGCCAGGCGCGCGACCTGCTGAGTTCGGCGTCCGCCGCATTTGCCCGCTGCCTGCACGATAAACAGGGCGTGCAGGCTCGAGGCTATCTCAAGCAACGCGGCTTGCCTGCATCCATTGTTCGGGATTACGCTCTTGGCTTCGCGCCATCCGGTTACGGCTTTATGCAACGGACATTTGGCGAAGATGCGCAGACGCTGGCCCGGCTGGAAGATGTCGGCCTGCTGTTTAAGGGCGATCATGGCTACAGCGACCGCTTTCGTGATCGCCTGATGTTCACTATCCGCAATCGGCGCGGCGACGTGGTCGGATTCGGCGGCCGCGTGCTGGCTAAAGGCGAGCCGAAATATCTGAATTCTCCGGAAACGGCATGGTTCCATAAATCTGAACTTCTGTATGGCTTTTCGGAACACCGCGACACGATTCGAAAGCGCAAGAAGCTGGTGGTCGTTGAAGGATATATGGATGTGCTGGCATTGGCGGCGTTCGACCTGAAAATCGGCGTGGCGCCGCTTGGCACGGCCATCGGCGAGCGCCAGATTCGTGAAATTTTCCGTCTGCATGATGCGCCTGTGTTCTGCTTCGACGGCGACAGGGCCGGGCGTCAGGCGGCATGGCGGGCGCTGGAACGTATGTTGCCCCAGATCAAGGCTGAATGGACGCCGAAATTTCTCTATCTGCCGGAGGGCGAAGATCCGGATTCGCTATTGCAACGGGAGGGCGGCAAGGCATTCAATACTAGGCTGGAGAATGATGCGAAGCCGGTTCTGGAAACCTGGCTGACGGGGCTCAGGCTATTGGCCGGCCACGGCGCGGATGGCAGGGCGCGCATGGCCAAAAAAGCGGATGGCATGCTTTCTATGATGACCGATCGCTACCTTTCACAGGCATGGCGACGGGAGGTCGAGGAAGCGACCGGCATCTCATTGCGGCACGCTTATCGACGTGCAGACTCCCCCCCCATGCGCCAGGAAACACAGGCGCATGCTGCACTTAACGATATTCAGGAGCGTTTTTTGGCCGGGTTAATACAAAAACCTGAACGTTTTCAATCGCTTCCTGATTGTGCGGCCAGTTTCTTTGTTGACAAAGAGTCCGTGAAATCATTATACTCGCGCGCTTTTTCGATTATGGCGGCTGCCGAAGACGACAATACCGACATCGTGAGACAACTGGTGCAGGAATTTCCTGACAGCCAGGCAATGATTTCTCACTGGGTGAATCAGGCGACCGTACAAGACTTGGAATTTACAGCCATCACTCTCGTAATGGAGAACGGCTACATTGAGTATTGCTTGTCACACAGACGAGACGCACTTTCTTTTGAGGAAAAGAATCGTCTTGCAGTGAGGAAGCAGGAAATTAAACAAGAGCGAATTCAGATCGGTCGGAAACAGGCCGAAACAGGAGCATAATCGCATGCCACAGAATTCTCAGGAACAGATCACCATCCGCGAACTCGGCAGCTTGATGGCCAAGGGCAAGCAGGCTGGTTATATCACCTATGATGAGCTGAATAAACACCTGCCCGGCGGCCTGGTTTCGGCTGACCGGGTTGAGAATCTGATCAATGTATTCACTGAAATGGGCGTTGAAGTTGTCGACCCTGAACGCGCCCCGACCGGTGCCTATGCCATGCGCAAGGATCGCTTGCGCAAGGAAGATTCGGCTCTGCGCGCAGACACCTCGCAACTTGGCACGGTCGTTCGCATTGATGATCCGGTGCGCATGTATTTGCGCGAAATGGGAACCGTTGAGTTGCTCACCCGCGAGGGAGAAATTGAAATTGCCCGCCGCATTGAAGAAGGTCGCATGCAGGTTCATGAAGCGATTTGTCTGTGTCCGTCCACCTTCCGTGAGATCATGTTGCTGGGCGAGCGCATCACTGAAATTCGCGACGAGGCGCTGGAGGCCGGCGAAGAGCCCAACTTCCGTGACATCATTGATGTTGATGAAAAAGTAGTGAATTCGGCGGCCATCAAGGAATACGAAAACCGCATGAGTCGCAGTGAAGAAGAGGATGAGCCGGCGGAGAACGAGGTTAAACTGGAGGGAGAACAGCTTTCTGCCGCCATCAAGGCGCGTAAGGCGACGCCAGATGGCACGCCGATGATGGAAACGGTGATCACCAAGGAAGAGCAGCTGGAGGAAGCGCTCAGGCATTTTGATGCCGCCAAGCAGTTGCATGATGAATTCATTGCGCTGAGAAAGAAGCTGGGCAAAAGGCCGAATGATGAAAAATTACAGGCCAGGAGTCGGGAAACGCTGGATGCCATGTTGCTGGAGCTTGTCAGCATCCCCTTTTCCCCGCGCCAGTTGGTTCGGTTGGTGCAACGCTTCAAAAATGCGGTTGAACGGGTGCGCCGGTTCGAGCGGGCAATTCGTGATCTTGCCCTGAAAGCGCGCATGCCGCGCAAGCTGTTTCTGCAAAGCTTTCCTCCTATGGAGGCGGACGAGCGCTGGGTGGATAATATGCTCAGACAGAACAGGGATGCCGCGTGGGCCGAGTCCGTGGAGCTTGTGTCGGACAAAATAAAGGAGAATCAGCGGCGCCTGAAGCGTGTTGAACAGGAAACGGAAATGGGCGTCGTTGAGCTCAAGAGCGTAGCGCGCAAATTGACCATGGGCGAGGCCAAAATGCGTCAGGCCAAGCGCGAAATGATTGAGGCCAATCTGCGTCTGGTCATCTCTATTGCCAAAAAATACACCAACCGGGGCCTTGGCTTTCTGGATCTGATTCAGGAAGGGAATATTGGCCTGATGAAGGCAGTGGAAAAGTTTGAATGGCGTCGCGGCTATAAATTTTCCACCTATGCGACATGGTGGATTCGCCAGGCCATTACGCGCTCCATCGCCGATCAGGCCCGAACCATCCGCATTCCCGTGCACATGATTGAAACCATCAATAAGATGATGCGCGTTTCGCGCCAGATCGCACAGGAAATTGGCCGCGAGCCGACGCCTGAAGAGCTGGCCATACATCTTGAAATGCCGATTGAAAAGGTTGAGCAGATTCTTGAAGTAGCCAAGGAGCCGGTGTCGCTGGAGACGCCGATTGGCGATGATGAAGACTCCCAGCTGGGTGATTTTGTTGAAGATGACAAGGCCGAGAATCCGCTCGACGCCACCGTCGGCGCCGCCCTGGCCGAGGCCACGCTGGATGTGCTTGAGAATCTTACGGATCGTGAGCAGAAGGTGCTGCGCATGCGCTTCGGCATTGGCATGAATACTGATCATACGCTGGAAGAGGTGGGCAAACAGTTTGGCGTGACGCGGGAACGCATTCGGCAGATTGAAGCAAAGGCCCTGCGTAAACTACGCCACCCGTCGCGGGCTCAAAAGCTGAAAACATTCGCCGATTCCCCGGAAGCGGCTACGTCGATTGAGGCCGCTCGTTGACAGGCTGAATGAAGCTATTGCGGCGGAATATGTAAACGCCGAATGCTGCTGGCGCGCACCGTCTCCGGATCAATCCTGATCATGCTGGCAAAGATGCTGGCCCCGCGCTCGACGACTTCAAAGCGCTGCGGCAGACGCTGCACCATGCGTCTCATCGCGCCATCAACTTTCATGCCGATAATGGACTGGTAGGAGCCGGTCATGCCGATATCCGTCTGGTAGGCTGTGCCGCCTGCGTGAATGGCCTCATCGCAGGTCGGAATATGGGTGTGGGTGCCGGTAACCGATGAAACACGGCCATCAAGATACCAGCCCATGGCCATTTTTTCACTGCTCGCTTCGGCATGCATATCGACAAGAATGGCGCCGACATCGATCGGAATCTCCGCCAGCGCCCTGTCTGCCGCTGCAAAAGGGCAATCCCATGGCCCCATAAAGGTTTGACCGATTAGATTGATCACGGCTATTCGATGTCCGGCGGCTGTTTCCCGCACCGTCCAGCCGCGCCCCGGCGCCGAAGCGGAAAAATTCATTGGCCGAACAAAGCGCTCGTCGCCATCAATCAGGCTCAGAAACTCTCTCTGATCCCAGCAGTGATTGCCATTGGTCAGCACATCTATGCCAAGGCGAAACATTTCCCCGGCTGTTTTCTCCGTCAATCCAAATCCGTGCGCCAGATTCTCCCCGTTGGCCATAACGAAATCGATGTTGTGCGCATCAATCAGTCTGGGAAGGTGCTCGGTGAGCGCTCGTCGCCCGGCCTTGCCGATAATATCGCCAAGGATCAGAATATTCAGCGCCTCTGACACTCGATCACCCCTTGCTCGGTTATCACTGCATCCATCGGCGCATCATGCTCTTCGGCAGCGATTCGCGCGACCTCCTGACCGGAAAATGCCAGCCCGATCACCCGATGCAATGCATTGCGGTGGCGCGACAGCCAGAAATCGAAACAGCCCAGGCCCATGCCCAGGCGATTGCCCTGTCGATCGAATGCCGCCAGCGGGCAAATCAACACCGATCCCTGATCTCCCGGCCATGTCACGCTGGATGTCGGCTCCAAAACGCCGAACAGGCCTTTTCTCCATACTGTTTGCGGCGTAACCAGATGCCATTCCATATGCTGGCGATGATGCGTAACCGGCGCATAAATGCGATAATCCGATAAATGGAAAAGCGTTGATGTGTTGACCTCCGATGGCAAAGCGCGATAAGCAAGAAGACACCTGACAGGGTTCGGCCTCTCGGTCAGATAGGCGAGCAACGTATCAATAACTATTTCCGAATATTGCCGCCGCTGATCGGCAGATAATTTTTTTCGATACGCCAGCGCAGCGCCTCTCAGGACGCTTTTATCTGTCTGCATGTTCAATAAGTATCAATCAGAAATTATTGCTGCGCAACCACTCAGCTCGCCACTGAATAGCCACATTCCGCAAAAAAGGGGCGCCCCCGCACTGACGTAATGGCAAATAGTCGTCGAACCCTCTAACAAGAGGTGGGCGCCGCACTTCGGCATCAGGTATCCCGATAAGGGGGACGCACACAACCGAAGTAGGTAAGCTCCCGTTCGACAAGTATCGGCTCAGGCAACATTTCTGCCATTCGTTCAGCGCAGGGGCGCTTTCGCTAAACCTTCTGCCTGAGATACTACACTATCAAGCGAAGAGATCAAGCCTTCAAGTCCGTCAAACTTGGCATCCCCCTTCTTAAGCAGTTCTCCCGCCAGATTAAGGCCTACGAGCATAAGCAGTCGATCGGATGCGACCGTCGTGCCCATCTGCCGAAGCTCATCAATCTGCGCCTGAACCAGGCTCGCCGCAGCCAACACCTGATCGGGCGCGTCGTCGGTCAGGATAGTAAACCTGCGGCCCATCAGGGTAACTTCCACTGCATGGCTCATGACGTCGCCTCCCCCTGCTCGGAAATCAGTTCATCCAGCTTTTCTATGGCGTGTTCGACACGCGCCTTGGCTTCAAGGCGGCCATTTTGCACAGCTTGTATTTCACTTTCCAGAGTTCGCACCTGATCGCGACGTTTGCGCAGTTCGCTCTCGGCAATGCGAACCACCTCGCGCATGCGCTGATTTTCAGCAATAAGCTTTTCCATATTACGGCGAATCTGCGATAAATGATCCGCTAAATCTTCGATGCGGGATTCAATATCCTGTTGTGGAGAATCAAACATGGGTGCATTGAAACACTGCCGGCTAGTCAGGTCAATGCCTTTATGCAAAACGCATGAATTTATTTTATGCTAACGTGCAAATGCGCCTTCTATATTGGCCAAAGCCGGAAACCACTGAATCAGCCAGCCGGAAATAATGCTGAAACTGCCAAGAAAAATCATGGCGCCAACTACAATCAGCAGGATGCCGGATATTTTTTCAACTATATCAAAATGCCGCTTGAATTTCTGTGACCAGCGCAGAAACGAGTCCGTAGCAAAAGCAGCCAGAAGAAATGGCACGGCCAGACCCAGTGAATAGACGGCGAGCAAACCAATCCCGCGCAACAGCTCAGCCTGCACCCCGGCAATGGCCAGGATGGCGCCAAGAATAGGGCCAATGCAGGGCGTCCAGCCAAAGGCGAAGGCGGCGCCGAGAACCAGAGCGCCCATGCCGTGTTTGGCATTGACGCCGCCGGTGTCAAAATGGGCGTCCATCATAAGCAGCGGAATGCGAATTACGCCGGTGTAATGCAGGCCGAAAACCACAATAATCACGCCGGCGATTTTGGCCAGAATGTCCATATTGCTCAGCAACCATTGGCCCATCAGCGTTGCGGACGCCCCCAGGGCGATAAATACCAGACTGAATCCACCGATGAACCACAGCGATTGCGCCAGTGCGTGACGACGCACCGAGTCGTTGACCAGCTCGCGCTGGCGTAATTCATTGACCGATACGCCTGAAATATAAGATAAATATGCCGGAACCAGAGGCAAAACGCAGGGAGACAGAAAAGATAACAGGCCCGCAATCAGGGCGCCTGCAAATGTTACTTCAATCATTCAATCCTCCTGTTCATCGCAAAACTGATGTGAAACAAAGGTAACCTGAGCAGCTACGGTCACTTTTGCATAAGGGGGCTGCAAAAGCCGGATGCCGGCGAGATCATAATGCCGACCCATGAATGCTTCATGAACAACCCGGGCTCAGCGCCTCGTTTAGCCACCTGGCATAAGCGTCCGTGGCGCTCCAGTCGGCGCATATTATTTCCGGCACATCATAAGGGTGGTGCTGCAACAGCCAGTCAACAAGGGCGGAACATTTCTCTTTCGATGTTTTGAAGCTCAAATGCCATTCCATGCTCTGTTCGGGCTTGCCCTGCCAGCGATAGATCGATTCGCCGGGGCCGGTGATCTGAATGCAGGCGGCCAGACGCGTCGTGATCACGCCGCCGGCCAGCTTTCTGGCATCCTGCTGCGAAGCGACGCTGGTTTTTATGATGCATATCTGTTGCATGCGACGCATCCTAGTGCCCCCGTGAAAGAGATGACAACCCTGCAGATGCTGCGGCGGGAAAAGCGCAACCCCGGCCCGGGCAAGGAAAATTGCCCGGGACAACTGAATGGATAGAGTCCTGACCTGACGCGCATTATCCTGGATTCCTCAGTCGGGAGTGCGTGCAGGGTGTAAGATATGGATTTGAAGGGCGTAACGAAAAAAATCGCTGTCACCTTGTTGGTGATAAGAGTTTTTTCCGTTTAGCAAGGCAAATCAAGAGCTTGCGCCATGC
>CAYTFI010000066.1:1892-8986 GCA_964437065.1 uncultured Zetaproteobacteria bacterium | reverse complement strand
TTGTATGATTTAACATGGAACAAACAACGTGGCTCCATATCAATTGAAACGCCCATATTTTCAACAATTCGCCCGCTAAAATTTTTCCTTCACGAACGCGACAACTTGGCGCTAAAGTGCGCTCATGGTCAAATCAGTTTATGTCTGCCAGTCCTGTGGCGCGGAGCATCGTAAATGGAGCGGCCAGTGTCTCGATTGCGGAGCGTGGAACAGCATCTCCGAACAAGTTATTGATTCAGCGATCATGCAGGCAGTCGGTAAGGGGAAAACCCTGCCCGCATCTGCCATTACTGATATTTCACGCCAACAAAATCCGCGCAGATCCTGCGAAATTGAAGAACTCGACCGGGTGCTTGGCGGCGGGATTGTGCCGGGCTCCGCCGTGCTTATAGGCGGCGACCCGGGGATCGGAAAATCAACCCTCTTGCTTCAGGCTGCGGCGAAGCTTTGCAACAGCGATGAAATATCCGGGCAGGTGCTCTACATCACGGGTGAAGAATCCGTTCAGCAGATTCACATGCGCGGTGAACGCATTGCCGCCATGCACCCAAACCTGTTATTGATCTCCGCCTGTGAACTCGAATCCATGCTGGCCACCATCGCCAAAATCAAGCCGGGCGCAGTGATTGTGGATTCCATTCAAACTACGGTGAGCAATCGCCTGAGCAGCGCCCCCGGCACGGTTTCACAGGTTCGCGATTGCGCCGCAGCACTGATTCAGAATGCCAAACAACAGGGCCATGCCATGATTCTTGTCGGCCATGTCACCAAAGACGGGGCGCTGGCCGGGCCACGGGTGCTCGAACACATGGTTGACGCCGTGATCTACTTTGAGGGCGACCGGGGTCATAGCCACCGCATATTGCGCGCCATCAAGAACCGCTTTGGTCCGGCCGGCGAGATTGGCGTATTTGAGATGACAGATCAGGGGCTGCTCGGCATTCGCGACGCATCACGGCTGTTTCTGTCCGAACGCGCCAAAGACACCCCCGGCTCGGTCGTGCTGGCCTGCATAGAGGGCACGCGCCCGCTGCTGGTTGAGGTGCAGGCGCTGATTGCTCCAACCGTCTATTCAACGCCAAAACGCTCGTCTGTCGGACTGGATAATGGCCGCGTAGCCATGCTTACGGCAGTGCTGGAGCGCCGCATTGGCCTGCCTTTGTCGCAACATGATGTCTATGTCAATGTCGCCGGCGGCGCCCGCATTGCCGAGCCTGCCACCGATCTCGCCGTGCTGATGGCGATGGTTTCCGCCTATCAGGAAAGGCCTGTCGCCCATGACACAGCCATGTTCGGCGAAGTTGGCCTGACAGGTGAAATTCGCCCTGTCGGTCAGCCTGAAGCGCGCGTCAGGGAGGCCGCCAGCCTCGGTTTCACGCATATCCTCCTGCCGGGTGAAAATTCAGCAAGGGTGCAGAAGGCAAATATCACTGCTAAGATGCGCGCCGATACGGATACGCAATTAAGTTTTACCGCTGTAAAACACCTTTCCGAGGCTACGCAAGCACTTCTGGCGTAAACGGAAAAAAGGGCAACGGCTAGTTTAACATGGAACAAACAATGCGCTCATGCGCGTTTTCAGCACCCCTATGCAAAAGTGTCCGTAGCTGCTCAGATTGCCCTTGATTTGTTCGAGAACAAGGAAAACACGCGCAGCGTGCTCCTGCACCCGAGCATATTTGACGCAGTTATCAGGCAAACCAAGGGTGCGCTGAGTAGTTACGATTTTTTAGTGAAAAGTTGAGGCTTTACTTGAACTTTACTGATTATATCCTGATTGCGATTGTTGGTCTTTCAATGGTCTTGTCCCTGTGGCGCGGCTTTGTTCGTGAAGTAATTTCTCTGGCCGGTCTGATTGCTGCATTTTTTATTGCCAGTCGCACGTCCGGCCAGGCAGGCGATTACCTTGGCCGATGGATCACAAGCAGCACCGTTGCAGACATCGCCGGCTTTATTCTGGTCTTTGTCGTCGTTATGATTGTTGTCGCCCTGATCGGGGCGCTTGTCGGCAGAATCGTCGATATGGTTGAACTGACGGCGACTGATCGCACGCTGGGCATTTTTTTCGGCGCGGCTCGCGGTCTGCTCATGATTGCCCTCTGTTCCCTGATCTATACATCTTACACCAGTCCCGATGCGCCATGGCTTAGACAAAGCCTGCTGACGCCCTATGCCATTCAGCTTGGCGACATGCTTGGCGAGGTGATTCCGCAGGGCTATCCATTTTCCAGGCAGGGCGCAGCAAAGCTTTCTTCTCCTCAGAAGACGAGAAGAAAATCATCGCATATTCGCGACGTAATACCCATCAAGGACAGGCAGGCTTTAAAAGCAATTCTCGAAAACAGCAAGAAATGAGACAGCCATGAGCAGCGACAATCAAACAGCAGGCAGTAAAAAGGGGACAGTTTCACTTTTTCGTTCCGAAGAAAGTAAACTGTCCCCTTTCTTGCCAAATGACCATTTTCATGATGAGTGCGGCGTATTCGGCGTATTTGATCACCCGGAGGCCGCCAACCTGACCTACCTGGGCCTGTACGCCCTGCAACATCGCGGTCAGGAATCAGCCGGCATCGTCTGCACTGATGAGCACAGCTTTAATACGCATCGCGGCATGGGGCTGGTCGCCGATATCTTTAAAAAATCCGAAATCAAGGAACTGCAGGGTCGGCACAGCATTGGTCATGTGCGCTATTCCACCTCGGGCGAATCGGGCCTGCGCAATTGCCAGCCATTTTCATTTGAATACGCCCATGGCGCCATCGCCATGTGTCACAACGGCAACATTGTCAATGCCCGTGAATTGCGCGGTCAACTGGAAAAAATGGGCTCAATTTTTCAGTCCACATCCGATACCGAAGTGTTGATTCATCTGGTGGCCAGAAGCAGGGCGTCAAGCATGAAAGAGCGTCTGGCCGCCGCCATCCACCGCCTGACCGGCGCATTTTCGCTGCTGGTGCTGGCGGAAAGGCGGCTGGTTGGCATTCGCGACCGCCATGGCATTCGCCCTCTGGTGCTTGGCAAGCTGGATGGCTCATGGGTGCTGGCCTCCGAGACCTGCGCCTTCGATCTTGTCGGAGCGAAATATGTGCGCGATATTGAACCCGGTGAAATGGTCATCATTGATAAAAACGGCCTTGAGAGCCTGCACCCCTTTAAATCCTGCAAGCCAAAATTCTGTGTGTTCGAATATGTCTATTTCGCCCGCCCCGACTCTACGCTTGAGGGCGTCAACGTATATCATGCGCGCTATCAGATTGGTGTTGAACTGGCCAGGGAATCGCCGGTTGAGGCCGACATTGTCGTCCCCGTGCCCGATTCCGGCGTGCCGCCGGCCATGGGCTATGCCGAGGCCGCCGGCATTCCCTTCCAGATGGGGCTGATTCGTAATCATTATGTCGGTCGCACTTTCATCGAGCCTCGACAATCTATTCGTAATTTCGGCGTTAAATTAAAACTGAATGCAAACCGTGAACTGATTAAGGGCAAACGCATTATTCTGGTCGATGACTCCATCGTACGTGGCACTACCAGTCGAAAAATCGTGGAAATGGTGCGTGCCGCCGGAGCAGTTGAAGTGCATGTGCGCATATCCAGCCCGCCGACAAAGCATCCCTGCTATTACGGCGTTGACACGCCGGACGCCGAAAAGCTAATGGCCAACAAAATGAGCCTGGATGAAATGCGCCAAAGCATTCATGCCGATTCACTTGCTTTTGTCAGCTTTGACGGCATGTATCGGGCAGTTGGAAAGCCGCGCAAAAAACACTGCGACGCCTGCTTCTCCGGAGATTATCCCGTTCCGATCAGGGGGCCGCAATCACCCCAGCTTTCATTGCTGAACATTCATGGCAGGAAAGAGTAACCAACTTTGGAAGGGCCTGGAATATTCACCACAGAGGAGGCATATCGGACTGATTTTCTCTGCTTTTCCTCTCTACTCTCCGTGTCCTCTGTGGTGAAAGACAAGGCTGTCTGAGCATGTATCTGCAATATTTCGGTCTGAAGGAAAAACCCTTCTCCATCGCGCCAAATCCGCGCTATCTCTACATGAGTCGCTTGCATCAGGATGCGCTGGCGCACCTGATTTACGGCCTGCAGGGCGAAGGCGGCATAATCCTGCTGACCGGAGAGGTTGGCACAGGCAAAACCACCATCAGCCGCAAGCTGCTGGAGGACGTACCCGCCAACACCGAGATTGCCTGGATCATCAACCCCAAGCTCTCCGTAGAAGAGCTGTTGGCAGCCATTTGCGACGAACTGTCTATCGACTACGTCCAGGGTCAGGTGAGCATCAAACAGTTCACCGACCTGATCAGCGCAAGCCTGATTGAGGCGCATGGACAGGGTCGCAATACCGTGCTGATGATTGATGAAGCCCAGAACCTGTCGCCTGAGGTGCTGGAGCAACTTCGCCTGCTCACCAACCTGGAAACCAATGAACGCAAACTGTTACAGATTATTTTGCTCGGACAGCCCGAATTAAAAACCATGCTGGACAGACAGGATTTGCGCCAGCTGGCCCAGCGCATTACCGCTCGCTATCACCTGAACTCTCTAAGCCGTTTTGAAACCGGAGAATATATTCGCCACCGGCTGGCTGTCGCCGGCTGCGACAGGCTTGTATTTCCAGCCAGGTCGATCAACCACATTCATCACCTCAGTCGCGGCATTCCCCGCCTGATCAACCTGCTTTGCGGTCGCGCCCTGCTTGGGGTTTATGCCCAGGGGGGATCGACGGCAAGGCCTGAACATATCCAGCAGGCCGCCTCTGAAGTCTTGCCTGAGGATAATAAAGCCAAACATCCGAAAAACAACACCTTATCGCTTATTATATTAGCGCTTGCAGTAACTGTTCTTGCCGCAGTTCTGGTAATCAATGACTTTATCCACGTGCAACCGGTTCAAACATATTTGAGCAATACGGCCGAGCTAACTGCTGCCGGTTCGGGCGAGGCGGATACGGCGGTCTCCCCGCCGGAAAAGACAGAGAAGAGCGCTGCTGTCCCGCCAAACGACAACGCGCCTGACAAATCCGATCCATGGATGGAAATCGCCGATCAGGGCAGTGAAACGCTGGCTTACCAAACCATGGCCGATCTCTGGAAGGTGGCGTTGCCGGGCCTGGAAAAGGCAGCCCCCTGTGAACAATTTGCGTCACTGGGCCTGCAATGCCTGCGTCAACGCGGCGGCATAGGCAAGCTGCGCAGCCTGAACCGGCCTGCGGTGATTCAGTTCAGCATTAACGATGCAAGCGATGCATACGCCGCCCTCACCGCCATCGACATGGATTCAGCCACGCTGCAACTCGGATCGCGGCAGTGGCGTATTTCATTGGCGGAATTTGAGCAACGCTGGTATGAAGACTTTACCATTCTGTGGCGATCCCCGCCCGGCTTCGACGGCCTCATTCGCCCCGGATCTGAAGGCGAGGCAGTCGAATGGCTTGTTAACGAGCTGGATCAGGTGCAGGGCGAGCTGATCCCGGCTCAGGACACCTATCGCATGAATCCCCTGCTGATCGAGCGCCTGATGGATTTTCAGCGCAGCGCCGGCATTGAGCCGGATGGCGCCGCCGGAGCTCAGACGCTTATCCGACTCAACGACGCTGTCGGCTCCGAAGGCCCGCGCCTCTATTTCAGAGAGCCCGGCTGATGTCTTATATTCTTGACGCCCTGAGAAAGTCGGATGAAAAACGAAATATGCTGAACCCTTCCGTAGAAACAGGGCCTGGAAAACATCATGGCAGAGCTCGCTTGCCGCTTTTCATCTGGGTTTGCATTGCGCTTGCCGGCACTGCGTTTTTTGGCTGGTGGATAGCCAAACGCGATCAGCCTGTAACAACGGCGCCGTCGGCCATGATTCCAGCGCCGGAGCGGTTGCCTGTCGCAACGCCGCATCCTCAAGCTGACAAGCCGGAGTCGCCTGCAATTATGACGCCGGCAAACGCAGGGCATCCGGCTTCACAGGCGGAGCAGCCAGCCCATCCCGTTCATGCCGGATCAGCAGCAGAATCCGAGGCGCCGACCGCGCCGGAAGGCGGCGCGCTCATAAAACCCGCCGCGCCCTCCGGCAAGAAAATAACAGCAGTAACAGACCCGCATGCGCCCGTTCCGGATTACCCGGATTTGCCCGAAGAGATGCTGAATTCACTTCCGCCTATTCACATTGAAGGACATATTTATGATGCGAATCCATCGGCGCGCATGATTGTCATCAATGGCCATGTTCGCCATGAAGGACAAAAAATTGGCAAGGCGCTGGTGTTGGAAGAAATCACGGCCAATGGCGCGATTCTGAATTATCAGGGCATGCTGTTCCGCATCGGTGTGTTTAACGGGCAGGAATAAGAAGGGCGCAACAGAAGGAATCGCTGCCACAGGAAGCATCAGGGGAATGCGCCATGCGGGGATAATCCGGGTTATTTCCTGTCAACCGACAAATTACGCATGCCGAACCTGGACATCAGGAATTCCTTTTGCTTCTCCGCCTTTTGCCTGCTCGAATGACCGCTGATCCGTATGCGGTACGTCGTCTTCCCGTCCAGCGTAACCGGAACTGATTCGACCGCAATCCCCAATTTGCGAATTCGGAGGATTTCCTTTTCGGCCTCTTCCCTGGATGATGCGGACAGGATGTTGACCACCCATTCGGCTGGCTCTGCGGCAACAGCCGCCAAATCCGCACCGGCAAGCTTCGGAGGATTGATCCGGCGTTCCAATGGCCTGGCCAGGAGCTGTTTTTCTGCGGGCGCATCTGCTTGCAATTCCGACGAGTCCAGAGGCGCAGGTTGCAGTCGAGCCTGGCTATTTTCAGCTGCCTGCGCCTGCTTCGGGGCGATTGCTTGCACCGATGCCGCCTGTTGATGCGCTTCCAACTGTTTTATTCTCTCCAACAATCCCTGATAAAGCCATAACGCGGCCGCAATGCCAAGAAACAATAAAAAACCGCCTGTCAGAACGCCTTTACTGATTCTCCTCGTGCGCTCAGACAGCTCTGAAAGCAACACGCCCGCGCTGCTTTCCTGCCCCTGCGCGCCATCTTTTCCCGGCAACCCCGGTGGCCCGGCAGGCCCCTGCGCGCCATCCTTTCCCGGC
>CAYTFI010000066.1:0-1792 GCA_964437065.1 uncultured Zetaproteobacteria bacterium | reverse complement strand
AACCCCGGTGGCCCGGCAGGCCCCTGCGCGCCATCCTTTCCCGGCGACCCTTGCGGCCCGGCCGGCCCCTGCGCGCCATCCTTTCCCGGCGATCCCTGCGGCCCGGCGGGGCCCTGCTCGCCATCCTTTCCCGGCAACCCCTGCGGCCCGGTTGCGCCGGGTGGCCCGACAGGCCCTGGCAAGCCGTTTTTCCCGGGCGGGCCCTGCAATCCGGCAGGCCCCTGTGCGCCGTTTTTTTCCGGCAGGCCCTGTGTTTCGGATGGCCTTGCATGCGCTGCGGCATTCGCCGCCCTTTTCTTCTCAACCGCCACATACGGGGCCGGAAAAGCAGCAGTTTTACCATGCAGTTTATTCGATTCGGATGACGAAGGAGTCCGATGGTCTGCCTTCCGTCCCTGAGCCCTTGATGTCAGCAGCGCATCAAAATCCTGTTGCAACTGATCTATGCTGCGGGGCCGGCCTGCAGCTTTACGCACCATTGTTTTCTGAACCAATCCTTTTTTCGCCATTAATAACCCTTAAACCATGAATTGTCTGTTTGCCGCGCCGAAATTGCATGATCCGCCCGTCACAAATCTCTAATCGACCGCATCCCCGCTGTCAAGGCGCGTCAGAGGACGGAAGACAGAGTGTGATCGTCATCTGCCCTCCGTCTTCTGCCTTCTGTCCTCTGAATCCTTGAACCCTGCCCCTGACTGGCTACGATTCAGCTATGAGCCGCCCCGCAATCGCCTGGATCAGCCTTGATCATCTTCGCCACAACTATCAGTTGCTCAAAAGACATGCCAATCAGGCTGAAATCATGGCTATTGTCAAGGCCAATGCTTATGGCCATGGACTTGATCTGATTGCCCCCGCCCTGTTTGATACCGGCTGTCGCAGCTTTGGCGTCACGGATGCCACGGAAGGCGCCCTGCTGCGTGATCTTGTTGCCAATTCCGCCGCGTCCGAAATCACGCTGCTGTCAGGTGTTTTTGATGCGGAGGACGCCAGGCTTGCGCAAGCAAAACAGCTCACCCCCGCCATTACCGAGCCCGACCAGATCGCCCTGCTGCACAGTGCTGGATTTAAAGGCGAAGTCTGGGTCAAGGTGAATTCAGGCATGAATCGACTCGGCGCAGACGCCCCCGAGGCGATGTTAAATCAGTGCCGGCAAGCGGGGCTGGCTGTTCGCGGCATCATGTCTCATCTGGCCTGCGCCGATACGCCGGAACATCCGCTGAATCGTTCTCAGGCTGCTTCTTTTTCCCGCCTGCATCAAAATCTGGCGCCCGATCTGCCCTTTTCATTGCTCAACAGCGCCGGCATCCTGACCATGCCGGAATACTGCTTCGATGTTGTTCGCCCCGGCATTTCGCTCTACGGATCGGAACCGGTCGCCAATAAAAACCATGGCTTCAAACCGGTCATGCGGCTGACCGGCAAGGTCATGCAAACAAGAGAAATCAATGCAGGTGAAAGCGTATCCTACGGAGACTGTTTTACTGCCCCGGCCGCCATGCGCATCGCCGTCATCAATCTCGGCTATGCCGATGGCCTGCCACGCGCGCTGTCCAATCGGGGTTGCGCCATTTTTGAACAGAACAGGCTTCCCGTCATCGGTCGCATTTGCATGGACTACGCTCTGCTTGATATCACGCATGCCGACGTCAAACGCGGAGATTCAGTAGAATTCTGGGGAAACGCCCTGCTCGCCGACGACATCGCCGACATGCTGGACACAATCAGCTATGCGCTGTTCACCGGCGTGGGTGAACGCGTGCAACGCATTGCAGAGATATAGCTTCTCGAT
>CAYTFI010000065.1:0-9014 GCA_964437065.1 uncultured Zetaproteobacteria bacterium | reverse complement strand
TTAACTTGCATTTGACAAAAGGTCGGCGTTGGCGTATATTCGTTTTCTCTTTCCCAAGCTGCGCCTTCCCCTCCCCTTCCGACAGGTGCAGCTGCGCCCCGGTCTGACTGGATTTCATGATCGGGGCGTCTCTTTATGTGCAACAAAAAATGTGTGTTAGTCATGCATCATGGCTGCCAATAATACTTGACAATATTACTTGGGTATTAAGACTTCGCTGCATAAACACTTAATAGACAACCCGCGTGCGTTCATATGAACGGGGCAATGCGCGTTAACCGGAGGCTTACATGGTTACAGAAGCAGATATTCTCAAGGCGCTTTCAACGATTGTTGATCCCGATTTCAATAAAGACATTGTTGCGCTCGGGTTTGTCAAAGACGTGGGCATTGAAAGTGGCGCGGTGAGCTTCACCATTGAACTGACTACGCCCGCCTGCCCGGTCAAGGAATCATTCAGGAGTCAGGCTGAAGCGGCCGTTCAGGCGCTTGCCGGCGTAACAAGCGTAAGCGTGAATATGACAGCGAAAGTTACCGCCGGCAGTCGGGGCAAGGAAGCAATCCCCGGCGTCGCCAATATTATTGCAGTCGCCTCAGGCAAGGGCGGCGTGGGCAAATCGACCACGGCGGTAAATCTTGCCGTGGCCATGGCGCAGTCAGGCGCCCGCGTCGGTTTGCTGGATGCGGACATCTACGGTCCCTCAATCCCGCGCATGATGGGACTGGCGGACAAGCAGCCTATGGTGAATGCTGCGACCAGACAGATTGCGCCGCTGGAAAACTATGGCGTTAAAACCATTTCCATTGGTTATCTGGTTGGGGAGGAAAAGGCCATGGTCTGGCGCGGCCCGATGGTGGCCAGCGCTCTGAGTCAACTGCTGAACAATGTTGAATGGGGCGAGCTGGATTATCTGTTTGTTGATATGCCGCCGGGAACAGGCGATGCGCAGTTGACCTTGACGCAGAAAGTGCCGGTTTCCGGAGCGCTGCTGGTCACCACTCCGCAGGATATTGCCCTGCTGGATTGCCGCAGAGGCATTGAGATGTTCCAGCAGGTCAATGTTCCATCACTTGGCATTGTTGAAAACATGAGCCGGTTTATTTGCCCGCACTGCGGCGAATCCAGCGCGATTTTCTCGGAAGGCGGCGCCGACCGTCTGGGACAGGAGTTCAACACTGCTGTTCTGGCCCATATTCCACTGGATATTCGCATTCGTGAAAATTCCGATGTCGGCGTTCCGATAGTTGCTGCCGACCCTGATTGTCAGCAGGCCGCCGCTTATCAGACGCTGGCAGGAGAGGTGGCGCGCAAAATCAGCATATTGAACAGCCGGAAAATCGATATACCCATCGTGATGCAGTAACTCAGAGGTAGTTGCGCTCAGGGTTCTGCAATGGACTCTTGATAATGACGATTACAGTACTGGCATGAGATGGTGATCCGGCCATGTGCATCGGCCAGCTCGCGCAACTGTCCGGCGGGAAGGCCTTTAATGGCATGGGCCATTTTTTCAGCGCTGCAGTCGCAGGAATAGGCGTATTCATCCCGGCTGCCCGGTTTGCAGCGCAGGCCATCCAGGCGGGTCAATATTTGTTCAGGCGAATCAGCAGCAAGCGCGCTGTCGGGGATCACAGCCACAGCCTCGACGGCCTTAAACCAGCACGTTTCATCGCAGCCGGGCATGGCCTCGATCATCAGGCCAAGATCGCCGCGCAGGATGATATCGGCGCGGGTTTGAACCGACTGGTTCAGATAATGCGCGATATGATCGGCGAGAAAGTCGGATTCATGCTCAATGGTTGAAATGTAGGGTTGCCCAACGCCCATATCGCGAACCGTTGACAGGCGGATCGCCTTGCCCATCCAGCAGCTGACGCCGCCATGCCTCCGGTTGCGCATGGCGAGCTTGTCCTGTCGCCAGTCCAGGCTGCCGCGCACCGAGCCCCGGCGCGTTTCAGCCATGATGCGTTGCAGCGGGGCGTGCGCTGACGAGGGCAGGGCGTCCAGTTGCAAAACCTGACGCAAGCCGCCTTTATTGATGCTGAGCAGCAGAATGGAAGCCAATAGCGCTTGCCCGAACAATTCGCCGGGCGCCTGATTCAGGCCATGGATCCGTCGGCCATCGGCAACGATGTTGCGACCGCGAATAATGGCGCCGCGCGCATGGGCTTCGGGCAGCAAAAACCGGATTAGCGGATCTGTGCGTTTAGCCATGCCTGAACCTCGATCAGGGAATCAAAGCAGCGCGTCGCCCCGGCTGCGGCAAGTTCTTCTGCCGAAAAGGAGTCACAAAGACCCAGCGCGCATGCGCCCGCTCTGGTCGCCGATTTCATGTCTGCGATGCCGTCGCCGATCATGACGGCCTGCTGCGGGGAGATATTCAGGGCCCGGCAGGCCAGCAGCACCGGCGTCGGGTCGGGCTTTTCAGGGCGGCCATCAAGCTTGCCGATCACCGACTGGAACGATTCTCTCCAGCCCAGCGCGTCCAGTTGCGCTTCGGCGCGCATCTGGCTTTTACTGGTGACTATGGCGCAGGGGATGCCCTGTTTTCCCAGCCATGTGAATAGCTCTTCAGCTCCTGCGAGCGGCGTGAGGTGTTGCAGGTAATCCTCATCATGGATTTCCAGAAAACGCGCGCCTGCGGCTTTGCGGCGATCGCCGAACAGGGCGATCATGCTGCAATCGCCCCGGCCCGTATGCCGTTTGATCTCCTGCGCAGTCATTTGCGGCAGGCCGAATTCAGCGAAGGTTTGATTCAGCGCCCGGATAATAGGTGGAAAGGCATCGACAATGGTGCCATCCATATCCAGCAATACGCCCTTCATCCTTTCAGCGATCGGAATTCATCCAGCATCCACTGCCGGAGTTGCATGGCCGCCGGGCCGGGAACGCCATCGCCAATGGCCTCGCCGTTGATTCGACACACCGGCATGACGGCGTTGGTGGTGCTGGTCATCATGCATTCAGTCAGGCCGGCTTCCGACAGTTTCCATGGCCGTTCCTCAATCTGCATCGCATGCCGGCGAGCCAGGTCGAGCAGCATGCGGCGGGTGATGCCGCCAAGCACCTGATGATCCAGCGGATGGGTGACCAGTTTGCGGTTGATGATGGCAAAACAGTTGGTGGCGCAACCCTCCAGCAGATGCCCCTGCTCATCCAGCCAGAAGGCCTCATCAACATTATGGGATCTGGCTTCCTGTTTGCCCAGCACGCTGGCCAGCAGGGCGATGGACTTGATATCGCAACGCTTCCAGCGGATGTCCCGCAGGGTGATGCCGGAGGCGCCGCAGGCGAGTTTTTCCTCTGTCGGCTCGGGCAGGGCGCGCGCCGTGATGACCATGGTGGGTTGCAGCGTTTCGCTAACCAGATGCGAGCGGGGCGCCACGCCGCGTGTGATCTGCACATAAATCATGGCGTGGTCAAAGGGATTGCGCGCATAGGTTTGTTGAATCAGCAGCTTCAGTTCGTTTGGCGAACGGGGGGGTGATATGGCAATGGCTTCGCAGGAGCGCCGGAGTCGTTCAAGGTGCGCATCCAGATCAAGAAATGCGCCGCCAAAGCAGGCAATCACCTCATAAACGCCATCGGCGAACTGGAATCCCCGGTCTTCTATGTGAACTGTTGCATCCTCTAGCGGAAAGAAGCGACCATTCACCCAGGCAGTAAGCGGCATCGCTATTCGCCTTCATCCTCAGCTGCGGAGCTGCCGCGCCACCATAAGCGCAGCGCATCCCACTGCCGGCCAAACCATGAAGCGCCGTCAACGTCGCGCGCCGCGACCATGGAAACGGTTTTCAGGATATTAAGTTTTTTCTTGCTGCCAAATACGGCGTCGATTGAGCCCAACACCTGTCCTTTTTTTATCGCCGCCTTCAACGGGGCGTTATAGCGAAGGCGAAATGACAGGGATGATTCCGCCCCCTTGGGAACCGTCAGCCAGATGGGCGTCGCCGGCTGTAGCCAGACATGATTTTCCGCCCCGCCAAACACTTCAACCTTGCGGCGCATCTCGCGCTCGGTAGGGCGCAGGGTTACAAAGTTGCGAAAGCCGAAGTTTAGCAGCTTGCCTGCATATCTGGCGCGCGAGCGATCAGAGCCGGCGCCAAAAACGGATGTGACAAAGCGGGAGTTATTCCTTTCCGCCGAGCCGACCAGACAATAACCGGCAGCCTTCGTGTGGCCTGTTTTGATGCCGTCGGCATCGGGAAAGCTCCACAACAGCCGGTTCCGATTCGGTTGCACGCGATTATCAAAGCTATATTCTTTTTCACTGAACAATTTATACAGTTCAGGAAAATCACGCCATAGCGCAGCGCCAAGAATGGCCATATCCAGAGCCGTGCTGTAGTGGCCTTCAGCAGGAAATCCCGTGGCATTCATGAAATAGGTTCTGGTCATTCCCAGTTTGCGGGCCGTGATCGTCATGCGCTCGGCAAAGGCCTCTTCAGAGCCTGAAACAAATTCAGCCAGCGCAATACAGGCGTCATTGCCGGACAAGGTGGCGATGCCGTGCAGAAGCTCGTTTACAGTCGGGTGCATGCGCGGATCGAGGAACATGGTGCTGCCGCCTATTTTCCAGGCCTTTCTGCTCACAGACACCCGATCCTGCAAATCAAGGCGTCCCTGTCTGATATCTTCAAAGGCCAGATAAAGCGTCATCATTTTGGTCAGACTGGCCGGGGGCAGCTGTTCGTTGGCGTTGTGCTGGGTGATAACCTGGCCGGAACGGGCGTCAATCATGGCCCACGATTTGGCGTCAAGCGACGGCGCCGCAGGCCAGGGAGCGGCAAGCGCCGCCGTGCTCATAAGCATGAGAAGCGCGCCCGGCAGGGCCGAAATGCGCCGTCGTGCAAAAAAAGTGAGAGCCTTGTTTACCATTGCCAATCCTCCTCGGTCGGGACGTTCCAATAATGTGTTTCCGGCATGGCCGGGGCGGTGATGCGCAACTGTTCCGCATGCAGCATTAATCGCCCGGCGGCCCTTCCCCCATAGCGCGCATCGCCAAGGATGGGGCATCCTAGTGCTGAAAGATGGACGCGCAATTGGTGCGTTCGTCCTGTTTGCGGAATCAGCCGCATCAGTGCGCGTTCGCCGCGGCGCTCCAGCACGCTTGCTCTGGTATCGCATTCGCGTCCCCGTTCCGACACCGTATAACAGCCCCGCGCATTGCGCCGGCCGCCGATAGGCAGGCGGATGCGTTGCTCATCCCATGTCGGGGCGGGCTCGACGACTGCGACATAATGCTTGTCCGTGCAGATGCGCCAGTGCTTCTGAATCTGTTGCAGCCGGCCCGGATCTGAGCAAAACAGCATAAGTCCGGATGTGCCCCGGTCAAGCCGGTGCACGGGGCGAAGGGCGGCGGCAGCGACAGGCGGAAGCTGAAGATGGCGGGCCAGTTCATCGGGCAGCGTGCCGAGGCTGCGGTGCAACGCCTCCTGCGCGTACTGGCCGCTGCGCTTGTGGATGAGATACAGATGCCCCTGTTGCCAGATTAACTGGCGGGCGGCAAAAGGAATCAGTCTTTCCCCCTCCAGCAGCACAATACGGAGCTTGTCGCCGCATTTCAGCTTGCGTCCGGCAGTTCGGCAGCGCTTGCCATTGAGGTAAACGCCTCCTTCATCAACAGCGCGACGGCTGCGGCGGCGGGATATGTCGAAGGATTGCGCCAGCCCCTGATCAAGCCGCTGTCCGGCCAGTTCAGGCAAAACAGAGGCGCGCTGATCCCGGAATTTTTTACCCTGCATATTTTCCGGCGCCCCGCGCCGGTGCGTGGCTGGACAGGGCGGCAAGCGCATCTTCATGCGTTTTGCATATCCGGATGGCTGAAAAGGCCTGATCAGTGGATAAAACCAGATGAGCGGCCAGCGCATCAATAACAGGCGTCCACATTTCACCGTACAGCAGCAGCGGGCGAGGCTCGAAAACGCGGATGGCAACCAGATCCCAGGCCATCGCCAGCTCGGCCAGCGTGCCAAGGCCGCCGGGAAGCGCCAGCCAGGCCTGCGATTCTTCAATCATGTTGCGCATGCGGTCAAAAAAATCGCGAGCGCGGATTTCTTCGCTCAGGGTGTTCCGGGGCGGGGTGGGAAAACGCTCCAGCGTGATGCCCCGGATGTGGCCGCCGCCGGCGTCAATGCCTTCGGAAAAGGCCGCCATCATGCCCTGGCATCCCCCGGTTACGCCATCCCATCCGAGCTCTGCAATAGCGGTTGAAAGCCTTACAACATCGGCATAGAGCGGGTTTTCCGGCCCCAGACGCGAAGAGCCGAATGCGGCCAGTCGGGGCCGTGCATTGCGCTGATGCATTTATTCGACAATCACAATTGCTTCGTGATGTCCGTCATGTTGCAGGTCGCGGATTGTTTGCTCAATGACGCTCATATCCCTGAACGGGCCAATGCGGACGCGAAACAGGGTTTGCGACGCCAGATGCAGGGGACGAATCCGGGTGGCGGGATACTGGCCAAGCAGCGCATCGCGCAGCTGCGCGGCATTGCCTTTGGATCTGAATGCGCCCAACTGAACGAAAATGCCGCCTTTTCCCGTCGCCCTTGCGGGCGCTTTTGCAGCGCTGTTTTCCAGCATGATCGGGGAAGCGACTGCAACAGGGGCGGGCGCCGGCGGCGCTTGCGCATGGCTTGTCGCAGCGGGGCGATCCAGCGTTTGCACGCGCACCCGCGCAGTTCCCTGATCGGCGAATCCAAGCTCTCTGGCGGCGGCATAGGAGAGGTCAATCAGGCGGCTTTTCACAAACGGGCCCCGATCATTCACGCGCACAACAACAGATCGACCGTTTTCCAGATTGGTGACGCGCACCAGCGTTGGCAGCGGCAGGGTGGTGTGGGCGGCGGACAGCGCATGCATATCATAGCGCTCGCCATTGGCCGTTTTGCCGCCATGGAAATCACGCCCGTACCACGATGCAATGCCGGTCTTGTCGTAGGCCGTTGCGCTCTGCATGGGACGATACCAGACGCCGGCGACCCGGTAGGGCTTGCCGGTTTTATACACGCCGCCGGCCCCGTCCGGCAGCGCGGGCTTGCCCGCAGCATGGTCCCGGGTACGCGGCTGTCCCCTGTTCGGATAGGCAGTCGGAGTCAGGATCGCCGTGTTTGAAGAACAGCCCGAAAACAGCAGGCCCAGAGATACGCCGAGGATCAGCTTACGCTGCAAACGTCGCATCCGAGCATGGCGGCGACTTCCGTGACCGCCATGGCGTAGTTGTAGGAACGGTTCCAGCGCGTGATGACATAAAAATTATAATGGATCAGGGCCAGTTGCTTGCCATGTTTGGTCTCCATTTCAATGATGCTGACCTTGTCATCGTCGCGCCAGATTGCCGGCAGTTTTGGCAGCAGGCGGCGCAGATCAGAAAGCTTCACCCAGCTTTTCAGCCCGGAATCAGCCTGCCTGCGCAACGCAGGCTTGATCGCAAAGCCGCTGGCAGGCAGCCAGTAAGCCATGGGTCGCCCGTGTTGCCAGCCGTGGCGGTGAAAATAATTGGCCACGCTGGCAATAATATCCTGCGCCGAGTCAAAAACATCGCGTTTGCCATCATGATCGGCGTCAACGGCAAAGGCGCGGAATGACGACGGGATGAACTGGGTTGTGCCAAAGGCGCCGGCATAGGAGCCCCTGATCATTGCAGGATCTAGCTTCTCTTCACTGCTGAGCAATAAAAATTCGCCCAGTTGCTTGCGAAAAAAATCAGCGCGTCGCGGATAGCCTGTCGCCAGCGTGTAGAGGGAATCAAGAACCCTGTCCTTCCCCCTGTTGCGACCGAAGCGTGTTTCCAGGCCAAGGATAGCGGCAATGATTTTTGCTTCAACGCGGTACTCCTTCTCTACGGCGGCAAAAATCGGCGCATGCTCGCTAAGAAACGCCAGTCCCATTTTTTTCATGCGGCCATAGACAAAAAGAGGCTTGTATTGCGCATAGGGGCGCGACTCGTATGGCGTGTTGATGCGCTCAATAATGCTGGGAATAAAAGTCGCATCAGCCAGCGCATGCCGAACATGTTCTGCTGAAAGGGCCGTTTCATCTGCTATCATGGCAATGATTTTTTCTTTGCCGGGCCTGGCTGGCTGCGGGGCTTCGGCGGTGGCCAGCAGCAGCGTCGGGGCGAACAGGGCGAGGCAGCCTGCAAGCGTCGCGTGGAGCAATATCCGCCGCAGCGAGGTTTCCGATCCTGATATGCCTGCGTTGATTTTTTTCATGCGCGCATATTAGCATGAAACACGTTACGCGCCATGCGCGCAAGCATCGAATATTCGCAGCCGATAATAGAAAATAAAGCCATGAAAACAGGAGGCGCCTGCAAAATCCCGAGCGAAAAGCCGGTAGAAAGCGGGATCGGCGGATTCCGTTCAGTCGGCAGCGGTAGCCTTCGCATGAATACTCAGGGCATGAATGGATGCCGGGAACAGTGATTCAAGGGCTTTGTAAATCATGCGGTGGCATTGCGCCCTGTTTTTGCCGCAAAATGCAGCCGCAGTAATATGGACGACGAAATGACCGCCGCCGCTTTCCCTGGCCCCGGCATGACCGGCATGCTTCCATGATTCATCTTCGATGCGCAGATGCTCGGGGTGAAATTCCTGCGTAAGTAAATGACGGATCTTCTCACTGCATGCATTCATCAATCATCCTGCTCTTCACTAACTTTTTTACGGTATAAAATGCAGGTTTTTCCGATCCGGTTGACAATTTCCGAGCGGGTTTGCGTAGCTATGTCAAGGGCTGTCGCCTTGCGCGCCTCCCTGTCATCGCCGCCAATATGAACCTTGATGAGTTCATGAGCGTCGAGCGCCAGACTGGTTTCCAGTATCAAATTTTCAGAAACGCCTTTCTGACCGACTCTGATGACCGGTTTGAGATGATGCGATTTGGCCTTGAGGTCTTTTCGCTGTCTGGCATCCAGGGACATCTTTTCCTCCTGTGGGTAAATGCTGGTGTCCTGTCCCGTAAAAGGGCATACTATCAGAGCCACCCCAAAGCACCAGGGCAAGGCGCG
>CAYTFI010000064.1:0-9164 GCA_964437065.1 uncultured Zetaproteobacteria bacterium | reverse complement strand
GGGCGTAACGGAAAAAATCGCTGTCACCTTATTGGCGATAAGAGTTTTTCCGTTTGGCAAAGCAAATCAAGAGCTTGCGCCATGTGGGCGCTTCCAGCTGGGAAATCTAGGTTTAACCTGGAAAAAGCACGTAGCGCAAGCTATTGATTCGTCTGGCTATATGAAAAAATACTCATCATCAACAAGGTGACTACGCACAATTCATTATGCCCTTCAAATCAGGATATTGCACTCTCTGCACGCTTCCAACTGCTTTTCCCAGGTTTAATGATCAATCGGTATTCCGATGCAAGCTGTCCACTCTCACCGCATGCGCATCGTAGCGCCTGAACATGCCCGGTGCAGGGCATCCGGATTTTTCGCAGGCGCCCGGGTGGTTGTGGTGACGAATGGGATAGTAAGCAACATTGGAGTTTGATGACTATTCAGCATGATTGACGTAATAGACAAAAATCATCCTCAGTGGAAGGAAGCGACAAAATTCGTGTCGCTCACCTTCCGTCGCATGTATGGCGCAGAGGTTCGAAGCTTTATGCCCAAATTAATTCGAGTCCAAAACCGGCAACGTCAATGCAGGGCCATTCTTGGTTTTCATGACGCAGCACTGGGCGAGCTGTTTCTGGAGGCCTATCTTGATGAGCCGGTTGAAGCTGCTATTTCGCACTACATGGGGATCAGGGTTGATCGATCCAATATTGTTGAAGTTGGCAATCTTGCCGAGGCGGAGCCGGGGGATGCGCGCATGGCCATTATCGCCGCAACGGCCTACCTTCGGGCCGCCGGTTTTCGCTGGGTGGTGTTTACCGGCGGCGTGCGATTGCGTAACGCCTTTCGCCGCCTGGGCCTGGAGCCGAAGGAGATGATTGAAGCCGATGTGGACAGGCTTCCTGAAAGCGAGCGTCAGCAGTGGGGCAGTTATTACAGGGATCAGCCGGTTGTGTGCTTTGGAGACATCCATGAAGGACACGACAATTTACAGGAATTATGGATAAACCTTCGCGATACATGGGCAAGCGCCGCCAGAGAGGGCGAAAAATATAGTCGGGCATGATGACGGGATGAGCAGGATCATTGAATCCATACGCAATCATGCCGACATGCGCCCCGACGCCATCGCTATTGAAGGCAATGATTGCAAATCATCTTTAAGCTATGGCCAGTTGTCGGCTTCCGTCCATGATGCCAGCCGGGCCTTTTTGGCGCATGAAATTCGCGTTGCGGCGCTGTTGGCGGATAACGGGCCGGCATGGGCCGTGGCGGATCTGGCCTTCCTGCTGTCAGATATTCCGCTGATTCCGATTCCGCATTTTTTCGCCCCGCAACAGATCGCCCATTTACTCAGCGCCGCCGGCGTTGACGCCGTATTGACAGATCAGCCCGAGGCATTTTCCTCGCTCATACAGTCGCTGAATATCAAGGCGACCAGGCCGCTTCAAATCAGACTGGGCCGGCAACAGCTATGGCTGACGCGCATTGCCGCAACTGCAACAGCTATTCCTGCCGATTGTGCCAGGATCACCTTTACATCGGGCTCGACAGGCGAGCCCAGGGGCGTCTGCCTGAGCCAGTGCGCCATGCAGGCTGTCGCCGCATCGCTGGTTGAACGAAGCGCAGCAAAGCAGACGGACAGGCATGTGTCGGTGCTGCCCTATGCAACGCTGCTGGAAAACATCGGCGGAATTTATGCGCCCTTGCTGGCGGGAGCAACGATTTGCGCGCCGGAGTTGTCAGCCGTCGGCCTTTCAGGCGCTGCCGGTCTGGATGTTCAGCGCTTTATCGCCATGCTGCATGAATCAGGGGCAAGCAGCTGTATTCTGGTGCCGCAAATGTTGTATGCGCTGGTTTCGGGGCTGGAACGCGGATTGCCAAAGCCGCCGATGCTGGCATATATTGCGGTGGGTGGAGCGCCGGTCTCCGAACGCCTGTTGCAGCGCGCAGCGCAGCTTGATCTGCCTGTCTTTGAAGGCTACGGTTTGTCTGAAGCGGCAAGCGTCGTGGCCATGAACACAGTGGATAAGAATCTTCCGGGCAGTGTCGGCAAGCCTTTGCCGCATGTGTCGATCAGGCTTGCTGATGATGGGGAAATCCTGGTGCGGGGCAGTCTCTTTTCCGGCTATCTTGGCCAGGCGCAGCAGGTCGCCGGGGCGTATTTTCCAACAGGCGATCTTGGAACTATCGATGACGCGGGTTTTTTGCACCTGATCGGGCGAAAAAAACATATTTTTATTACCTCGTTCGGGCGTAATGTGTCGCCGGAATGGGTTGAACGGGAATTGTCTATTGAGCCCGCCATCGCTGCATCGTGTCTGTTTGGCGAGGCGCGACCCTTCAATGTCGCTGTTATTGCGCCGCGCCATGGCATGGATGACAAACAGGTGAGCAAGGCTGTGGACGCCGCCAATGCTCGATTGCCCGATTATGCCCGGGTGACTCGCTGGCTGATGGCTGATGAGCCGTTCAGCGTCGCCAATGGTCTGTGGACAGGCACGGGGCGGCCAAGGCGCGGGCAGATTTTCAGCCTCTATGCTGATCGAATACGCAGGCTGTATGAGGAGTAATCATGGCCTTTTATGATGAACTGATTGAAGCGACAAAATGCGAACGCGATGAGCTGATGTCGATTCCGTTTATTCAGCAGGGCGGGGCGGGAAAGCTGTCGCTTGAGAGCTATGTCGCCTTTCTCACCGAGGCCTATCATCATGTTAAGCATACGACGCCGCTGCTGATGTCGGCGGGCGGGCGAATTCCGGAGAGGCTGGAATGGCTGCGCCAGGCCATTGGTGAATATATTGAGGAAGAGATGGGACATCAGGAGTGGATTCTCAATGACCTGAATGCCTGCGGCGCCGACGGGGAGGTCGTTCGGCAGAGCGCTCCGGCGCCTGCAACCGAACTGATGGTCGCCTACGCCTATGACACCATCGGGCGGGTCAATCCGGTCGGCCTGTTTGGCATGGTTCTGGTGCTTGAGGGCGCCAGCGTGGCGCTGGCTACGCATGCTGCTGATCATATTCAGAGCGCCCTGGGGTTGCCCGATTCAGCCTTTTCCTACCTGCGTTCTCACGGCGCTCTGGATGTCAGGCATATGGGCTTTTTTGGAGGGCTTATGAATCGGATCGAAGACAGGGAGGATCAAATGGCGATTGTTCATGCGGCGCAAATGTTCTATAAGCTGTACGGCGATATTTTTCGTGGTCTGCCGCTTGTATTTATCTCCGGGGAGCTGGAGGATAACTGATGGAAATTAAAAACAGACGCGTTGTTTTGACCGGCGCCGCCGGTGGCATGGGCAGCATTCTGGCCCGGGAGTTGTTTGCGCGGGGCGCCAATCTGGTCCTGGTTGATGCCAATGCGGATGCGCTCGCCAGGCTGAACGGGGAGATGGATGGGACGCATGCCATTGTCGGCGATCTTTCCACCCTGACGGGATGCCAAAGGGTTGCCGAACGCTGTCTGGAATTGCTGGGCGGCGTCGATTTGCTCATAAACCTGGCCGGCGTCAACAGCTTTGCCGTATGCGAGGATGAATCGGCTGAGAAAATGGAGTTAATGATGCATGTTAATCTGCTGGCGCCCATGTGGCTGGCGCGCGCATTTCTGCCGACGATGCTGGCGCAGAGTTCAGGCCGCATAGTGAATGTCGGTTCTATCTTCGGCAGCATCGGCTTTGCCTGCTTCAGCGCCTATTCGGCCAGCAAGTTTGGCCTGCGCGGTTTTTCCGAGGCGTTGCGTCGCGAAGTCGCCGACAGCGGGATCAAGGTGACATATGTCGCGCCGCGCGCTGTTAAAACGCCGATGAACTCCGATGCCGTGATGCGCATGGGCGAAGCGACAGGGATGAATATGGATGCGCCGGCAGATGTAGTAAAAAGGATCATTGCTGCTGTTGACAATGATCGAAAGGATATATATTTCGGGTTTCCGGAGGCGCTGTTCGTGCGTATCAATGTATTGTTCCCGCGTCTGGTGGACAGGGCGCTGGCGGCGCAGAACCGGATTGCCCGCAAATTTGCCAAAGGCGAGCTATAAATTAATTTTAATCAATACGTTATGATAGTAATTTAAAGGAGATTATATGTATGTAACAAGGTTCCTGAGCGCCTGTCTGCTGGCGTCGTTATTGGCGATGGGTTCGCCGGCGCAGGCGGCAGATGAGGCGGCAGGATTTCCCCAGCGCTGGGATCAGATCAAATACGGTACGCCTGATAAGGTGAACCGCGTATCCGGCTATAAGAGATTGATTGCTGATGCCAAGGCAGATGCGGCGAAGCATCCGGGCAAGCCATTTCCCAAGGTGTGGGCGGCTATAGCGCTGGCCTCGCTGGCAGGCGAAGATGGAGGTCTGGGTGCGCTGGGCAAGGTGAAGGAGGCCAAGGCTTATCTGGAAGCAGCACTTGCACAACGCCCGAAAAAGGAGCTTGCAACTTCAATTCATACCACCCTTGGCAGCCTTTATTATCAGGTTCCCGGTTGGCCTATTGGCTTTGGCGATGACGACAAGGCAGTTCAGCATTTGAACAGGGCGCTTGCACTGAGCCCCAAAGGTCTGGATGCGCACTTCTGGATGGCCTCTTATCTATGGGAAGAAACCAATAACTATTCTGAGGCCGCCGAACATTTCAAGATGGCCATGGAGGCGCCGAATCGGCCCGGGCGGGAACTGGCGGACAAGGGCCGCAAGGAGGAAGCCAGAAAGTTGCTGGCAGAGGTTAAGAAAAAATTGAAGAAACGCTGATGCGCATGGATTTATGGACAGTTCAGGACAGCGGCTCCGAGCAGGCCTGCCCTGTCGCCGAGCGTGGTGCGGAGCACTTCGACTTTTCCCTTTAATGGCGGAATTAATTTCGCATCCAGTGATGTCATCAAGGCCGGATGCAGAAGCGGCCATGCGCCGATCAAGCCGCCGCTGACTGTCACCGCATAAATATCCAGCAGCTTGATCGCCTCGGCGACAGCTTGTCCCAGATGCCGGCCCGCCTGTTCAAAAACGCTCCTGGCGATGGCGTCGCCCTCACAGGCGCGCGTGAAGATATTGCATGCTTGCATCTGACGACCGGTTTGTTCAGCGTAATGCTGCATTACAGCGGCGGCGGAAGCATAGGCCTCAACGCATCCGTTGTTGCCGCAACCGCATAACCGGGCGCCGCTGCCGGTATCGACGCATAAATGCCCGAACTCCGCCGCCATGCCGCCGTCCCCCGTATATGGATGATGGTTCAGAATCAAACCGCCGCCGATGCCTGTGCCGAGGGTGAGATGCAGAAGGCTTGATCTGCCTTTGCCGGCGCCAAAGCGGTGCTCGCCAATAGCAGCGCACAGCCCGTCATTCTGTATTGCAACGGGCAGATTCATCCGCTTGCTCACAGCCTCGGCCAGCCCGAAATCCCTCAATGCCGGAATATTCGGCGAAGCAGCAACAATGCCGGAATCACCCCTGAAAAAACCGGGGAATCCAATACCGACAGCCTTAATATTCTCATCATCGCCGATCAGCCCGGCCAGGGCGCCTGCAAGCGCGTTGACCACATCCTCCTCGGAAATATCCGCATCGCTCAGACGCGCCTGAAAGCGCTCCTCCTTCCGGATGTTCCCATCCGAATCAATAACGGCAACGCGGATATTGGTTCCGCCAACATCCGCGGCGAGAAAACAACGTTCAGGGCTTGAATCCTGTTCTCCGCCCTCTGTCGCCCCGGGTTGATGTTTCATGTCACGGAGCGAAAAAAACCGTGCGCGCCAGTGACGTCCGGGCGGCGCACGGATTACTCATGATTTTCCAGCAGGCTTTGGTAGAGATTGTCATATGCCAAAGCCGATGCCTGCCATGATGAATTACGTTTGAGTGCATTGTTGCGCAAGCGGGGCCAGATTCCGGGCCTTTGGTAAAGCTTTACGGCTTGTTCTACGGCGTCGTCGAAGGCGGATGCATCAGTGAAATGTATGCCGGTGGCTTTGGCTTTTGAGGCCGCGTAGTCAACCACGGTGTCTTTCAGGCCGCCGGTGGCGCGGACGATCGGGACGGCGCCATAGCGCATGGCTATGAGCTGGCTCAGGCCGCAGGGCTCGAACCGTGAAGGCATCAGGAACATGTCTCCCCCGGCGTAGATTTGGCGCGCCAGCCTTTCGTTGAAGCCGCAGAAGAAATACATGCTTCCGGGATTGGCATCGGCCAGACGGGTCAGCGCCTGCTCGCTGCGGGCGTCTCCGGAGCCGAGAATGGCCAGTTGATAACCCCGTTTAAGCCACTTTTCGGCATTGGCGAGCAGCAGGTCGATGCCTTTCTGTTCGGCCAGCCGAGAAATCAGCGTCAGCAATGGCTTGTCAGAAACAACCTCAAGCTTGCAATGCCGTTGCAGGGCCTGTTTGCACTTTTTTTTGCCCGTTGTTTTGCCGGGGCCGAAGCCGGCCTGTATCGCCTGATCGGTGCGCGGATTCCACTCATCAATATTCAGTCCGTTGACAATGCCGGAGAGCTTTCGGGCATGTTTGAGCAAAAAGCCCTGCAACTGGCAGCCATATTCCGGGGTGAGTATTTCTGCGGCATAGGACGGGCTGACAGTGGTCAGGGCGTCAGCGGTTTCGATAGCCGCTTTCATGCAATTGATTTGTCCGTGGAACTCAAATCCTTCAGGATGAAAATGGTGGCTGGGAATGCCGAGTCTGTGCATCCATTGCGCCGGAAAAACACCCTGATAAGCCAGATTATGGATGGTGAAAACCGTTTTGGCGCGGGCGATATTGGCCAGGTGCTGATACTGCGTTTTCAGCAGCAGCGGAACCATGCCGGTTTGCCAGTCATGGCAGTGCAGAATGTCCACTGCCTCGGGAAGTGATGCAGCCGCCTCCAGCGCCACGCGGTTGAAGAGCAGATAGCGCAACAGATTGTCCTCATACGCCCCGCCTGACGGGCCATAAAGGCCTTCACGATCGTACAGATCATCCTGCTCAACGAGAATAAAATTGAGGCCATCAACTTCCGCGCCGTGCAAGGGACAATATCGTTGTTTGCCGTCGGCCCATATTTCAATCCCGGAACCTGCGGGGGTTGTTTTAATATTGTTGGCAGACAGATGACGGCGGTAAAACGGGAGAATGACCGTGACCCGATGGCCAAGCTGCTGAAGCGCGCGCGGCAGGGCGCCCGTAACATCAGCCAGGCCGCCCGTTTTGGCCAGCGGCGCAGCTTCTGAAGCAATGAATGCAATATGAATTCCCGCCATCTTCTCCCCTTGCCCCGATCAAGCCCCGGACGCTATCAGAAATGTCCTGTGTAAAAAAACAGGCGGATGAGTACAGTTCACCATTCATAATTGTTAACTCATAATCCTGGAAGCCTCGGTCGGGGGTGGGTGCAGGGTGTAAGATATGGATTTGAAGGGCGCAATGGAAAATATCGCCGTCACCTTGTCGGTGATAAGAGTTTTTTCCGTTTAGCAAGGCAAATCAGGAGCTTGCGCCATGCGGGCGCTGCCAACTGAGGTTTCCGGGATTATCACCCGAGGAGGGCGCGTGTCCGAGCTGAGGCAATCAAAAGAGTGGCAAGACCTGGAAGCGCATGCGGCAAAAATGAAGCGGGCGCACATGCGCGATCTGTTTGCCGATGATGCGGCGCGTTTTGAGAAATACTCGCTGCATTTCAATGATATGCTCATTGATTATTCCAAAAATATAACCTCGGAAGAAACCATGCGGCTATTGATGGCGCTGGCGCAGGCGCGGGATGTGCAGGGCTGGACTGAGCGCATGTTTCGGGGCGATGCGATTAACAATACCGAGGGTCGCGCCGTTCTGCACACGGCGCTGCGTAATCGTTCCAATCGTCCGGTCATGGTGGATGGCGCGGATATTATGCCGGATGTGAATCGGGTGTTGGGTCAGATGCGCGCATTTACAGAGGCGGTGCGCTCAGGAGCATGGCGAGGCAGCACAGGCAAACGCATTACTGATATTGTTAACATTGGCATCGGCGGCTCGGATCTTGGTCCGGTGATGGTGACCGAAGCCCTGACCCCGTTTGGCCGCGACAGGCTGCATTTGCATTTTGTTTCCAATATCGATGGCACGCATATTGTCGAGGCATTGCGCCATTTATCCCGGGAAACAACGCTGTTTGTTGTCGTCTCCAAAACATTTGATACGCAGGAAACAATCACTAATGCCAGAACTGCGCGCGACTGGTTTTTAACCCGCGGCGGCAGCAAGTCGGCGGTTGCCAAACATTTTGTCGCTGTTTCAACCAACGCCAGAGCGGTGTCGGCTTTTGGCATCGATCCGGTCAATATGTTTGAATTCTGGGACTGGGTGGGGGGTCGCTATTCGTTGTGGAGCGCGGTTGGGCTATCTATCGCCCTATATGTCGGCATGGATAATTTTGAAGAGCTGCTGGCCGGCGCTCATGACATGGATGAGCATTTTCGCACCGCGCCGCTGCAAGAGAATATTCCGGTGATTCTTGCCATGCTGGGCGTCTGGTATAACAATTTCTTTGCCGCCGACTCGCATGCGCTGCTGCCTTATGATCAGTATATGCATCGCTTTCCGGCCTATTTTCAACAGGGTGATATGGAGAGCAATGGCAAGCGGGTTGCTCGTGATGGCAAGGCGCTTGATTATTCAACCGGGCCCATTATCTGGGGCGAGCCGGGCACCAATGGCCAGCATGCCTTCTATCAGCTTATTCACCAGGGCACAAAACTCATCCCGTGCGATTTTCTGGCCCCGGTTGAAACGAAAAACCCGGTTGGACGGCATCATCCAATGCTGCTGTCCAATTTCTTTGCCCAGACGGCGGCATTGATGCGCGGCAAAACAGCACAGGAAGTACGCGCCGAACTGCAGGCCGAAGGCCTGAGCGGCGAAGCGCTGGATGCCCTGCTGCCGCACAAGGTGTTCCCTGGAAACAAACCTTCCAATTCGATTCTGTTCCAGAAACTGACGCCGCGCACGCTGGGCAGCCTGATTGCCATGTATGAACACAAGATTTTTGTGCAGAGCATTATCTGGGATGTGAACGCCTTTGATCAGTGGGGCGTGGAACTGGGTAAGCAGCTGGCGCGCAAAATTCTGCCCGAACTGGATAACTGCGACCCGGCCGTGAGCCATGACGCCTCAACCAACGGCCTGATTAATTATTATAAGGAACACAGAAAAGATTAATGTCTCTG
>CAYTFI010000063.1:0-9640 GCA_964437065.1 uncultured Zetaproteobacteria bacterium | reverse complement strand
AGTAGCTACTATTATTCCGGCAATAGCCGAGGCAGTTCATGCCAACCCCTATTCTCTCCAGCCCAATGCATGCCCTGCCGGTCGTGGCAGCTGAGGAAACGTGATTTTCGGAGGCGCGCCTGTCAATGTTTCCAGAAATGCTACAATATCTGACACCTCCGTATCGGACAGCTTTGTCTCCAGTTGCACCTTCGCCATAATACGTACGGCTTCCGGCAGGGTCTTCACGGCGCCATCGTGAAAATAGGGCGCGGTCATCGCTACGTTTCGCCATGACTGAACACGGAACAGATGGTCATCCTCATCCTCGCCGGTGACAGATTTCCTTCCTTCATCAGCGCCGTATGCAAATTTCTGAAAGCTGTTATTGGTAAACAGCGGCCCCGAGTGGCAGGAGGTGCAACCGATTTCATCCACCTTTTTCATGCCCCGTTTGGCCGCCTTGCTGATATCGCCCTGCCCCCTCAGATAACGATCAAAGGGCGAATCCGGCGTATTCAGCGTACGCTCAAATGCAGCAATCGCCTTGGCCATGTTATCGAAGGTGACGCTGTCTTTTCCAAACACAGATTCAAACTCCGCCGTATAACCGGCTGCCTGCAAACGCGCCACGGCGTCAGCCTCGGAATCCAGCGCCATCTCGACCGGATTCAACGGCGGCCCTTTGGCCTGATCTTCCAGCAATGGCGCACGACCATCCCAGAACTGACTGCTCCAGAAACCGGAGTTCAATACTGTCGGCGCATTACGTCCGCCGCGCTGCCATTTGTGTCCGATTGAAGCGACCTGATTATCCACGCCCCAGGTCGCGAGGTTGTGGCAAGAGTTGCAGGATAAATGGCCGCTTCTGGACAGGGCGGGTTCAAAATATAATTTCTTGCCCAACTCCGTTTTGGCTGCTGTCATCGGATTATCGGCCGGAACCGGCGGCGCCTCCGGCAAGACGCCCATCCCGTCCGGAATTTCCTCCGCTTGCGGGCTGGCCATGACGCTGAATTGAGCAATCATCATGGCAACCAGCATGACCGAAATATTTCTTTTCATGGACATAGTAACTCCTTGCACCTGTCAGATTTCAACTTCAATAGCCTGATTCCACCGGATGCCCGGCCTCTTTCCAGGCCATAAAACCGCCCTGCACATTCTCGATTCTTGTAAACCCTGCCGCGACCAGCATTTTCGAGGCGCGGGAAGAGCGTCCGCCTGAGCGGCAATTTTCTATTCTGCCGCTTTACATCCGCAGGTATTAAACCCGAGAATCATGTAGAGCGGGCAGAATTTAACCAGCGCTGTGAGTACAAACACGCAGCCGGCTGCGATTGCCACTACATCCCACGGCGTCGCCAAACCGCCCATAGAGCCAAAGGCAATCGCCGCCGCACCGGCTGCAAGACGAAATATCCGATCCACTGTTCCTACATTTGCTTTCATATTTTTCCTCCTTTGTCGTTTGACACGTACAATGCTACATATCCGCTCTTCCACTTCAGTGACATTGTTACCTACAAACTTTTGAACCGCCTGTTAATCCTGACTGGCAATTTCATGCAGTCGTTCAATATTGCAGAGGGTGATCCGGTTGCGGCTTAATTCGACCAGCCCTTTGCGTTCAAAGCTCTTGAGCAGGCGGCTGATCACCTCTCGCGCCGTGCCCAACTCCACAGCCAGCTCCCTGTGCGTGCTTGCAAGCTCGAAGCCGTCTTGCCGCCCGCTTTTCAGCAACAGGCGCGCCAGCCGGACATCCATGCGGCCAAAGGCGACATCTTCGAGCAACATCATCAGATCGCAGATGCGCTCGCCAACATTGGCCATCACAAAGCGCCGGAAGCCGACGGAACCGTCCAGAGCATGCTCAAAAACGTTCAGCGGCAACATGACCAGATCGACATCGGTCTCGGCCACGCCCTCAGCCGGATAATGGCGCGAACCAAGCAGGCATGTCGTGGTCAGCATGCAGCTCTGCCCCTCTTCGACACGATAGAGAATGATCTCATGGCCCTGCGGATCGACTTTCTGAACACGAATAGCGCCTGAAACCACCAGCACATAACCGCTGCAACTGTCGCCATCGCGAAACAGCACGCTGCCGCTAGCCACCTGCATGCGCTTCGCCTTGCGCGAATCCAGCCGCCAGGTGACATCATTAAAAGCCTTTAGCCCCGGAAATGCATCCAGCCAGTCTTCATTCGTGAGAATAGCCATCTTCTCAAATACTCTTCAGCGCCTGCTGCAACAGAGGTCTGGCTTCGCTGACCAGGCATTCAAGCTGAGGATTATCAATCATCCCGACCATGGCTGACGGATCAATAATGGAAACAACGGTTTCCCCCGCTTCATTGCGGTAAATTATGACATTGCACGGCAGCAGCAGCCCCAACTCAGCTTCCAGATTCAACGCCCGGTTGGCCAGATTAGGATTGCATGCGCCCAGAATGACATAGGGCGCCCGATCCACGTCGATTTTCTTCTTCAGCGTTGCCGCCACATCAATGCGGGTCAGAATGCCGAAACCCTTATCCATCAGGGCGCTGACAATGGCGGCCTCCGCCGCCTCCACCGTGCCGTTATAGACTGTTCTCATGCCATAATCTTCTCTCATAACACCTCCTGTTTGTTACCAATATTGCAATCTTGCACGCCTTTCGTCCCTGAATTTAATTCACGTTCATTCGCGCTTCGCCTGTTGTTCTGGCTGCGGAGCGATATTGCAAAAGCCTTGCGCCGCAACGCCCAGCGATGCATTAAATTTGCTCGACAGATTCTGGAATGCGGTCAGGGCAGTCAGTTCGATAATGGCGTCATCATCAAAATGCCGGCGCAGACGGTCGAAATGCTGCTGCGTCGTTTCCTGCCCGGTATAGGTGACAGCCTCGGCATAAGCCAGCGCCGCCTTTTCCTTTTCAGTGAACAGATCGCTTTGTTCAAATGTTGCCAGCGCCGCCAGTTTCTCATCGCTGACGTGGCGTTTCACCGCCGTGGCAGAGTTGATATCGACGCAGAATGGACACCAGTTGATCTGTGAAACGCGCACCGTGATCAGCGTGCGCAAGGCCGGCTCTATCGGCGATGCATTGCGATCCAGCGCGCCGTAAAGCGTTGCAAGACCGGCAAAGACTCGGGGCGTTCTCCCCCACAGACGGGCAGGCTCTAAAATGGCCCCGTATTTACGCTTCTGATTCCAGAAAAAGATTTTGACATACCATGGGAATTTGTGACTCCCCGGCGTCGTAACCGGCTGCTCGATCATGTTCGCTCCTTGTCCACAGGCAAGCCTATCAAACCAGCCGGGTGTTGATCATTTGAGTTAAGGCCCGCATCAACGAGCAGCCTTGACGGACGCGATAAACGCATGCCTGCTCAATAGCAGCATATGCGTAGTCGAAACCAACCCGCGGCGAATTACACGCACCGCCAGCAACGGCAGGGCAAAAAGCCGGAGCAGCGATTCAGACTCCTGAAACATTCTCAATTCACCATTCTCAATTCATTATTACCCCTTTTTCAGTCCCAGCTTTGAAAGGATGGTTTCCATCAGGCACCACTGCGTAAAGCCGGACTGCAACAGATTTGCGCCGACAAATGCAGTGAACCAGAGCCAGGTCGGCTCGCTCAGGTTCACCCCGTTATAGCGGTAGGAAAGGTAAAGGCTGAGCAGAATAAATGTGCCTGCGATAATGCGAATCATGCGTTGTATGGTCATGTGTTCCTCCTTGTTTCTCCAAGAGTCTGTCGGCTCTCCGGTTGCAGCCATTGCTGCAATATTGTCAAAGCCCTTATTTATGCGTGGCCAAGCCGGGTTTCCTGAAATCAACGGAAGCTCTGCTTGCAGACGAACATCTATGGACCCTGTCGCCTGCAAACCGACTTCGTTAGCAGCTGTCGCCACCTGTTGCGGATCTTTCTAGCACACCCTTGTTTGCCACGGCTGGTTTATTGCGTTGCCACAGGTAGTACATCAGCGGGGTGACAAACAGGGTGAGAATCGTCGCCGCCAGCGTGCCAAAGGCCATCGATACGCCCAGTCCGCCGAAGACGGGGTCGGTGATCATCACCGATGTTCCGGCAATCACAGCCAACGCAGTCAACAGGATCGGACGCGCCCGCACGGCGCCCGCCTCCAGAACCGACTCTTTCACGGAGAACCCCTGCTGGCGATAATCGAGAATGAAATCGATCAACAGCGTTGAGTTGCGCACCACGATGCCCGCCAGTGCGATCATGCCGATCATCGACGTGGCAGTGAACGGCTGGGAGGTGATCCAGTGGCCGGGGAACACGCCGATCATGGTCAAGGCCGTCGGCGCTATCACCAGCACCGGCAAAATGAACTGGCCGTAATAAGCCGCCATCAACAGGTAGATCATCACCAGCGCGACAATGAAAGCCGCACCGAGATCGCGGAACACATCCAGCGTCAGGCGCATTTCGCCATCCCACAGCAGGTGATAGCCAAACGTATCTTCAGGCGTTGTTTCGGTGAATCGCATGCCGCCGGTCTTTACCGTTTCGCCCGGCAATATTTCACGCTTATCCATAGCCTGATCCATCTCCAGCAACGGATAGACCTGCGATCCGCTCTTTGGCTCGGCCATGACATAGACGACCGGGTGGCCGTCTTTGCTGTAGATCGGCCTGGAAGCTTCTGTCTTTTCAATGGTTGCGAAGGCCGACAATGGCACTGCGCCCTGTGAGCCGGAGACATAAATGCGATGCAGATCCTCGGCATGGGCGCGCAGGGCCTTCGGCAGCCGCACGTGCAGCTTCACCTGATGGCGTTCATCGTCCAGATGAATGGCTCCGAAATCATACCCTTCAAGAAAATCATGCAGTGCGCTCTCCACCTGTCCGGTAGCCACGCCCAGTTGCGCGGCCCTCTCTTTATCAACGCGGATATTCAATTGCTGCTGCGCATCGCCGACCGAATCATCAACATCTGTGACATCGTAGGTTTGTTCAAACCTCTTGCGCACCGCTCTGGCCATGTCGCGCTGCGTCTGATAATCCGGGCCATAGATTTCAGCCAGCAGCGTGGCTCGAACCGGCGGCCCCGGCGGATCTTCCACCAGTTTGATATTTGCCTTCGGATTGGCCGCCAGTACCGGCGCCAGCAACTCGCGCAGTTCCAGCACAATGGCGTCGGAGCGGATGGCGCGATCATGCTTGTCGACCAGATTGACACGAATCTCGGCCATGTTCGCTCCCTGACGCAGCACCGCGCCGCGCAGCATGCCGTTAAAATCGATGGGGCCGGCCTGACCGACAAATGTTTCGTAATCGGTCACCATCGGATGCGTTCTCAGCACATCAGCCACTTCCCTGGCAACACGATCGCTCTCTTCAAGCGCCGCGCCTTCCGGTAAATCGATGGTGATATTAAAGGTGTTCTTGTTGCCCTTGGGCAGCATCTTCAACTCCACCGAACCGGGCGTCAGCGCCCCGTTGACGCCCTCTGAACGAATAAACTGCCAACCCGGCTGCATCATCGCCGCAACAAACATCAGCAGCGTGGCCAGCCAAAAGAAGAAGCGGATAACAGCTGACTCGACCAGAGGCGCGGCAAGGCGCATGTAACCGCGATAAACCCGATCCTGCGCTGCTTTTGCGTGCTGTTCCGATACGACCGCCTGCTTGCGAGCCGGCAGAAAACGCTGCGCTATCCACGGCGTGAACATGTAGGCGATAACCAGCGAGGCGGCCATGGCCACCGGCGTATTGAACGGAATCGGCCCCATGTACGGCCCCATCATGCCGGTTACGAACGCCATCGGCACAAAGGCCAGAATCACCGCAATGGTAGCAATAATGGTCGGTTTTCCGGTCTCATTGGTGGCCAGAACTATCAGGCGGGCTTTCTCTTTCAGGCTGCTCGCGCCCCTGCGCAGATGGCGATGGATATTTTCGATCACCACGATGGCGTCATCGACCAGCAGTCCCAGCGACAGAATCAGCGCAAACAGGGTGATGCGGTTAATGGTCTGATCGGCCAGCAGGCCGATGGCCAGAACCACAAACAGAATCAGCGGAATATTCAGCGTTACAATGGCGGCCTCGCGCCAGCCCAGGAAGAGCAGCAGAATCAGAATCACCGTGCCGATGGCTATGCCCAGATGCTCAATCAGCATATTCACTGCCGCATTGGCGCGCTCGCCTGAATCGCGGGTAATGGCGGTGTTGACATTATCCGGAATAAAATCCCCTTGCAGTTCATTGAGCTTATCTTTAATGCGCTGCGTCACCACCACGGCATTGCTGCCGCGTTTTTTTGCCAGCGTAATGGAAACGGCAGGCAGCTCTTCAGAAACCTGACCGGGTTGATGAGCGCCGAAACCGATACGGTGGAAATGCTCCACTTCACTCGAGCCGTCACTGATCTTTGCTATATCTCTCAAATAGATCGGCCTGTTTCTGGTTTGTCCGACAACCAGACGCCCCGCCTCATCAGCCGTTTTCAGATAGCCGTCCAGCCAGATGCGGGTTTCCCTGTTATTGCCCGTCAGCGATCCGACCGGGCCGCCGATATTGGCCGAACGCAGCACCCGGTGCAGTTGATCCAGAGGAATTCGCCAGGCGGCCAGCTTGACCGGATCAAGCCTGATGCTGATCTCATGATCGCGGCCGCCGATAATATTGGCCACCGAAACCCCCTCCAGCGGGGCCAGTTGATCGCGCACCCGTTCGGCCAGTCGCTTCAATGCCAGTCCGTCCATATCTCCGGATGAAAGGGTAATCACCGAGACCGGAACATCATCGACATCCAGCGGCTTGACCAGCGGCTGCGAAGCGCCGTCCGGAATGCGGTCGAGGCTATGCATGATTCGGTCGTACAGCTTGACCAGGCTCTCCTCCTTGTCCTCGCCCACTTCAAACATCACCGTCACCACAGCCAGTGAATCCATCGCCATGCCGTAGGTATGATCGACGCCGGTCACTTCGCGCAGCACCATCTCCAGCGGTCGCACAATCAGATTCTGCACCTCTTCGGGAGAAGCCCCCTGCATCCGGACAAATACATTGGCGGCCGGAACATCAATCTGCGGATTCTCCTCGCGCGGCGTGATCATCAAGGCCAACACTCCGATCAGAAAAATCAGCAGACAGATCATCGGCGTCAGGTTGGTGAACATGGCCGCCTTGCCAAGGCGACCGGCAATATTCAGCTGGTTTTGCCCGGTCATTACTGTGATGTCACCCGCATGCCGGTTCTTAGAGGGGGTTCGCCGCCCCAGGCAATAACATCACCTTCATGCAGGCCGGCGAGCACCTCTACCCGATCACCGCTCTGCCGACCGATTCTGATCTGGCGATAATGCGCAATTCCCTTTGCATCCAGGATATACAGGCCCTTCAGACCGGAGCGATTGATCACCGCGTACAGCGGAATCATCAACACCCGGCGATCCCCGATACGGAAGCCTGTCTGAGCAAACATGCCGGGGCGCACTCCGCTGTCGTCGGGAAGGGCGATCTTGATCAGAAACTGGTGCGACACTGCATCTGCAGCCTGCACCACCTGACGCACGACGCCGACAAGGCGGCGTTTGATCGAGGTTATCTCGACTTCAACCTTATCCCCGATATGAATGCCGCTAACGAACTGCTCCGACACGTAGGTTTCCACCAGCAGGCTGGTCGGATCTTCCAGCGTCAGGATGGCGACGCCCGGCGAGGCCAGATCGCCCTTGCTCATCCGTTTTTCAACCACCACGCCCTGCACCGGCGAACGCACTTCGGCATAGGCGAGCTGATTGCGCGCCTGCTCAACCTGCGATCTGGCCACCTTGTAGCGCAATCTCGTCCGATCCAGCTGCTGCCGGCTTACGGCACGGGCGCGAAACAGCTCCTCATAGCGCTTTAAATCAGCTTTGGCATCGGCCATGTCGGCCTGACTCTGTAACAGCGACTGTCTTGCATTTACCGGATCAACGCGCACCAGCACCTGCCCTTTTTTCACCTGATCGCCTTCGCGCACGGAGAGCTTGCGAATATAGCCGGAAATGCGGGAGCTGATGGATACGCGATGATCAGATGTCACCGCGCCGCTGGTTACATAACGGGATGCAACTTTTTCGCTCTGCACCTTCATTTGATGCGCCTGCGATGTAACCGCTTCACCCGCCGATGCAGCAGACGGCGTCAAAACAGCGATCGCCATCGCTGCCATAATCACTTTTCTGTTCACCGGACAGCCTCCTTATCCAGGATGCCGAGAGCCCTCAAAACCGCAGCCTGCGCGATAATGATCTCATATTTGCTACGGATGCCGGCGAGGCGCGACTGATCCGCCTGCAACTGCGCATCCAGCACATCCGATGTTGTCGCCAATCCCTGTTTGTAGCGCAATGATTTGATGCGTAACGACTCTTCGCTCTGCTTCAACGCCTCGGTTTCACTTTCATAACGCATCCGACTCTCCTCAAGCATGCGCAAGGCATGCGCCACTTCATTGCGAATCTGCTGCTGAAGGTCGCGGATTTTCATTTCCAGCATCGACTGTTGCGCCCGTGCAGCGCGCATTTCAGCCCTGTCCGAGCCGCCGGAAAACAAATTCAGGTTAATCGTCGCCCCGATCATGCTGTTACGGTTTTTCAGGCCTGGCGTTGCGGCATTCCACTCCTGCCCGGCTACCAGATTAACATGCGGCAGAAAAGCCGCTCGACTGTAATCCGTCCCGGCCAGCGCCGCCTGATAAACCTGTTCAAGGCTCTTTAAATCGGAGCGGGAAGCCAACGCCCTCTCCACCGCCTTGCCCGGACTCCATTCATCAGCGACCAGATGCGGCTCTTCTGCTGCGGCAAGCAAAAGCTCGCCATCCAGCCCCATCACCCGTCGCAAATCATCCGCCGCCCGGGCGCTGGCGTTTCCTGCCTCCCGTAATTTCACCTTGCTGCGCAACAGATGCACCCGCGCATCCATGACATCGCTATCAATCAAAATGCCGCGCCTTTGCAGCGCAACGGTATCCTGATAGCGCTTCTTCGCAGCACTGACAGCGCTCTTCATCGCTTTAATGGCTGCGTGAGCCTGACGGTGACGGGCATAGGCGGAAATGGTCTGGAAAATTATCTGCTGACGCATAAAGGCATGCTTGAGGCGGGATGATTCGCTCTCATGGCCTGCCTTCTGCCTGCCCGCCCTGAGCGCCCCGCCCTGATACACCGGCATGGTCAGATTCAACCGGGTGCGGTAATTGTTGATATAGCCGGGATTGTTCAGAAATGCCGGATTAAAATCAGCGGCGGTAATTCGCTGCTGGTTCAGCCTGGCGCCAAAGTAGTCGCCCGGCGAATCACTTCGACTAAAGCCGGTGGAAATATCAATCCTCGGCAACATGCGGCCATCGGCGCGATCTTCAACGGCAACCATCCGATCAACCCCGCTTGCATCCGCTGCAAGCAAGCGATTGTGCTCAAGGGCGTAATCCACCGTCTGTCGCAACGTGGCAATTTCAGCCGCGCCGCCTGCATCCGCCGCGAACAGCATGGACGCTGCAAACGATATAATGCTTACCAGAATCAATTGCAAAACTCGTGAGCGACAATCGGCGGCCCCGCTTATCCGCCCGGAGTTCTGCAACTGGCTCATTATTTTATCATTTAACATGAAACAAACAACGCGGTTGCATGATTTTTTCCGCTCTGTG
>CAYTFI010000062.1:0-9825 GCA_964437065.1 uncultured Zetaproteobacteria bacterium | reverse complement strand
CGCCCAAATGACCTGCGGCCATCAAGAACAGGGCGAACGTGCCCATGCCAAGGCCAAACAGCCAGGTGGATAACTTCGCCAGTTCGGGGAAGGCCAGCTTGCGTCGGGTCAGCACCGGCACAATCCAGTAGGAGAAGGCGATAAACGCCAATGTCGTGCCGGTTGCCACCGTGCCATGAAAATGGCCGGGCACATATACCGTATTGTGAATAATCATGTTAATCTGCTGATTGCTCATGGTCACTCCGGTAATGCCTCCGAGAAAACCGAACAGCACCACCGACAGGAAAAGACCTGAGAATACGGGGTTGTCCCACGGCGCCTTGCGCAGCCACTCGAACAGGCCATGCGACAAACCGCGCCGACGCTGCGCCAGCTCAATGCCGCCGGGCACGGTCAGGCCATGGATCAGGCTGCCGAGCACGGCCAGATAGGCGGCGTAGCTGGTATTGAAAGTGCGCCAGGCAAAGCTGGTGCCGGGGTCGGACAGCAGGTGATGCGCGCTGCCAAGTTGCAGGGCGAACAAATACAGCACAAAGGCCATGCGGCTGACCTTCTCATTGAGCGGGCGGGCGCCGAACAGCACGGCGGCCAGCGCATACCAGATGGTGATATGCATGCAGATATTAACCTGCTGGGTGGAGTGGGCCAGAGCCCAGAACACGACTCGGTACATCTGCGCATCAATATTGTGAACTATTCCCAGAGACCACAGCAGGGTCGGAATCATAATCACCGCCCCCATCACCCATGTAAATATGGCGATAATCGCATAAACCATGCAGCCGAATGTCGCCAGCGGCATTGAACCCTCGTAGGTTCTTTCATTCTTGGCCTTGACCAGCGTGGCAATGACGATGAACATCGGAATCAGGGCGCCGACAGCGAACAGAATAACGCCGGCATAGAACAGCGGATGCGCCTTCAAAGGCGGATAGGCCGAGAACATCACAGTCGCCTGACCGGTCAATACCATGACCGTGCCGAGCGCCGAGCCGACGACCATCAGCCAGAAGCTGATCCAGGCGAGTTTCGGCGTCGCCAGCCGGGCGTTAATCGGCGTCGTGCAAAAATAGTAGGCCACCCCTACCTCAAAGATATGACACCAGAACAGCAGCACGGCCGCGCCATGGCCGGTCAGGGCGATATAAAACAGCTCCGACGGCAAAATATGTATGGCCGGCCAGCGCGTCAGCGCCACCAGAAGGCCGAGCGCACCGCCCGCCAGCAAATAAACGATGGCGGTGAAGATGTGCGCCTTGGCCAGGCCGATAACCGGCTTGTTCAGATTCTGGCCGGTGTCCGGACAGGTAATAAAATCCTGTGGATTTCTCAAAGTTGCAGTTGTAGTCGCCATTATGTTCCCCCTCCCGTGATTCCGCCGTGGCCGTCCAGAACCACATTGTGCGCCGTATCAATCACGTAAAGCTTGCCCGCCATCTCATGGTGTCCGAGTCCGCAATACTCATTGCAGGTAAAACGGTAGATGCCGGTCTTGTTGGGCGTAAAACGCAATACATAGTCATAGCCGGGGATGAGCTGCAAATTGACGTTAATCGGCAACAGCGAGAAGCCGTGATCCACATCCAGCGATGACAGATGAAAGACGTATTCCTTGCCCACCTCAAGCACAGGGATGACCGGCCACTCGAACTGGTGCGCCGCGATGAACATATTGCCCCCCTCAGGCACCTGCACAACCGGAATCTCGGAATCTCCCTCGGCCATAAGTTTGCCCGAGGCGTCTTTTACCTGATATTTTTCGACCATCTGATCCATCTTGTTGGCAAAGCCGTCTATAGTGACGCGAAACGCCTCGCCGGCCTGATTCTGGTTGCCGACGAAATACCAGCCGATCATCCAGACCAACATAACCAGACACCAGGCATAGGCGACTGTGATCCAGATTTTTTCATCGGGTCCAACTTTCATTCGCCACCAGTGGCGGTGTGGAATGGGATCCATGCTTGTATAGCTCATATATATTTCCTCCCTTTATTACGCTCTAACTTATAAAATCGGCACAGGCTGCGGCCCTATCGGAAAAGCCATCCAGAAAAACGGAATGCCGGAATCGGGATAGATGAAGGACAACACGCCGCACACCAGAACGACCAGCGCCACCACGGCGAGAGCGACAAACAGAGCGATGAAACGATTTCGCGCCCTGCGCTCGCGGCGATCCAGATCGGACATCCCGGCGCCGACGCTCATATCAATTAATACCCTGCCACCGGCACGCTAAGCACCTCCATTACGCCCCAAAGCGTGTATAGCAGCGTCGGGCTTGCTATGCCCAGAAACAGCAGCATAGACGGGTCATCCAGGAATGCCTGCCAACCTGATACCGGATCCGCATCGTTGTCATTGGGTGAATCACTCATAATTCCCTCCTTGTCAGCATCAAGGCAACTGCTCTGCTACGCCATTTGGACTATAAACAAACATTGCGCATGAGAAATTATACCTTACAATCCGCTAAACTAGGAAAGGACTTCAATTCATAGCATTGATGCAGATCAAGTAGAGCCAATTAATAGCCATGCTCGATAGAATTGATACAAGGGAGCCTGACATTGGATTTCGCACTATACTACACCCTTGGCGCCATCATTCTCTATGGCCTTACGGACTGGCTGCTGAACCGTATTGAGGAGGCGCGCGGCAAGCGCTTCGACCAGCGCAATGTTATTTTTTTCGTCATCCTGTTCACGCTGGCCATGGTGATGATGAGCATCATCAACCCGGAACAGCCTGCGCCGCTATAGCCTGTTCAGCGACGCGACCAGGCGGCATCGGATGCATCAATGGTCGGCGAGGTGATAGGCTCCACCCTGCCGCCCCAGCTGGGCACGCGATACACCCGGCGTATGCCATGCTCCTCCGAGGAAAACAGCAGCATCTGCCCGTTTGGCGACCATGACGGCGACTCAAGACTCTTGCCTGTCGCCAGATAGCGAATATCCGATCCGTCGGGCCGGATCGTGGCAACAGCAAAATTCCAGTCTTTTTTTGAAATCATGGCGATCCGGCTACCGTCAGGCGACCATGCCGGCGAGGTGTTATAAACGCCCCGCGTACTGACAAGATGCGCCCTTCCGCCCGATAACGCCTTGCGATAAACCTGCGGCTTGCCGCTTCGATTGCTGACAAAGGCGATCTGCCTGCCATCCGGCGACCATGCGGGGGAAGTGTCAATGCCCCTGTGACCGGTAAACGCCCGCCACGTCTTTTTTTTAATATCATAGATGTGTATGTCGGCATTGCCCGTATAAGACAGCGTAGCGGCGACATAACGCCCGTCAGGTGAGAATTCCGGCGTGCTGTTGAGTCCGTCAAACTCGCCGAACGGCGTTCGCTTGCCTGTGCCAAGGTCAAAAAATTCCAGCCTTGGATGGTTGCCGACATAGGTGTTCAGGACAACCTTTCGCCCGTCCGGTGACCAGTCGGGAGAAAGCAGGAGCGTAAAATTCCTGCCAATCACCTGCCTGTTGGCGCCATCCTGATCCATATAAACAAGATCGGAATATTTGCCGCGTTTTTCCACATAAAGCAGATGGCTTGAAAAATAACCGGGGATGCCAAGCGCGGCTGAATATATCCGGTCGGCGACGCGATGCGCCAGGGCGCGCACCGATGGCGCTGACTGCCTGATCTCAAGCGAAGCCAGCTCTTTGGCCCTGAACAGATCATGCACCTGCATGACCACCTGCCAGCCTTTGCCGGCGGCGCGCAATTGGCACATCGCCAGAATTTCCGCGCCAATAATGCGCCAGTCGCCATATTCAACCTTTTGCCACGCCTCCTCAGGCGTGGCCAGAAATGAGAGCGGATCAAGCACCCGGAATGACTGGCTGGATGCGAGATCGTTTTTAACGACATTGTAAAACAGACGAAGATTTGATTTGGACGCTTCTTTTGCATCAAACATCAATGCCATCTCAAGCGGATGGTAGCCGGATTGATAAATATCAAAATCAACCGCGCCGGCCCGGCACGGCAGAATAAAAAGAAAAAGCAGGAGTAATATTCGCATGCCGACTTTCTAATGCCTGCCAGAGTGGAAAACAAGGAATGAAACAGGTTCAGGGCGGCGCGCTTGCCACAGCAGAACTGTAAAAATCAGGGCAGGGAACGCCGTGACGCTACCGGCCCTTTGCGCGGGCCTCTTTTTTGGCCCGAATCCGGGCCTTTTTATCATCCGATGCATGCGCATCTCGCGGCTTCTTCGGCAGAGGCCGATAAATTTCCACCCGGTCGCCCTCCTGCAACACCTGATCGGCTTTCACCAGCTTGGCGAACATGCCAAGCTTGTTCACCGACAGATCAATTTCCGGATGCTTTTCCAGCAGGCCGCTCAAGCGCACGGCCTCCTCCGCCGTGACACCTTCAGGGGCGTCCACATCAACAATAAATTGCCCGCTCGGCAACGCATACATCACTTTGACTTGCATTTCATCACTCCTTCACCCAATCGGATCGCACGCTGCTCAAAGGCCCGAACCATGGATTTGCATGCCGTCGAAAATATCGGGTTGGCAACCACGCCCAGAAGCATACTGCGAAATTCAAACTCTATCGAGAAATGAACATGGCATGAACCCTCGCCCTGAGCCTCAAACGTCCAGACGCTCTCCAGAAAGCGGAACGGGCCTTCAAGCAGGCGAATTTCAATCAGCTTGTCGGCGACAAAGCGATCGAGCGTGCGAAAGCTGTAATGCACGCCTGCCAGATCGGCAACCAGTTCAGCCGTCAGCTCCCCATCTGTGCGGGTTAATATCCGGGCGTCAGCCACCCACGGCAAAAACTGGGAGTAGGCGTCAATGTCCATGACGACGCTGAACATGTGCGGAGCGGAGCAGCAAACCAGCCGCGACTCTTCAAAGCACCGCACTACCTTTTCCCGGCCGACGAATAGGGATTCTTGCTGGCCGAATAATGAAAGCGCACAGGCACGCCGGCAAGATCAAACGCCTGGCGAAACGACTGCTCCAGATAGCGTCGATAGCTGGCCTTGACGCCGCCCGGACGATTACAGAAAATCTTGATGGTCGGGGGGCTGGCGGCAGTTTGCGAGGCGTATTTCATGCGCACTGCCGCGCCGTTATCACTGGGCGCATGCTGCAAATCCTGCGCCTTCTTCAGCCAGCGGTTGAGCTCGCCCGTGCCCAGCTCAAACTGATTGCGCCGGGCGGCATGCACGGCCTGCCGCAGCAAATGCCTCACCCCTTTCCCCTTTTTCGCCGTCACTCGATGCACAGACACATCGGCCATGCCGCGCATACGGAAATTCAGCCGCTCGGCGTATTGCTTCCAGTCCTCCCCGCTTAACAGATCAACCTTGTTGACCGCCACGACAAGGGCGCAGCCTTCATCCAGCGCCAGCTGCATGAGGCGAATATCCTGCTCAACAACGCCCTCGCCGCCGTCAAGCAACGCCACCGCCGCATCGGCGCGCCTGAATGCCTGCACCGCCTTAACCCGTGCGACAAACTCAATAACGTCGGCAATACGGCCATGTTTGCGCTGCCCTGCCGTGTCGACAAGGCGAACCGTGCCATCGCCATAGGCGAGCTCGCTGTCTATGGCGTCGCGCGTCGTGCCGGCCACTTCGCTGACCACCATTCGGGCCTGCCCCAGCCATGCGTTGATCAATGTTGATTTGCCCACGTTCGGGCGGCCAATCACGGCAATATTGGCTATCGGCTTTTGCACCGCCTGCGCCGCTGCGGCAGGCATGGCCGGAAGCATGGATTCAAGACGCTCGGACAAGGCTTTCACGCCCTGCCCGTGCACGGCTGAAATGGCGGATATTTCGCCCATGCCAAGGCTGTAAAACTCCATGGCGGAATCGGGCTTCTCGGCCTTGTTCACAACCAGCGCAACGGGCAGTTGCTGCCGCCGCAGCTTGTCTGCAATGGCCGCATCAACCGGAGTTGCGCCCGACTGGGCGTCAACAACAAGTAACACGACATCGGCGATTTCCAGCGCCGCCTCAACCTGAGCGTCAATAGCCGCCTGCATCAGATCATGCGCGCCCTCGCCAATGCCGCCGGTGTCAACAAGCATCGCCGTGCGTCCGGCCAGATTCACCTCGCCCTCCAGTCGATCCACAGTGACGCCTGGGCGATCGCCGACAATCGCCTTCCGTTTGCCGATCAAACGGTTGAAAAGGGTTGATTTTCCAACATTAGGACGCCCGACAATAGCGACGACAGGCAGGCTGAAATGTTCACTCAAGAAAAACTCCGGCAGACCTGCGAGTGCTCAGCGCAACATAAACAGGTCGCCCAAATTATTGCGCACGACAATGCCGGCGGGGGCGACGACAGGCGAGTGATCGATACGACCCGGGAGGTCAAGGCTGCCAATCAATTCACCTTCAAAATTCAGACGAAACACTTCCCCGTGAGTATCGGCGACCCACAGGGCATCCTGCCAGACGACCGGCCCGACCAGGGCGCCGGCCGAAATTTCGCTCCGCCACCACGTATCCCCGCTGGCGGCATCAAGCGCGCTCACCGCACCCGACGCATCGGCAACGAACAAGCGCTTGCCAACCATCAATGGCGATGACTTCAATGACAGGCTCCGGCGTAGAAAATCGGTGCCATCCTTCATGGACAGAAACACTACTTCGCCCTGAAATACGGCCACGGCGAGCGTATCCTCATCACGACCTGACTGGGCGGCGGGAATAATTGTCGGCGTAGCGACAGGCACTTTCAGTTCGCTCAATACGACGGCCTCGGTATTGAACAGCAGTTGCCGTTTCCACAAAAGGCTGCCCGAGTCCGATTTTACAGAGACGACATCACCATTGCTGAACACGGCATAAACATGCCCGCCCCAAACCACCGGCGACGGACTCAATTGCATGCTTAAACCGCCGGACGAACCGATATAGCTCCACAGTTTTTCACCCTGTTGCGTCAGCTTGTAAATACGGTTATCGGCTGTCTGGACAATGACATCATCGCCATCCTTAATCGGCGCGGACATTATCGACGATGACAGCGAGCGTCGCCATGCAATCTGACCCGTCGCCGGATTGATGGCATATAATACGCCCTCCGCATCGCCGACCACGATAAGTCCGTTTTGCAATTGCACCCCGCCCGAGTTGCACGAAGCGCCCAGCGCAGTGCGCGACAATTCACTTCCTTCCATGTCGTAGATGCGCAGACGCCTGTCCTGCGCGCCGGCGGCAACCCTGTTTACGCCGCCAACCTGAATAATAAAGGGCGTGCTGCCACCAGCCGGCGAAGCGGGACGCCGCTGATCAAGATTTGCCCGCCACAACTGCGTCAGTTCTCTGGCCGGACTGCTTTTTCCAGCCGGTTGACCGGCATCGCCGCTCACGCCCTGGTCGCTGTCCCACCATGCGCTTGCCGTTGAACAGGCTGATAAGGACAACAGCGCGGCAACACAGGCGCCAATATAGGCAAGCCTCATTTTTTCGTCGATAGCAAGGCTTCAATTCTGCGTTTCAGATCTTCATCATATGACGCAGCATCTTGCGCCTTGTGCAAATAATCCTGTTTTTCTTTCTCGTCGGTTGCAATGCCGGCCAGCAAATAATACTTGAGTTGCTTATACGCCTCGCCAACCGGCTCATCAAGAAGCGTTTTAGCCGCCGCCTGATCGCCCTGCTCGATTTTCAGTTCGGCAAGGTCAAGGCGGGCCTGCCAGACCCATGCAGTCATAGCCTCGGGATGCTCTATAATGGCGTTCAGATGTTTTTCGGCATGCTCTTTATCCACTGCCGCCAGTTGCATCAATGCCAGCACGGCATAGCTGCTGCCGCTAAAATCGCTGGTGATATTTTCCAGCAAAGTCAGCTTTTTGTCCGCATCCTGCGTTGACTGCGCCTGTTGATAGAGCGTTGCGGCTGATTCGTTCCTGGAGCGATTCTGCTCGACCCACAGCCCGCTGGCAACAAGCGCCAGCACCAGCGCCACAACGCCCGCCAGCAACGACTGCTGATTATCCTGAGCCCAGGCGACCCACTTGGCAGAACGCATCTCACGCCGCAGTTCATCCATTTCAGCTTCCAGCGGGCCATTATTTTCAGCCACGATCGAAGCCTTCGCTGTTTTTTTATTACTCATTCTTTATCTCCATCTGTTGCTACGACTCAGCTCGCCCCTGATTCGCTCCTGTTTGCGTGCGCTGCGCCTGCAGGCGATTACGGCGTCAAAAAGCCCGGCGCAGCCTAAAATGCGCCCGCCCCCTGTCAATGTCAGGCTTGATCCGCCTGTCTGTCGGCTGCCGCCCGGGCCGCATCAGCGGGCCCGGACAATTGACTGCGCCGCTCCAGAACAATCGACAATACGCTTTTCAGCAGGGCGGCCAGCGGAATGGCGATTACAACGCCTATGATCCCCCAGAAACCGCCGAACATCAGAATCGCCACAATGATTGCAATAGGGTGCAGATCGACGATTTCGGAAAAGAGCCATGGCACGATGAGGTTTGCATCGACGGCCTGCACAATGGCATAGCCCATAACGCTGTAGGCCATGGTATCGGTCCATCCCCATTGAAAAAACGACAACAAAATCACCGGAATGGTCACCACGGCGGCGCCGACAAACGGAATCCAGACGGAAATTCCGGTCAGCACGCTGAGCAGCAGGGCGTACTCATGCCCCATCCAGCCGAACACCAGACCCATGCCCAGACCGACAACCAGCGCCTCCCAGAATTTGCCCCGGATATAATTGCCTATCTGGCGATCCAGCTCCCTCCAGACGCGATCCAGCAACACTCGCTCAACGGGCAAAAACTGTTGACCCCATGTGATAATCAGGTCTTTGTCCTTAAGTAAAAAGAAAACCAGAACCGGCACCAGAACCGCATACACCAGCAGGGTGATCATGCCGGGAATCGAGGCGATAGAAAATGACAGCAACACCCCGCCCCACTCCTGCAATTTGACCCCGACAGCGGCGACCATTCGCTGCAAGTGCTCCGGATTCATCCACTCGGCGTAATTGACCTGAAGCTGATGCAGGGTGTCCCGGATAGACTGAACATACTGGGGCGCATGGGAAACAAGCCTGCCCACCTGCTCGGTCAGCAGCGGCAACACTGCCAGCAACGTAACCAGAACGATCAGCAGCGTGGCGCCGCCGGCCAGTGCGATCGCCAGCAAACGCGGCATGCGACAGCGCTGCAACAGTTTCACCACGCCATCGAGCACATAGGCCAGCGCAATAGCCGCCAGCAATGGCGCCAGCATGGCGCCGAACAGGAGCAGCAGAAGCAAAATCCCCAGCAATGCGGAGAACATCATCACCAGTTCAGTGTCGGCCAGTCGCTTTTGCAGCCACGCCATGAGGTTATTCATGCCGAAGGCTCGCCTGCGACGATATCTGGCCGGCACGCAGCCTTGCGCGCTCCCAGGCCAACCAGAAGGGCCGCGCACGCCGTCGCCAGCATATGCACCGAGGCGGATATGCCATGCCATACGCCGAACAGCTTTCGATCCGGATCATGTTCCGCCAGTTGATCTATTGGGCCGACATGGGCCTTTATTTCAGCAATCCGGGGCGCCAGGGCAAATTCATTTATGGCGACAAGCAGCGCCACGGCAAATAGCAGACCCCAACGCACTTTTCCAATGCCCTCCCCGCTCGAAGCCATGCGAAACCAGAAAAATGCCAGCGCCGCAGCCAGCAGCAGCAGGCCGGAATTAACAAGATGAAAGATTTGACCGGCCAGCATGCCGGCAGCTTCAGAGCTTGCCGCCCCGGCAAACAGCACCGGCGTAACCACATATCCGGGCACCAGCAGCAATCCCAGTATCAACGCCAGACACAG
>CAYTFI010000061.1:0-9826 GCA_964437065.1 uncultured Zetaproteobacteria bacterium | reverse complement strand
TCCCGGAATATATTATTAGTAACCTGGGCTAAAAGGCAATCACCATGGACATTGATGTAAACAAAGTAGCCATGCTGGCCCGAATCCGGCTGAGCGAAGACGAGGCGGCTGAATTGGGGCCGCAGTTATCCGGCATTCTGGGCTATATTGAAACGCTGTCCGAAGTGAATACCGAAGGCGTGCCGGCTACGGCGCATCCGCATGATGCGGCAATGCCGTTGCGCGCCAATGTTGTCACCAACAGCAATTGCCGGGATGCGCTTCAGGCGTCCGCCCCGAAGGTTGAATCGGGGCTTTATGTGGTGCCGAAGGTGATCGATTGATGCCATTCAGTTCTTTATCAGAAATAAAATCCCGCCTCGATGCGGGTGAAACGTCCGCTGTTGAGGTCGCCCGGCTCTATCTGGATCGAATCGCTTCGTTTAATGATCGACTCAATGCCTTTGTGCATATCGACCCGGAACATGTGCTGACCCAGGCGCAGGCTTCTGACAGCTATCGCGGCAAGCGCAACGTCCGGGCGCTGGAAGGTCTGCCGATCGCCGTCAAGGATATATTCTGCACCCGGGACGGGCCAACCCGCTGTTGTTCGAACATCCTTGGCGATTTTCATGCGCCTTACGATGCGCATGTGATCACCCGCCTGAAAGAGGCCGGCGCGGTGCTGGTCGGAAAAACCAATATGGATGAGTTCGCCATGGGCTCATCCACTGAAACATCCGCCTTTGGTCCATGCCGCAATCCGTGGAACACCGATTGCATTCCCGGCGGCTCATCCGGCGGCTCGGCCGCGGCCGTGGCCGCAGCGTTAACGCCGGCGGCGCTGGGCACCGATACAGGCGGCTCCATCCGGCAGCCTGCTTCTGTTTGCGGCATTACCGGCTTGAAGCCGACCTACGGCCGCGTTTCCCGCCGTGGCATTATCGCCTTTGCTTCCTCGCTTGATCAGGCCGGGCCAATGACGCGCACGGTCAGGGATGCAGCCATGATCGCCGCCGCCATCTGCGGTCATGATTCGGGCGATGCAACATCGGTGGCCGATGCGCCGGCGGTGGACTGGCTTGGCGTTTGCGACAGGACGGAGATGAAGGGCCTGAAAATTGGCCGCCCCAAAGAGTATTTCGTTGACGGCATGGATGCTGACGTGCGCGTCCGTGTTGAGGCGGCGTTAAAGCAGTGTGAAGCGCTGGGCGCCGAGATTGTTGATATCTCGCTTCCCCATACCAGATATGCAGTCGCCGCTTATTATGTCATCGCCCCGTCCGAGGCCTCGGCCAATCTTTCCCGCTACGATGGCGTGCGCTTTGGTCGCCGTTGTGAAAACCCCGATGATCTGCTTGATATGTACGCCCGCTCCCGCAATGAAGGCTTTGGCCCGGAGGTTAAACGACGCATTCTGACCGGCGCATTCGCCCTCTCTTCGGGCTATTACGACGCCTATTATCTGAAGGCCCAGCAGGTGCGCACGCTCATTCAGCAGGATTTCATTTCCGCCTTTGAGCAGGTGGATGTCATTGCTACGCCGACATCGCCGGTTCCGGCCTTCAGGCTTGGCGAAAAAACCGATGATCCACTGACCATGTATCTGTCCGACATATTCACCATTGCAGTCAACCTGGCCGGGTTGCCGGGATTGTCACAGCCGTGCGGTTTCGCCGGCGATTTGCCGGTTGGCCTGCAATGGATCGGCCCGGCATGGCGTGAAGACGCCCTCCTGTCCGCTGCCGCCGCCTATGAGGCCGCAACCGGCTGGATCGCCAGACGCCCGCCATTGTTTGGAGGCGCCTCATGAGTTGGGAAACCGTGATTGGGCTGGAAGTTCACTGTCAGCTCAACACCGACACCAAGGCCTTTTGTGGCTGCTCTACTGAGTTTGGCGCCGAGCCGAACACCCATACCTGCCCGGTCTGCCTCGGCATGCCCGGACAATTGCCGGTGCTCAATACGGTTGCTGTCGATAAAACCGTTCTGACCGGCCTGGCCATTAACGCCACAATCAATCTTGAATCCAGATTTGACCGCAAAAATTACTTTTATCCCGACCTGCCCAAGGGTTACCAGATTTCACAGTTTGCCGTGCCGATCGTGGAGCATGGCTATCTGGATATCCCTGTAAAAGACGGCGGCGAGAAGCGCATTGGCGTCACCCGCATTCACATGGAAGAAGATGCTGGAAAATCCATGCATGAAGGCCTTGACGCCGTATCGCACATTGATCTGAACCGTTCCGGCGTGCCGTTGATGGAGATCGTATCCGAGCCGGATATGCGCTCGGCCGATGAGGCGGTCGCCTATCTCAAGCAGTTGCACCAGTTGATTCGGTTTCTCGGCGTATCCGGCGCCGATATGGAAAAGGGGCAGTTTCGTTGCGACGCCAATATTTCAGTCAGGCGAAAGGGCGAGCCGTTTGGCACGCGCACCGAAATGAAAAACATGAACTCCTTCCGCTTCATCAAGCAGGCCATTGAGTTTGAAGTGATTCGCCAGATCGAGGTGATTGAAGATGGCGGCGAGGTGGTGCAGGAGTCACGCCTTTGGGATTCGGTAAAATGCGAGTCGCGCTCCATGCGCGGCAAGGAGGAGGCGCATGATTACCGCTATTTTCCCGAGCCGGATCTGCCGCCGCTGCGCATCTCGCAGCAGGAAGTGGACGCCATCAGGGCGGGCATGCCGGAGTTGCCGGGACAGTTGCGCAGGCGTTTTGAAAACGAGTACGGGCTGTCGTCCTACGATGCCGACGTACTGACCCAGAGTCGTGAACTGGCTGCATGGTATGAATCGCTGGTTGCCGCCCACCCGGCTGATCCGAAACGCTGCGCCAACTGGCTGGCCAATGAACTGCTGGGTCGTTTGAAAGAGCTGGGCAAGGAGATTGTCGAATCGCCCGTTTCAGCCAAGCGGCTGGCCGGATTGCTTGACCGCATTGCGGATAACACCATTTCCGGCAAAATCGCCAAGGACGTGCTTGCGGCCATGCTGCAATCAGATGCTGACGCAGATGCCATCATTGAGGCCAGGGGACTCAGACAAGTGAGCGATTCCGGCGCTATTGACGCTATTATCGAAGAGGTCATGCAAGCCAATCCCGGTCAGGTCGCCGGCTACCGGGGCGGCAAGGAAAAGTTGCTTGGCTTCTTTGTGGGTCAGGTGATGAAGGCATCCCGAGGCAAGGCCAATCCGGCCATGGTCAACCAACGCCTGAAAGCATTGCTCAGGGGATAGATTCACATGCCCGCATGGCGCAGGAGATATATTGCCGGCGCAGCTATGCTGGCGCTTGGCCTTATCCTGTGGATACGGATGGATGTTGAGGAGCTGACCGGTTTTGTGAGCAGTGAGGCGGCCCGTTTCACGCATGGCAAGTTCGTGGCGGGGCGCTCCTCCCTGACTTTTCTGCATGGCATTGGCCTGAGGCTGGATGACGTCAATATAGGCCACCCTGAATTCCAGATGCAGGCCGGCCATATGATTATCAGCATCCGGCTGCTGCCGTTGCTTTTTGGCGACATTGAAGTGTCCGCGCTTGATATCCATGATGCCAGCTTTCAGGTTCGGAAGGGGGTGTTTGAACAGAATGTCGCGGCGGCCATGGCTGGCGCGCCGGTCAGGCGCATTCAGCTTGTTCGCTGCCATGTTGCGACATTCGAAGGCCAGCAATTGCTGGAAAATATCAATCTGGATTTAAGGGACATCGGCCCCGATGGAAAAACGCTCTGGGAAATTCAGGCAAAACAGAGCAAGCAATCCTTCAGCGGCCATGGCTATCTGAATTTCAGCCATGGCGACATAAGCAAGGGCTTTGGCAAACTGAGGCTTAAGAAGATTGCGGTTTCACGCCTGCAGCCCATTGCTCCGGAGTTGTTGAGCCAGTCCTTCAAGGCATCGTCAAACACGATTAATGGCGTATTAACGCTGGATATCACCGGCAAGGATATCTGGTCGGTGTTTGGTGAAATCGGCCTTGATACAGGCGGCGGCAAGGACATCCTCGTATTGCGCGGCAAGCTGAGCCATCCGGCGCAGCGTCAGCTGTTCTGGCATGACAGCTTTGTCCATTTTTCTGATGGCAACGTAATCTCAACACAGGGCAATTGTCATCATGATGAGTGCAGCACATCCATTGCAACCAGAGACATCCCCTTGTCAACCTGGCTTCCTGTGCTTCCTGATGATCTGGCGTTTCTGCAAATGGTGACAGGCAAGACAGATGTGACTGCTTCGCTGCAATGGAAAAATGGCGTGTGGAAAGCAGCAGGCAGCATTGATCTGAACGAGGCGCTGTTCCGTTCGCGGGAGAAGAGCATTGCGCTGCCAATGTTGCAGATCAGACATGCCGGCATGTCCGGCAACAGGAAGAAATGGCAGGCGGAGGCGATGCTTTCCTCGCCCGGCATGACAGGAGATATCGAGATCCGGAGCGCGCGATCGGGCGCCGGGGCAATAGACACGGTCTTTACAAGTAAAACGCTGGATCAGTCATGGCAGCCGCTGGCCAACCTGTTGCTGGCATCTCTCTACCTTGATCCCGAGCTGCAGCTGTCGGGCATGCTGAAAGGGAAAATACATTTGCAACAAACCGCTTCCGAGAACAGCATTCAACTGGATTTTGACGCCACAAAAGCACAGGTGGTTTATCCATCGCAGTTTGAAAAGCCTGCCGGCGTTGCCGCCATCTGCACCTCGACAGTCAAGTGGCCGCATGTGCACGCCCTCAGGCCGACCTATATCAGGCTTCAGGACTGCAAGCTGGGCAAGTCTGCTCTGAACGAACTTGAATGGCGACATCAAGGCCAGAAATATCTGCTTGACGCCAATGGTTTCTCCATAGATTTTGACAACTTGCACAACAGACTTGCACAACTGCCCGAAGTCCTGACGGCGCTTCACGGACAGCTTCGCGGCGATGCCCTGAGCCGATGGTCCGACAGCGACGGGCAGGCATGGCAGAGCGGGCTTAGCGGCACATTCAATCTACAGGATTTTGGCCGGTCATCTTGGCGGCTCAGGGGCGACGTGCAGGCAAAAAACGGCGTTTTCAGCAGTTCGTCGCTGCACATCAAGGCTCCGTCCGGTCTGGCCGAATTGCGGGGTAATTTTTCCTATGCCGGAAAAAAAGGGAATATTGACATCATCACAGGCAAGATGAACTGGGGGAAAATGCCGTCGCTGCCGGCGCCATGGCGCGACATCAGGCTTTCTGGCCGCATACGGCATGGAACATTAAGGCTGCTGGAGAACACATGGCGGGAGATCAACAGCAGCTACCTGTTGCAGAACGGTTCACTGGAGTTGACCGGGCTTCAGTCTTCAATTGCCGGAGGTAAATTCACTTCACCGAAGTTGATGCTCACACCCGTTGCAACCGGGCTGAAAGTGCTGGGCAACATTCATGCCGACAACATCCGGCTGCAGGATCTGAAAGGCCTGGTCAAACGCCTGGGCGCCGAGTTTGGCGGCGAGCTTCATGCCAACGTTCATCTCCGGGGGCAGATGCCGAAACTGAGCCTTGCCGACTGGAAAAACAGCAATGGCGACATTTTGATCTATGACGGCAGCAGATTAAAACGGCCTGACGCAGCAGCGCCGAAGGACGGAACCGAGCAAGCTTTGCAGCCCGCCCGCGCCGATGAATTCAGAAAGTTGTCTTTCAGGTTTCGCATAAGCTCGCCGCAGATCAAGGTGTCCCAGATCGAGTTCCGGCAGCAACAGCGGCATTTCAGGGGCGAGGCCGTGATCTCCCCGGATTATAAGATCAATGGCAAGCTGAAGGCCGCCTCGGATCATTCAACATATGCGCTGGGCGGCATATGGCCGGACATCAGCTGGCAGTAACAGCCAGGGTCATCCCTGACTCGCAGTATATTTCTGGCAACAGGGACGGGCATCGGTCACACTTCCGCCATGCTTGAAATCCGTAATTTGTCGCTTTCCGTATCCGTTCAGGGGCAGCGCGTTGAGGCCGTTTCCGACGTTTCGCTGAGTCTGGCGCCGGGTCGGGTGCTGGGGCTGGTGGGCGAATCCGGTTGTGGAAAATCGCTCACCGTTCAGGCGCTGCTCAGGCTTGGAGAGCATCAGGGCGTACTCAAAACTTCCGGTGATATTCTGTTGGACGGCCAAAGCATCTTTGCTATGAGCGATGAAAAGCTTCGGCGCATGCGCGGCGGCCATCTGGCCATGATTTTTCAGGAGCCGATGACGGCGCTGAATCCGGTATTTTCCATTGGCAGTCAGATTATTGAAGTGATTCGAATTCATCTGAAGCTGAACAGGGACGAGGCCACGCGCAGGGCCATTGCGCTGTTGCAGGATGTCGGCATGCAGGATGCCGGGCAGCTTCTGAAACAGTATCCCGATGCGCTGTCCGGCGGCATGCGCCAGCGTGTCCTGATCGCCATGGCTATGGCTGCCGATCCGGATTATATCCTGGCCGACGAGCCCACTACGGCGCTCGATGTGTCGGTGCAGAAACGTATCATCACATTGCTGCTTGGCCTGCAGAAAAAGCGCAATCTCGGCCTGTTGCTGGTGACGCATGACTTCGGGCTGGTAGCTGAAATGTGCGATGACGTCGCTGTGATGTATGCGGGCCAGATTGTCGAATCGGGGTCGGCGGTTGAGATATTCGACCGCCCGGCGCACCCCTATACGCGCGCCCTGATGGCATGCCGACCGGAGATGTCGGAGGCCTTAAAGCCGCTGCCGGTGATTTCCGGGCAAGTGCCCGGCCCCGGCAGTTGGTTCGACGGTTGTCATTTCGCTCCCCGCTGCCCGCTGGCCGATCAGGCCTGCGCCTCGCCGGTGAGGGCGGATGCATGGGCGGAAGGCGAGCATATCGCCCGTTGTCTTCATGTGGGGCGCGGCCAATGAATGTGCTGGAGGCGCAGGGCCTGGACAAGACCTTTGCCGCCGGCGGCATGTTTCGCGCCATCGGCAAGGGAAAGCGGGCCGCCACGGATGTTTCATTCAAGCTTGAGGCCGGGGAAACGCTGGCTATTGTCGGCGAGTCGGGCAGCGGCAAATCTACTGTGGCGCGGCTGGTCATGCGATTGCTGAAGGCTGATCGCGGGCGCATTTTCTGGCAGGGCGAGGATATCACGTCGCTCTCCGTTCGCGCCCTGCGCAAGCGCAGGAATCATGTTCAGATGGTATTTCAGGATCCCTTCGCAAGCCTGAACCCGCGCATGAAAATCTGGCAAAGCGTCGCCGAGGGCCTGCGCGTGCATCGGCCCGGACTGGCGCAATCCGACCTTCGTAAACGTGTGGCTGCAACGATGAGTCTGTGCGGCATGGATGAATCCGGGCTTGATCGATATCCGCATCAGTTTTCCGGCGGCCAGCGGCAACGCATCGGCATTGCCCGCTCCCTGATCGTCGAGCCAAAGGCGCTGGTGCTGGACGAGCCGGTTTCAGCGCTTGATGTTTCCGTGCAGGCGCAAATCCTTAATCTGCTCAGGCAATTGCAACTTAAGACCGGGCTGGCCTATCTGTTTATTTCTCACGACCTGTCCGTGGTTCGTCATGTCGCCGATCGCGTTATGGTCATGTTTGCAGGGCGCATTGTTGAGCAGGGGAGCGGCAGTGAAATTTTCCGGCATCCTCGCCACCCTTATACGCAGTCCCTGCTCAACGCCCTGCCAATCTCCCATCCGAAAGAACGCGTGCCCGGCGCCGGCAACGGAGATATTGGCGAGGGTCAGGCAGATGCCGGCTGCGCCTACCGGCTGCGCTGCCCGAATGCCGCCGCCGACTGCAACAATTTTGATGGCAGGTTGAATGAGCAGGGCGTTGCCTGTCTGCATCCGATAGCGCGGTCGCGGCGGCATCCATGAATCATCCGGGCCGGATGCACCAACTGGCTCGCCAGACTCAACATGATTTTGCTGACGACTCTCCATTGGCCGCCGGGCTGGCCGGTTATTCCCGTCGCAACGAACAGATCAGTCTGGCCGCTGAGATAGCCGACGCACTTGCGGGCGGCAACACCCTTCTGGCCGAGGCGGAAACCGGCACGGGCAAAACCCTGGCCTATCTTGTGCCGGCGCTGCGCTCATCCGCCAGGATAGTGATTTCAACGCACACCAAGGCGCTACAGGATCAACTGGTGCACCGTGATTTGCCGGCAGTGCAGCAGGCGCTCGGCGCCGGACGCCGCGTCGCTCTGCTCAAGGGTCGTTCCAATTATTTCTGTCCGCAACGTCTCAAGCGCTTTATTGCCAGTCCGCAACTGGAAATGTGGGCGCAAAAGAGCATGTTGAAGGTGCTGGAATGGTCGAAGAAAACCAAGGATGGCGACTTGTCCGGCCTGAAGTTCGACGTCTTCTCCAGGGGGATCGGACATCTGGTGACTTCGACAGCCGATCAGTGCTCCGGCTCAAAGTGCGCTGATTTTGATCATTGCCCTTTACTGAAGGCCAGGCAGAGGGCGCAAGGCGCAGATATTGTCGTAACCAATCATAGCTTGCTGCTGGCTGATGCAGCGTTGAAATCAGGGGACTTTGGCGAGGTGTTGCCCGATTTTGACGCCCATGTGCTGGATGAGGCGCATGCCCTGCCGGAATTGGCCTGCCAGCACTTTGGCCTGCAATTTTCGCGCCTGCGATTCATTCAGTGGCTCAACGACATGCAGGCCGTGCTGGATGAGGCCGGCGATGAAGAGGCGCTGCAAAAAGAGTTGACAGAGCATGGCAGGATTGTGCTGCGTGCATATCTGGAGCCCGGACTGGATGAGGTCGAAACGCTTTGGGGCGAGGTGGCGGCGCTGGCGGAATCGCGTCGCAAACGCAACGAGGAACTGGCCAAACTGGCCGATCGGGCGGCGCAGATTGCCGGCGAAATCAGCCGGATTAGAAACCCCGGCGCCGGTTTTGTCGGCTGGAGCGAGGGCGCTGGCGAACATCGACGCTACACCGTCGCGCCGGTGGAAACCGGGCCGGTGCTTGCCGAACATCTGTGGCAACGTCAGGCGGCCTTTGTGCTGGTGTCTGCAACATTGCGCGTGTCCGGACGCTTTGATTATGCCAAAATCAGGCTCGGGCTGGAAGGCGCGCTGGAGGCGTTTCATCCTTCTCCCTTTGATTATGCCAGTCAGGCCATGATTTATTTACCCCGGCATCTGCCCGACCCGCGATCCGAGGCGGGCTTCGAGGCGCTGATCGACGAAATGGAAACGCTGGTGCGCGCATCCCGGGGTCGCGCATTCGCGCTGTTCACCTCATGGTCCATGCTGAACCGGGCCGGGCCCGAGCTTGCACGTCGCCTGCCATGGAATGTTTTGATTCAGGGCGAGAGCGGTAGCCGTGACGCAATCCTTGAGGCCTTTCGCGACGACACCCATTCCGTATTGTGCGGCACGCGCAGCTTCTGGGAGGGCGTTGATGTTCCCGGCGAGTCGCTGAGTCTGGTGATTATTGACAAGATGCCATTTACGCCGCCCAATGATCCGCTGTTGATGGCGCGCATTGAACATTGCGAGAAGAATGGAGGTCATGGCTTTGGCGATATCCAGTTGCCCGAGGCCATTGCCAGGCTGCGCCAGGGCTCGGGGCGTCTGATTCGTTCGCTGCACGACCGGGGCGTGATTGCGCTGCTTGATTCACGAATCTATAGCCGCTCCTATGGACGCGAGGTGGCGCGCAATCTTCCCGGTGCTCCGATCTGCGATGACTTATCTGAAATCCGGTGGTTCTTTGAAGGCGGGCCTGAAACTGCCTGCCCCTGATTTGTTCGGGCGCAGGGACATAAACGAGGGTCGGGCGGAATTGCTGCATTTCATGTTAACATGAAATGATCCCGATTTTGGTTGCAGGCATTCCTCAGCCTCAACAGG
>CAYTFI010000060.1:0-9868 GCA_964437065.1 uncultured Zetaproteobacteria bacterium | reverse complement strand
AACCCCAAGCGGGCAGGAACTTGACATTGAAATTGCATCGACACCCATTCATTTTGACGGGTCGCCTGCAGTTTTATCCATTGTGCATGACGTCACCGTGCGCAAACAGGCGGAGAAATCACTTCGAAAATTATCCCAGGCTATTGAGCAAGCCGGTGAGTCTATCCTGATTACTGACCGGCAAGGCATCATCGAGTATATTAACCCCGCCTTTACGAAACTCACAGGATACAGTTCCGAAGAAGCCATTGGCCAGACGCCCGCGTTCCTTAAAAGCGGCAATCAGGATGACGCCTTTTTTGAGGACATGTGGAAAACCGTGATGGCTGGAAAGCTCTGGCATGGCAAGGTAATCAACAGAAAGAAGGACGGCAGCTTCTATCCTGCGATGCTAACTATTTCACCGATTTACGATCATGCTGATGATGATGTGACCAGCTATACTCACTTCGTAGCCATCCAGGCTGACCTCACTGAATTTGAAGCGATGGAAAACAGGTTTCATCAGGCACAGAGAATGGAAACGCTCGGCACGCTGGTTGGCGGCATCGCCCATGAATTCAACAACATGCTGGCCGGCATGACCGGTAATATATATCTGGCCAGGCTGCGTGCCCGGAAAATGCCAGACGTGGTGCAAAAGCTGGATAATATAGAATCCATTTCTTTTCGCGCCGCCGATATGATCCAGCAGCTGCTTACCTTTGCCCACAAGGACATGGTCAGCATGAAGCGGCTTCCAATAAACCCCTTCATCAAGGAAACACTCAAGTTTCTGCGCACATCGGTGCCTGAAAATATCGATTTGCGTCAGGAGATTTGCGCTGATCCGCTTCAAATCAATGGCGACGGCGCCAAGATTCATCAGGTGATACTGAATCTGGTCAATAATGCCTGTGACGCAGTCGCAGGAGTGGATGAACCGCATATCACTGTCAGACTTGAATCTTTCCATGCAGATGAATCATTTATTGAAAAACACTCATATTTTAAAGCCGGGTTTTACGCCCATTTGAGCGTTGAAGATAATGGCTGCGGCATTCCCGAACATCAGCTGGAACACCTGTTTGAACCCTTCTTCACCACCAAGGATCAGGGTAAGGGAACCGGGCTTGGTCTGTCCATGGTGTTTGGCGCAATGAAAACACATCATGGATTTGTCGAAGTGGAAAGTATTGAGGGCGAAGGTTCGATCTTCCATATTTATCTGCCCTTGATCAAGCCTGAAAGGGTTGTTCCTGCGCCCATGCAAGAGCAAGAAGTTGTCAGGGGGCATGATGAACTGATCCTGCTTGTTGATGATCAGCAGCAAATCATCAAGACAGGGAAAGATGTACTGGAATCGCTTGGTTATGCGGTGATGACAGCCACAGATGGCCGGCAAGCTGTTGAAATATTCAAAGCCCATTCACAAGAGATTGATCTGGTTATCATGGATGTTGTCATGCCGGTCATGGGTGGCGCCAAGGCCGCTCAAAACATGCGCAGGATCAATCCGGATGCAAAAGTTATCTTTTCTACCGGCTACGATAAGACTCTCCAGACTGATATGGAAAATGAAGTTGTACTCAGCAAGCCTTTTTCCATTGTTGAAATGAGCCATCTGATCCGGCAACTGCTTACGTCCGGGAGTTAAACCTGGCTCCCTAAGAAAATAGCAGAAACAGGCGCCTTGTTTGTTTCATGTTAAGCCTTCCATCAAAGCGAATCATTCGTCATCCAGTTTTTCCAACAGACGGCGGATGCCGGTGGGAAGGGCATACTCTTCGATTGCGGCAACCCATCGGCCTGCGCCCGCCGGCGGCAAGCTCGGCTTGCAGGGATAGAGATGCAGGCGCCGGTGGGTGAGCCGATGGATGTGCAGCGGTCTGGCTGCGGGCCTTTGCGCCAACTCGGAAATCGGCGGCGTCCAAAGGCCGCCCCAGATGCCTGAATCTGCGCGCCGGCTTAGCCACAGACCTCTTTCCGGGCAGGTGTGAAGATTGACCAGCCAGTGCAGGTCTTTGAGTCCGGCTGGTTTCACCGGCGTCTTTTTGTCGGCGACTGCGCAGGCGGATTTGCAAAAAGGCGTCGCCGGGCACTGATTGCATTTCGGCCTTCTTGCGACGCATATCATTGCGCCCAACTCCATCATGGCCTGATTCCAGTTGGCCGCATCGTCCGAGGCGTCAATCTCCTGCTGCGCTATTTCCCACAGCGCCTTATCGGCGGCGTCGGGCATGGCATGCCAGCGGCGGAGCACTCGCTTTACATTGCCATCAAGCACTGGCGTTCCGGCGCCAAAGCAGAAGGAAGCAATGGCCCCGGCGGTGGATCGGCCAATGCCGGGAAGTTGCACAATATGTTCAAATGCTGAGGGGAAAACGCCTCCATGAAGCGCCATGATTAGCCGGGCGGCCTGGTGAATGAATCCGGCCCGTCGATAATAACCCAGCCCCTCCCACGCCTTCATCACATCATCCGGACTCGCATCGGCCAGATCCCTGATCGACGGGAAACGTTCAAGCCAGGAGTCGTAACGTGACAATACGGTTTTAACCTGCGTTTGCTGCAACATGACTTCGGAAATCCAGATGGCATAGGCGTCAGTTGTTTGCCGCCAGGGCAGTCGGCGGGCATGGATCGCATACCAGCCCGACAACCGGCTACATCGGGCGGAAGACAAATTTGTCCTCAACCACCTCAAAGGTCAGATAGAAGCTGACGCGATCCAGTCCCCAGGAGGAGGGCAGCGGTCGAAACGGCGCAGCGCTCTGAATAGCCCGCAAAGCGCTCTCGTTAATCTGCGGGATCGGACTCGGGCGCAATATTTCAACGCCGCCAAGATCGCCGTTGCTCTCAATGGTAAGGCGCATCAGCGAGCGCCGGGCCTCTTCGGGGAATTCCTGATAATTGGCCTGTCCCGGCCGCCACTGCTCTTCAAGCACGCGCACCAGCGATTGCGCATAGGGCGCATATTTGGCCTCACGGGTGTTAATCGGCACATCCGCCTCACGATTGAGCTTTTGTTTCATGCGCCTCTCGCGCTGGAAATCGCGGGAGAGCTCCGACAGCGCCATGGCCGATGGCATCAGGTTGGACAAGGGAATCTCCGGCGTTCGTTTGATCGGACGGGGCCTGGTCGGGCGAGGCCTTGGCGGTTTTTTCAACCGGCGAGTTAATTTGTTGTTCCGCGCCTTTCCGCGCCTGGCCAACATGCGGCTGCGGTTGTCCTTTGTTGGCACGGGAGGGTTTCTTGGCTGCCTGGGAGGGGCCGGCCTGGGTGCGTTCCGGCTGCCCGACAACGGCGCTCGCGCCCTGCGGGTGACACGGTCTTCAGCCCTTCGACTGCCTCCCGCAGCGTTCTGGTTGGACATCGTTCTGGCATCCCTGGGCGATTTTTTGGCCGGCGTCTTCTTTGCATCAAGCAACACCACGTCCATAATTCGCGGCGCCTTCTTTTTGGCCAGCGGCTGGTCGCTCGAGGCCACGGAGATCAGCATCGCCAACAGGATATGAGCGACGATAGAAGCGACCAGAGAGGCGCCTATGCGCCTCTTTTCGGAATCGGCTCCTGCCTTATTCATGCCCAAGCCTGGCGGAAATATAGCCTGCCAATGCGCCATTCATCCAGCCTGTCGCGCATGAGAGCAGCAATAATGGTGGCAATGCGTAATAAATGGCTGCCTGGTGAATAAACAGGGATTCGACGGTAAAAAACTGCGCTGCCATGTGCGCCAGCGCCCCTGCCAGACTGACGCCGACAAGGCTAATGCGAGGTATCCAACGCCATGTCGCAATCATCGTCAGCGCAGCGACAAGCCCTCCGGCCATGCTGATAACAAATGTCGGCGTAAACAGCGTGCCAATAAAAAAACTGCCGGCAATAATCCGTCCCAATGCCAGCGAGAATGCCGCCTTTGGCCCCATTTGCACCAGCGCCAGCAGGGTGACCAGATTGGCCAGGCCCGGCTTGAACCATGGCCCCAGACTGGGCAGCGCCGCTTCAAAAACATGCAGGCCGATGGCAAGCATCAGCAGCGCCAGCCAGCGAGCCTTCTCCTCGATATCGCCCAGCGGCGGGCGAGGCAGCGTCATTTCCTTCATCACCGGATTGTTACTCAACAATCGCATCAAAGCGCGATTTGGCGCTGCCGCGAAGCGTAACCAGAACCCGGTTTGGCACGCAGGCGATCAGGTCGCCGGCATGGCGATGGTTGCCGGACAAAACGCAGCGCTGAGATGCGCAGGGCGAGGCGGTAATTCTCGCCCCCCGTTCATCGAGCACAATAACTGAAATCCCAAGCTTGCCCTCAACCTCAAAGCGAATGGCGGGCTCGCCCTTTTGGGGCAAGGGATAGGTAGCGAGCAGCGTGCCGCCGCGATAGATCTCAGCCAATGCCGGCCCGGAAGCGATGGCAGCCTGAATGAGCAGCCAGGCGATCATAATGCCGATCAGCGCAAGCAGTAACAGCAAACGGTCGGCCCATGTGCCTTTTAGCAGTTGCGCCAGGCTTTGCTGTGCGCCGGGGTGAGTGGTTGCCATGTGCGCCATGTTAGCCTGCATGGTTGAGAAATGCAGCCACGCCCTTGCGCCCTTGTTCGCTCAGGTCGGGGGCGGATGTTTCGCCCTTATTTGCTGACCTTCAGAAAGCCTCGCAACGGCTGGATCAGGGCCAGATCATCACCGCTCAGGTGCGTTTCAAGAAAGGCGAGCGTTTCCGGGTGCGGGTGCGCGATGACAATGCACTGGCCTCCGGCATTGGCGCAGGCGCGAGCCATCCGCCATGCCTCTAGCATGGCGCTTTGATTAATATTGTGATCCAGAAATATGCGCCTGGAGGCCCAGGCAAGGCCCATTTCGGATGCCAGCGACGCCGCGACGCTTTTCCCGCTGGTGATTGAATCGACAAAGAAAAGCCCCTGCTCCTGACATAACGCCATTACCTGACGCATCGGTTTCTCCAGCTGCGTCAGATGCGAGCCCATGTGGTTGTTAACGCCCTCGGCGAAGGGCACTTGCGACAGATCGCGGGCAAAGGTGCGGCGCAATTCATTATCGCTCATTTCGACGCGCAGAAAGGCGTCCGTCATGTGATTCCGGTATTTGGGGGTGAGCGGCTGCATGGGCAAATGCAGCATCACAAGCTGCCCGGCCTGATGCGCCATGGTTGCCGCTCTGGCTGCGTAAGGCGAATCGGGAAGCACGGATATGCTGACGGGAACATCAAGTTTCAGAATGCGTGACAAGGCTTTCAGATTATAGCCGACATCATCGATGATCAGGGCAATGCCGGGCCCTGCTACAGCTATCAACGGCATTTGCGGCGGTTTTTGAAGCGGGGTCTCAGCAATTACGGGCGATTTCGCCGTTGCCATTTCAGGCCTGGCAGGTTCTTCAAAGGTCACTTCCGGCGCAGGCGCCGAAAGGCGGGCCTGCTGATGCTGCACCCTTGCCCCAAGTGCAAAGAACAGCACGGTCATCATCACAACCAGCAGCGCCGTTATCCACAACGGCAGCCTTTTCAATTCAGCCATCAGCCCGACTCACGCAACCACGACGCATTGGCTCCCTGCGAGCAAATATGAACGGCTTCTGCGTTGCCATTGCATTTGTCTGATTGGCGCGGGCATTCCTCTTTCGCACGCCCTGGCGCAGCCTCCGTCCAGACATGCTGAAACACAAGCTTTGTTGCGGGCGGAGCACTACCCCTTCAAAGCATGCAAGCCCTTGAGCAAGTCAAGCGCCCGATGCAATTGCACATCGAGGGGCAAACGCTTTTTCATCGCCTCACTGGGCTGCCCGCCTGCCGCCGCAGCCTTGCTCTTCTTCTCTTTTGCCTTGCCGTTGCCATTGGACAAATGCCCTTTCAGGCCGCGCTCGGAAACCAGTGGACGATCATCCTGTGGCGTCTTTTCATCAGCTTTAACCGGCACCTGTCTGACAGTAATATCAGGCTCAATGCCTGTGGCCTGAATGGAGCGGTCGCTGGGCGTATAGTACAATGCCGTTGTCACCTTGATAGCCGTGCCATCGTTCAACGGCACGACGGATTGCACCGAGCCTTTGCCAAAGCTTTTGACGCCCATTACAACAGCGCGGTGATGATCCTGCAGGGCGCCGGCCACAATCTCGGATGCCGATGCCGAACCGCTGTTAATCAAAACAATCAGCGGCAGTCCGTGCAATGCGTCGCCGGCGGTTGCATCAAACGAAAGATTATTGCCGGTTCGCGACTTGGTGCTGACAATATTTCCCGACTCCAGGAACATATCCGACACCTTGACTGCCTGATTCAGCAGTCCGCCCGGATTGTTGCGCAGATCCAGCACGGCGCCCAGGAGCTCGCCCCCGGCCTGTTTGCGCAATTTGCTTATCTGCGTTTGCAACAGACTGCCCGTACGCTCCTGAAACTGGGTGATGCGCAGGTAGGCGTATCCGGGCTCAAGGATATCGCTTTTCACCGATTTCACCTTGATCACGGCGCGCGTGATCTTGACCTCAATCGGCGCATCCGCGCCCTTGCGGAAAATGGTCAGCGTAATGCTCGTGCCGGGCTTGCCGCGCATTTTCTTGACGCCCTCGCCCAGGGTCATATCCCGGGCCAGAAGATCATCTATTTTGATAATCAGGTCGCCGGCCTTGATGCCGGCGCGATCCGCCGGCGTATCCTCAATCGGCGCAATAACACGGATGCCGCCCTCCGCCGATGCAATTTCTATGCCCAGACCGCCAAATTCACCCCTGGTTTCCACAGTCATCTGGCTGTACATTTCCTTGTTCATATAGGTTGAATGCGGATCAAGACTCGACAACATGCCGGATAGCGCGCCATCAATGAGTTTCTCATCATTGATTTCCTCGACATAGGCGCGTCGAACCATCTCCATAACATCTGCAAACTTCTTCAGTTGCTGATAATCGGTCGCCGCTGCGGCCTGCTGATAACCCAGGCTCGGCTTCCACGCCCATGCTCCGGCTATCATCAATGCACTAACTGCGACGCCCATCAGCGCCCGGCGTAATTTCAAAGACATTTTGCTCTCCATATTATCAAGTTATTCAGTTGTCCGGCTCCGATCCCGCAAGCTGCCAGCACATCACCTTCGACACCAGAGCTTAGGATTAACGGCCTTGCCGGCATCGCGAATTTCGAAATAGAGCACCACATCGCCGACCCATCCGGTGCTGCCTGCCTTCGCCAAGGCCTCCCCTTCTTCCACCCAGTCGCCCAGTTGTTTAAACAACATATCGTTATGAGCGTAAACGCCCAGCACGCCATCGCCATAATCAACAATCGTCATCAGGCCGAAGCCGCCAAACCAGTCCGCATAACGCACCTGCCCCGGCGCCATGGCCTTCACCTGCATAGCGCCGCCGACCGGCTTGAGCTGCACGCCTTTCAACGCCGGGCGCGACGGCGACAGGCGCGAACCAAAAGCGCCAATTAACTTTCCGCGCAGAGGCCAATGCAGACGCCCTTTTCGCCGGCGCACATGTTGCGCCACGCTCTGCTGATCTGTGGGCAGCAAGTCTTCGCTCAGGCTTTCCAGCAAATGCAGCAGGGCGCGCTCCTCACGCGCCAGTTGCATATCCCGCTGCTTTTTAAGATCCATATTGCGACGCACCCGAAGGGTCATGTCGCGCTTCTCGGCAGCCCGTTTTTTCGCCTCGCCGACTGCCGCCCTTTTCGCCAGCCGCAGCGCTTCAAGCTGATTGCGCTGCTGTTTGAGTTCGCCTTCCACTTTGGCCAGTGCCTGCGCGCTTTTAATGTAGGCCTGGCGATCCTGCGCCTGCGACCGCATCAACGCGTTTAGCAGATATCGTCGATGCGGCATATCGCTGATCGACGCGCCGGACATAATGCCCAGCCACTGAGATGCATGCGGCGTGCGCCGCCATTCCGCCAGAGCCTCGGCCAGCAAATGTTGTTGCAAGGCGTTCACCCGGGTTTTCAACGACTTTCGCTGCTTTTGCAACGCCCTGATTTTCCGGTCGGCTCGACGCACCTTGTTGCGGGCGGCGCGACTGGCTTTTGTCGCCTCCAGCAAGGCCGAGTCCAGGCTGCGCAATTGCTTGCCAAGCGTGCCAAGTCTGGACTCCATTTTTTTTCTTTCCGCGGCCAGACGCAGCCGTTCTTTTCTGATCTTGTCTATTTTGCCCTGGGTCGAAGGTTGCACTTTTACAGCGCTGCTTTCCAGGCCTTCATTGCTGAACACGGTGACCCTGTTTGCATCGCCGGCGCAAGCAGGCGCAGGCGCAACAGCCAGCGCGACGAGCAACATTACGGGCAAATAAAGCGGCATATTCATGCGCGGTGGTAAGGATGGCCCTGCAAGATAGTGAAGGCGCGGTAAAGCTGTTCAAGCGCCAGCGCCCGGGCCAGCTGGCGGGGCAGAGTCAGCCCTGACAGGCTCCAGCAGGCGCCAGCCTGCCGCCTGACGCTCTCGGCAACGCCATCGGCGCCGCCGATAACAAAATCCTGCCGCGCATCACCGCGCAGGCCCTGGAAATAGCCGGCCCATTGCATGCTGCTCAGCATTCGGCCATGTTCATCGAAAAGGACAAACCCGTTGCGCGCCCGATTGAGAATATGGTTCGCCTCTTCCTGCCTGCGCTGCGACACCTGCTTGCCGCGCCCTTCGGGCAACTCCATCAGCTGAAAGCCGGCGATGCCTTGCAGTCGCTCAATAAAGCACGATTCAAAATCCGCCAGCCGACGCGATCCCCGGCCCACGACCAACAAACGCACATTCACGCCTTCGACTTTTTTGCCTCTCCCCACAAGCGTTCAAGCTGAAAGCTCTCCCTCGCCTCGGGCAGAAACAGATGCACGACGATATCTCCGAGATCAATCAGCAGCCACTCCAGGGCGTCCAGCCCCTCCACCCTGGCTGGCAATCCATGCCGATGCGCCACAGCGGCCAGAGATTGCGACATGGACTTCAACTGTCGACCGCTGCGACCGGACGCCAACACAAAGCGATCAGTGAAGTCACAGTGTCCGCGCACATCAATCACCAGTATATCCTGCGCCTTTTTTTCTTCCATAGCCTCGATGACGGCTGCCGTCAGGGCTTCAAGATAATCATTTTTCACTGCTTGCGTCGCCTGTTTCACATCTGCTCCATTCGCCCTGCATAGGCCTGTTGAACTTCTTTGGCTATCATTGTCGGAATACTATCGCCCAGCGCCCCGGATTTCATCAGGCCTGTGCGCAAGGTCGTGGCTGAAATGTCCGGCAGTTCGACATCAACATAAAGCATATGGCCGCCGCCCCGGCATTGTCGCCATTGCCGCAGATCAACCTGCTCCCAGTCCGCCAGTTCCGGCGCGCTCGCCCGATCCATTCCCCGACGCGAAAATACCGCCGCATTACACAAGCCCGCATGAGCCGGGTATTGCCGCCAGCCGGCCATGCCCGCCCATGCATCCGCCCCCAGCATCAGCCAGGGCGTCCGGGACGGGTATTTATCGGCAAATTCGCGCAGCGTATCCACCGTGGCGGTTGGCCGTCGCCGCCTGACTTCCCAATCCAGCACGCTGACCCGGCTGTTGGCGTCAAATATCATCTCCAGCCAGCGCAACCGCGTTGCGCCATCGGCGCAACCGGATAACGTCCGATGCACCGGCAGGGCCGGAATAACGAAGACTTCATCCAGCCCCATGACCCGCAGGCCGGCCTCGACCAGCGCCACATGGCCAAGATGAGGCGGATCGAATGACCCGCCGAACAAACCTGTTCGATGATTCGCCTTTGCCGAATTCACTATAGTTTGCATCTCCTGTTGCCATGAAACCAATAATCCTGGATTCCTCAGCTGAAAGCGCCCGCATGGCGCAAGCTCTTGATTTGCCTTGCTAAACGGAAAAAACTCTTATCACCAA
>CAYTFI010000059.1:0-10135 GCA_964437065.1 uncultured Zetaproteobacteria bacterium | reverse complement strand
TTTAACCCCTGAGCCGTGAACTGCCGGGATATAGCCGGGAATCAGGGGGAATATATTGTGACTTCAATTGCGGAGTTAGCGTCGCCGGATTGTTGGCGGGCAATGCAATCCCGGCGCATCAGTTCGAACAGTTCAGCCAGAAAAGCGCGCGCCTGATCATAAACCGGGCGGGATTTTAATTCTCTCGGCCCGGCGATATTCAATACATCCACATTGTAGCGGCGCAGCCATTTCATCACTGCGCCGGGGTCGGCGTCCTGTAGCTGGCAGCTCATATATGGCTTGGGCATTTCCTGGCAGAAACGAATGGTCAAAGCCGTGCCGCCTGTCGGCTCGCCCCGACACAGAATCAGCGTGGCGTCAGAATCGCAGACGTTCCATTTGGTTCGCGTCTGATAGCCCTTGCCATGCGTTTCCGTCAGCGGATACTTTTCCGGAATCTCGCCGTCAGCAGCTCTGCGTCCGCGCGGGCACCAGCCGCCGACATCAATGCCGGCGTCCATGGCGGCATCAAGTGCGGCGCGGTCAACCCCGGTCTGGCCGCCGGACACCACCAGCAATAACGGGCTGTCTCCAGGATTTTGCATGTCGCTATTCTGCATTTTCCTGTTAAAGGAGCCACAACAAAACCTGTGAGCGGCGCTGCTTATCCCTCCCGAGTCCTGCTGTGGCTCAGATGACATGAAATTATTTTCATGCACGGTTCACGGCCATATCACGCGCAGCCCCTATCCTTTGCCTTGTCCGGAGTGGCTCTCCCTCCCCTCCCCTCCCACAGATCCTCTCCGGACACAGTTTCTTAAGCCGCACTATTTATAAATCCTTCAGCGCAATCATTACAGTGATTTATGAATAGTGCGGGATATAAGGCCCCGCTCTCTGCCGGGGCCTTTTTTTCATTTGTCTGCGCCCTGACATTTGCAATCAAACAGGAAAAAACCGCTGCGAATCGATCGTTTGACCGATCAATATAACGTTCCATGAAGATGGGAAAGGTGACAAACTTTGACACCCTGCTCCTGAATTTCTAAGCTGACGGTTCATGAATATCAATGGAGCGACAAAATTATACGGAATCATTGGCTGGCCGGTGAAACATTCGCTTTCACCCCGCTTTCAAATGCTCTTTTTTCAACAACATCACATCAATGCCGCCTATCTGCCTTTTGGCGTGGCGCCCGACTTGCTCAAGCAGGCCATGGATGGATTATGGGCCGTTGGCGCAGAGGGATTTAACGTGACAATTCCGCACAAGGAATCGGTTTTATCCATGACTCATGCTGATGATAACGCCAGGCTCATTGGCGCTGCCAATACGATTCGTCGCTCCGATCAGGGCTGGCAGTCAACCAATACGGACTGGCAGGGCTTCAGGGCTGTGATTGACGGCATGGGCATGGATTTAAGGGCTGAGAATGTGCTGCTGTTTGGCGCGGGAGGCACGGCGCGCGCGGTGTTGCATGCGCTGGCCGGAATGGGCCTGAACAGGGTGCGCGTCTGCAACCGCAATCCTGATCGCCTGTCAGGATTGCTGGCGTTTGCCGCCAGGGCATATCCGAATCTGCCGTGTGAATCCGTGGCATGGGAGCAGGAGGCGGTAAGCCGGGCATGCCGGAATTCGATCCTGCTGCTGAATGCAACCAGCATCGGCCTGCAGTCGGGCCACGCATTCCCTTTCAGCCTGTGCGGCGATGGCGCGGCTATTGATGCTGTTTACCGGGCTGACGGGAACACTGCCTTCACCGCTGCAGCAGGCATGGCCGGGCGATTGTGCGCCGATGGCCTGCCTATGCTGGTTGCGCAGGGGGCGGCGTCATTTGCCTGGTGGCGCGGCTGCCAGGCGCCCGATTGCAGGCAGGCGCTGACGTGGATGGAGCAGAGTCTGAATCGCACCCCCGCGCCGATGCCCGGCTGGGAGAGAAACGTTTGAAAAGGTCAGCCTCACGCCTTGGCGATATTCTGATCAGAAAAAAGCGGATCAGCCGCGAAGAGCTGGAGCATGTGCTGCTCGAAGCCAGAATCCAGGGCGACACCCTCACATCACAGCTGGTCAAACAGAACTTTTTCAGCGAAGATGAACTGGTTCTGTTTATATCGAAGCTGTACGGATGCCCTGCCGTTGATCTCGACAAAGTCAAGATTGCGCCGGACTTTGCCAAGCTGTCTCTGGACATCCTGCGCAAGCATATGGCGCTGCCTGTGCGGCGCAAGGGCCATGTTATAAAATTGGCCGTGGCTGATCCCTATAACATGAACACTATTGATGAAATCGCCTTTATCAGCGGTTGTCAGATTGATGTGGTTATTGCGCGTGAAAGTCAGTTGATTGCCAAGCTTGATGAGATTAATGACAGCGAATCACGCCTGAAAGATGTGATGGCTGATATCGGCGCCAGTGATCTTGAAGTGGTCGATACATCCGATGAAAACCTGGATGATCTCGCCTTGACGACGGAAACCGAGGCTGCGCCTGTCGTCAGGCTGGTTAACCTGATTCTGCTCGACGCCATTAACCGGGGCGCATCGGATATCCATATTGAGCCATATGAAAAAGTTGTGCGCGTTCGCTATCGTATCGATGGCGTGCTGCACGAAATCATGCGCCCGCCAAGGAATATGCGGGATGCGCTGGTTTCCCGGCTGAAAATTCTGGCCCGGCTGGATATTTCCGAGCGGCGGATTCCCCAGGACGGACGTATCAAGCTGCGTTTGTCGCGGATTAAAACGATTGATTTCCGCATATCGGTGCTGCCTACCCTGTTTGGTGAAAAGATCGTCATGCGCCTGCTGGATCCGTCCAGCCTGCAACTGGATATGAGCAAGCTCGGTTATGACGAACAGGCGCTGAAAAGGCTCAAGCATGCGATTAATCAACCCTATGGCATGGTGCTGGTGACCGGCCCGACCGGTTCGGGAAAAACAGTGAGCCTGTATTCAGCGGTTTCGGAATTGAATCAGTCCAGCGTCAATATTTCAACGGCGGAAGACCCGGTTGAATTTAATTTCATGGGCATTAATCAGGTCAATGTAAATCCGGATATCGGTCTTGATTTTCCCACCGCCCTGCGTTCTTTTTTGCGTCAGGATCCTGACATTATCCTGATCGGTGAAATCCGGGATTTTGAAACCGCCGCCATCGGCATCAAGGCGGCGTTGACCGGCCATCTGGTTCTCGCCACCCTGCATACCAATGATGCGCCCTCCACCATGTCCCGGCTGATTAATATGGGCGTGGAGCCGTTTCTGGTCGGCTCGGCGGTCAATCTGGTGGCGGCGCAGCGGCTGGCCAGGCGCATTTGCAGCAAGTGCAGGATCCCTGCGAAGATAGCGCCTGGAATATTAATCGAAGCGGGGGTCGCCAAATCCGAGGTCGGTCAATTTCGACCCATGCAGGGCAAGGGATGCTCTGCCTGCAATGGAACCGGCTACAAGGGCCGAACTGGCATTTATCAGGTGATGCCCGTCTTTGATGAAATAAGAGATGCGATTTATGGCGGAAAAAATTCCGATCAGATCAATGCGATTGCCATAGAAAAGGGCGTCAAAACCCTGCGCATGTCGGCGCTGGATAAAGTCAGGGATGGAGAGATTTCTCTGGAAGAGTGTTTACGTGTGACGGTGGTGGACTGATGGCAACTTTTTTATGGACGGCGAAAACCAGGCAGGGCGCCAAACAAAGCGGCGAGATAGAAAGTGCAAACCGTGAAATCGCCGTGGCAATGCTGCGTCGCAGGGGCCTGCAAAATGTCAAGGCGAAGAAAAAGCCGATTGAAATAGTCATTTTTCCTGAAAAGGTGGAAGAGAAAGATATTTCAGTCTTCTTTCGCCAGCTTGCAACCATGATCAACGCCGGCCTGCCGCTGGTGCAGTGCTTTGAACTGGCCGAGCGCGGGGCGGAAAAGCCAAGCATGGTTAAATTGCTTGCCGATGTGCGCCAGAGCCTCGAGGGGGGAAACCCGCTGGCTGAAAGCATGCGCCAGTTTCCCGGGGAATTTGATCGATTGACCTGCTCGCTGGTTGAGGCCGGAGAGCAGGGCGGCATCCTCGACGCCATCCTGCTGCGACTGTGCATCTATAAGGAGAAGGCCTTGAGCCTGAAGGCCAAGATCAAGTCGGCCATGGTTTATCCCATCGCCATTCTCGTGGTGTCGTTTATTGTCACTTCCATTCTGATGATTTTTGTTATTCCTGTTTTCAGTGAAATGTTTGCCGAGTTTGGCGCCGAGTTGCCAATGCCAACCCGGGTCGCCATGACTGTGTCCGATCTGTTTGTGGAGTACTGGTATCTGGTTTTTGGCGCTCCGATTGCGCTGTTGTTTGCCATTCGCGCTATTTACCGAACGCCGCAAGGGCATTACCAGCTGGACAAGTTGTTGCTCAATCTTCCGGTTTTGGGCGATGTAATGCGCAAGGCGGCCGTGGCGCGCTTTTGCCGCACCTTTTCAACTCTGACTGCGGCTGGCGTTCCTATCCTTGATTCTCTGGACACCGTGGCTGAAACATCGGGTAATGTTGTGATTGAAGAGGTTATTCTTGGCTCCAAGGATTCGATTTCCCAGGGCCAGACGCTGACTGCGCCGCTTGAGGCCAGCAAGCTGTTTCCGCTCATGGTCACCCAGATGATTTCGATTGGCGAGCAGACCGGCAGCCTCGAAGACATGCTGGGCAAAATTGCAGACTTTTACGAGGAAGAGGTCGATACCGCAGTAGATAATATGACTGCCCTGATGGAGCCGATGATCATGGCCTTTTTGGGCATTGTCATTGGCGGCCTGGTGATCGCGATGTATTTGCCGATCTTCCAGATGGCTTCAATCGTATAATTACGCAACCGCAGCGAATGAATGCCGCAATGCGCAAGCCATCTGTTTATGTGCGTCAGTTCGCGTTTCAGGGGCATGCTGACTCATGCGATTAATCCTTTATCGCGCTCTGGCGGGCGGGGCCATCGCCCTGATTTTGTGGCGTTGGTTTTTCCCTGCGCCTGCGCCCGTCCAGCAGAGGCTGATGATTATTGTCGGGATTGTTTTCATTCTGTTGCTGCCAATACAATATGCGCTGACCTTCACCCGCGTGGCGGACCGGACGCAGAGAGCATTTCAACACAGCTTTGATATCCTGTTATCCGGTCTGCTGGTATTTTGCACCGGAGGCATCTACAGCCCGTTTTCCTTTCTTCTCGGACTGATTATTATCACTTCGGGGACATTCGCCGTCGGCATGTTGCCTGTGGCGCTTACCATTCTGGCCTGTTTCAGCTACCTGGCCGCAATCTATGGCCGGGCTACAGTGATGCAGGCGCCGCTTGATACGCAGCAGGCATTGCACGCCCTGCTGCAAGTCTCCGCATTAATGCTGGTCGGCGGCGTAATGGGCTTTATCGCCAAACGCCACGCCCGCTTGCGCGACAGTAGCGAGCAGGCTGTCCAGCGACATCATCATCTCAAGGATCTGCATGCCAGAATTATGCGTTCCATGCGCGAAGGCGTGGTTGTGCTGGATGACAGAATGCAGATCAGCGAGATGAACGGTGCAGCCGAGCAGTTGCTGGGTTCCCGATCCATTGCAGCGCTGAGCGCCGTACCGGAACTGAAGGCGTTTTTACAGCACCCCGCCCCGACAACATTCCAGTGCGATGACAGGCGGGGGGAGCGGTCATTGCGGGTGGCCGCCATGCGTTTGCCCGGCGATGATGAGGCGACCTGGCTGCTGACGCTTGTTGATATCACAGATATCAGGAATCTTAAACGCAAGCTTGTGCAGCAGGAAAAGATGGCGGCCCTGGGAAAGATGGCTGCCATGCTGGCGCACGAAATCCGCAATCCGGTTCAAACCATGGCGCAGGGGCTGGATCTGATGACGCAGAAAGGGGTCAAAAGCGAGGAGATTCAGGCCATTTTGCGTGAGGAGATGTTGCGCCTGAACCGGCTGGCTTCAACCATGCTGGATTATTCCTCTCCGCTGCAACCGGCGCCCGGCCCGGCGATGATGGCGAATGTGATGCAATCCGCCCTGCATCAGGCGCTGCTGAGGCAGGGCGGAGATGTTTGTTTGCAATGCAATATAAAAGAAATGCGGGTGGATATCGATCATTTCAGGCTTGTGGTTGACAACCTGCTGTCCAACGCTCTGGTCAACCGGATTGACGACAGCACAGTTGATATTCAGTTGAATGCCGACAACGGCGACTGGATATTATCCGTATCCAATGCTGGAGAAATCCCGGCATCAGTGCGCAATAGCATATTCGAGCCGTTTGTCAGCGGGTGTTCGCATGGCATCGGCCTGGGGCTGGCGACAATTAAGCATGTCTGCGATATCAATGAATGGTCTGTAGATGTCGATAGCAAGGGCGGGTTCACCTGCTTTAATGTAAGCGGCCCGCTTCTTATCACTGATGCTGCACGACAGGCGCCGCAGGCCGGGAGTATGGAAGGGAATAATATGGAGGTTGCCCATGGCTGACGTGTTGCTGGTTGAAGACGATGCCAATGCGCGCAAAATTTTGTCCCTTGGGCTTGAGTTGCATGGGCATCAGGTGATTTCCTGCGCTTCTCCCGAAGAGGCGGAGCGGGCCTTGAACGAGCACGCCTTTTCAGCCATTTTAACTGATTTGCGCATGCAGAGCCGGGACGGGGGCCTGGAAGTGATTCAAATGAGCAGGCAGTTGCAGCCTGCGGCCCGCGTATTATTGCTGACCGCCTATGCCAGTACGGAAACTGCGGTTCTGGCTATGAAGGAGGGCGCATTTGATTACCTCACCAAGCCGGTTTCCAGCGAGGAGCTGGCTGCGGCCATTGAACGTGCGCTGCTTGATGCAGCCTCCGCAGGCGCCGATGAACAGACGCCCGCACAGGATGGCGCGACTGATTCGAACAAGCTGATCGGAAATTCCCGCTTGATGCAGCGGGTGCGCGATCGCCTGCGGCGCGGCGCCAAATCCGATTTCACCATCCTGATTACTGGCGAATCCGGCACAGGCAAGGAGCTTGCCGCGCGCTTCGTGCATGCCCATTCCAGCAGGGCCGGGGGCGCATTCGTGCCGGTTCATTGCGGCGCCATTCCGGAAGGGCTGTTTGAGTCCGAGTTATTCGGCCATCGCAAGGGCGCATTTACCGGCGCTGAGTATGATCGCATCGGGCTCATCGAATCCGCCGGTGGAGGCACGCTGTTTCTTGACGAGGTTGGCGACATGCCGCTTTCCGCGCAGGCCAAGCTGTTGCGGGCCTTGCAGGAAAAAAGAATTCGCCGCGTCGGTGATGACAGGGAGCATGCTGTCAACATCCGGGTGATTGCAGCAACCAACCGGAATCTGGAGGCTGAAGCCCGCAACGGCCAGTTTCGTGAAGACCTCTTTTTCCGCCTTAATGTCGTGCCGGTGCATATGCCGTCCCTGCGGCACAGGCCGGAAGATATTCCACTTCTGGCTGCTGCCCTAACCCGACGCTGGAGCGAGGGGCGCGCCAGATTGAGCGAGGAATGCCTGCGCCGCCTTGGCAAGCTTCCGTTTATGGGCAATGTGCGTGAACTGGAAAATCTTCTCCAGCGCATGCTGGCCCTGTCCGACTCAGGTGATCTGGACGCGGAACTGCTGCATGAGGCGTATTCGGGCGTGCCTTCTTATTCGGCGGTGTCGCTGGCGGCATTTCAGGCGCAGGAGCTTGATCTGGATGACTGGCTGGCGACCGTGGAGCGGCAACTGATTGATGCGGCGCTGGCCGTAACCGGCGGCAACATCACCAAAGCCGCCGAGCAGTTGCGCATCAGCTTTCGCTCGCTGCGCTATCGGCTCAAGAAACCGAACGACGTGAATGCGGGCGAGTGACATTGCTGGTTTTGATTTGCGCCATGCTGGGGCTGTTGTTCGGCAGCTTCGCCAATGTCTGCGTTTATCGGATTCCCCGACGGGAATCCGTCATCGTTCCCGGCAGCCATTGCCCTTGCTGCGCCCGACCCATAGCCGCCCATGATAATATTCCGCTGCTTTCATGGCTGATATTAAGAGGCGAATGCCGGGCTTGCAGCGCGCCGATTCCATGGCGTTATCCGCTGCTGGAGCTGTTGATGGGCGCCAGCTGGGGCGGCCTGGCCTGGCATTACGGGGCGACGCCCGCCCTGGCTGAGGCTCTGACGCTGTTTTTCCTGCTCTGGGCGCTCAGCTTTATCGATCTTGAGACCGGACTTTTGCCGGATGCGCTGACGCTTCCGGGCATTATCCTGGGCCTTGGTTTTTCCATCTGGCAGGGCGACTGGCAATCCGCCTTGATCGGTGCGGCGGCGGGATACGGTCTGTTCTGGATGGTGGCCAGACTGTTCCTCCTGATAACAGGCCGTGAAGGCATGGGTCATGGCGATTTCAAGCTGCTGGCCATGCTTGGCGCGTTCATGGGCTGGCAGGCGTTGCCCTTTATTGTTTTTGCTTCATCCGTGGTTGGCGTGGTTGTCGGCAGCATCTTTCTGCTGTTGGCAAAACGCGGCCTGCGCGCTGAAATTCCCTATGGCCCGTATCTTGCCGCAGCAGGCATGGTCTGGTTTGTCTGGGGCGGGGATATTCTCAACTGGTACGCGGCGCAGATAAGAATATGATCTGCCCGACAAGGCCGAAACGCATTGGCCTGACCGGCGGCATTGGCAGCGGCAAGAGCACAGTGGCTGCGATGTTCGCCTGCCTGGGGGCGCCGGTGCTGGATCTTGATCAGCTTGGCCGCAGGCTGGTCACGGACGATGCCGAATGTCTGCAACAGCTTGTCTGCGTATTTGGGGAAACGATATTGCATCCGGACGGGACATTGAATCGCAAGGCGCTCGCCCGGCTCGCCTTTGCCGATGCAAGGCAGACCGCCCGACTCAATGCAGTGATGCATCCATTGATTCGGCAGGGTGAAGAGGCATGGCTGAATCGGCAACAGGCCGATTATGTCATTATTGAAGCCTCTGTATTGATTGAGTCGGGCGGGGCAGGGCGGATGGACGCTGTTATTGCAGTTCTTGCCCGTGAGGATATTCGCCTGCAACGTGTTGTGGCGCGCGGCCATCAGGATGAAGAAGAGTTTCAGGCAATCGTAGCGCGCCAATGCTCGGATAGGCAACGACGCCGGATCGCCAGCTATATCATTGAAAACAATGGCGGCAGGAAGGCATTGCAAGGACGGGTTTGCAACATTCACCTTGCCTTGCAACAAGCATTTTCATCTTGCAATTTCCCATAAACAGTCTATAAATCCCGGCAATGATTTGATGGGGGCGCGCACGGTGTCACAGAAGTGGTTCGCAGTTCAAACAAAGCCGGGGCAGGAGTGTCTGGCCAAAGCCAATTTTGAAAGGCAGGGGTTTGAGGTTTTCCTGCCTGTGACGAAGGTCAGGGTCAGCCATGCGCGCAAGATCAGCTGGCAGCCCAGGCCGTTTTTTGCCAGCTACCTTTTCCTGCATCTGTCGCCCGAACAGCAGCGTTGGTCAACGATACGCAGCACTGTCGGGGCGGTCGGGGCGGTTCATTTCGGCGCACAGTTTCCCGCTCTGCCCGAGATGGCCATTTCACTACTGAAGGAGCATGAAGATGAGGCGGGATTTATCTCGCTGGAGCGTACAGTTGAGCAGCCATTTCTGGCTGGCGACAGGGTGCGCATTCAGGCAGGGCCGATGCGTGGGTTTGAGGGCGTATTTGTTGAAATGCGGGCCGAGGATCGTGCGCTGGTGCTGCTCGACTGGGTGCAGCGGTCGATGCATGTGCAGATTTCCCCTGCACAGATCATGGCGGCATAATGCGCTTGCATTTGGACAGTTCAAAAGTCGCCAGTTCGTGCTTGAAGTGCGTGTTAATGGTATAGTTTGCGCATCTGCGAATAGTTAACAGAGGGATCCCTGCCAGAAGGCGTCAAAGAATGGTGAAAATGCGAATATGCCCGCATCAATAATTACGATGCGATGCAGTCGTATGCCTGCCAGGCTGGAAAAACAGGGGAAACCGGGCGCTTGCATGCTCAACAGGGCGATCATATTGATTCAGCTGCGCTTGCACCTGAGTAGCGGTAGCGTGCCTGGAGACAAGTAGTCGGTCGGTGATTCTAGCCTGCACTATTTATGAATCGCCGTGATGATCGCGCCGGGCCTTTGTTCGCAACGGATTCCGAGGAAG
>CAYTFI010000058.1:0-10172 GCA_964437065.1 uncultured Zetaproteobacteria bacterium | reverse complement strand
CCGGAACCGTAAAGCTGAGGCTCAGCGACGAGGCGTCAAATGTCCCGCCGTTGGCGGCAACAGGATCGGCGATAAGTTCGGCCTCAACATCCGGATCGCCGATAGTCCCGCGATTTCCCCCGGCACCGGAAATATTGCCAGTGCTTAACATGATGCCCGGTTGGTTTAGCGTCAGCGGCGCGCCGTTCACTGTGCCAAGCGCCGTATTGGTCACCTGTCCGGTCTGATTGGCGGCGGCTATGACGCTTTGACCTGTTAGCGTAATCCGGGCATCGAATTGCGTCAGCGTCAGCGCCAGACTGGCTGCTGCGGCGTCAGCCGTCACGATGGCGCCGGGAAAGGCGGTGACCACGACATTGGCCTGCGCTGTCGAGGCATTGCCGGCGGCATCGGTGGCGGTGAACGTCACCGTCGTCGTTCCCACCGGATAACTGGCCGGGCCATTGTTGGTGATGGCGGCAGCCGCCAAAACGCCATCGACGTTATCCGTGGCCGTAACTCCGGCCAGAAAGGCGGCGATTGCCGCGTTGCTCGCCGGCACGCTCGTTGCGCCGGGCGTGGCGACAACTGCTATATTGGCCGGCGGAGTGATCACCGGCGCCGTCTGATCCGCCAGGGTGATGGTCGCCGTCGCCGTGCCGGAATTGCCGGCTGCGTCAGTGGCAGTGAATGTAACGAGCGTCGGCCCCAACGGCAGGGTGGCGGGCGCATCGTTCACAAAGGTGACTACGCCAACCACATCGGTGGCAGCCGCCGTCGCCAGCCAGGCGGCAACCGCAGCGTTGGCTACGGGCGTTGCCGAGCTGGCCGCTGCAATGGTGGCGTTGGCAGGGGGCGTCACCACGGGAGGCGTGGTGTCAACAACCTGCACGGTCTGCGTCGCCGTGCCGATATTGCCCGCCGCATCGGTGGCCGTCCAGGTGATTACAGTATTGCCAACGGGGTATGGGCTCGCTGGTGCGGCTGTTGCAACCAGGCCGACATCGATATTGTCGGTGACAACGGGCGGCGTAATCGTCACTGCCGTTGTCGGCCCGGTTGCTTCGACTGGCGGCAGCACGGGAACTGCAACGGTGATTACCGGGGAGAAAAGATCGCCGACGCCGAGACGGCCTGTCTGATTTATCGTTGAGACCTGCATGTTTGAAATAATAACCGCCGAGGTGGTCAGATTGTCCTGATTATCAGCAATGGCTATTTTAATTGTGTGAACGCCGCCGGCGGCATAGGGGTCAAGCAGGCCGTAGAATGTCTGCACGGGGGAGACATTGGCAAAGCCGGTGATCACGCCCGGCGCGTTAAACAGCAATCCGGCATGCTGGTTGGACAATATCTGGCCATTATTAAACTTTGCATTGTTAACGCCATCGACCATGATCACGGCGGCATCGGGGATGGCGCCGCCGATTGCTTCATTGCTGGCGAAAATCAGGTCAAATGTAATGGATGTGTTCACCAGCGGCGACGGCACGGTAAACCCGATGGTCAGGCTGGAGGCGTCAAAGGTGGCGGCAACTCCAAGCGCAGTATTAACATCTGCATCGCCGGCGGCAGACGGCGCGCCGGCCGTGCCATTAATGTGTCCCGTCGTCAGCATTACGCCATCCTGGGCAAGCGTCAGGGGCTGGCCGTTCACCGTGCCATAGGTTCCGGCAGTGACGATTCCGCTCTGGTTGGCGGCAGTCGTAGCGGCTTGCGATCCGATGACGACCGCGCCGGGCGACGTCAGCGCAAGCGCCATGGCGATTGCGCTCGTATTACTGACGACCGTAGCTGCCAGCACGCCATGGTATCCGGCCTGAATGCCGGGCGGCGCCCATGCAGTCACGCTTTGGCGATTGCCATATTCGAGAATCCAGTCGCCGCCCTGACTGTTGTCACCGGTCGGATTTGTTGAGGCTGAAATATCAGCCCGGGTGATTGCCTCCAGTTGCCGAATAAATGCCCGGCCTTTTTTCCCCGCGGCAACATTGCAGCCATAAAGAATCAAATCGCCGTCTGCTGCCAGCGACTCGCCCCAGCGCTTCAGGCTGTGTTGATAAGCCCTTATATTATCTGAATCCAGTCGCGAACTTCCCAGATAGAGTGCGCCGGCGGCGCCATGAGATATCAATTGAATTGTATGTAATTGCCGGTAAACGGCGAGCGCCTCGGTGATTTGTTCAATGCCGTTTTTGTGCGCATCCAGCACAATCACCCGCGCATCCCTAATGCCTGAGGCCAGAAACTGGTAGTCGTCAATAGCAGAATCGACAAACACCAGAGACGACACAGATTTCTCGGCGCTGTTCCCGTTTTGCGATGAAGCTGCGTTCGCGCCAGCCACGCCAAGCATCAGACTCAGGAAGATAGCGAAGCACTTGGTCAGTCTATTTGGCAAAAAACTCTCCTGATACTAACGCGCATGGATTTTTTTCACCTCTGTGATATGAAACATTGCCAAGGCGCGGAAAATTCCATGCAGGCGCGTTGTTTGTTTCATGATTAACATAAACACAGGAGATGATTCAGTCCCATCCCGATAATACACAGGGGCAACGCTAGCGAAAAACATGCATATCAGTCAATTTAACATGAAACAAATAACGCGGTTGCATGGAATTTTCCACTCTGTGATAATGTTTCATATCACGGGGTGGAAAAATCCATGCGCGTTAACCTGACGCAAATTGTTGCCGTAGTTAGAACAGCTTGTCTATGGTGATGCTAAACCCGCTTAGCGAGCCCTTGGATACCCGTGTCGCCGTTGAGCCGAGCACCGTGTCAATAGAGTAGGCCACCCATTCAACGCCGATAACGCCTCTTGGCGCAAATTTGTACTGCGCTCCCAAGCCATAGCTGAAGGCGGTCTTCAGGGCCTTGCTTGTAAGGCTAAGGCCAGTGCCGCTTGGCTTGATCCTGAATCTGGCCGCAGTTCCCCCGGCCAGGCCGTAAATATTGATGCGGTCATTGAATGAAAAGTGAGGCTTGCCAAGATATGAAAAGAAATAATCAACCTGAGTCGTAATGCCGAATGGCGTGGCGCTCCCGATTGTGCCGGCGCCAAAGCTTGTCGATCGCTCGCCCGTGCGCCCCAGACGAAGCTCGGCGCCCACGAAGCGGTTGAAATCCGCTCCGCCCTTCACGAATACGCCCCAGGTCGTGCCGCTATGATCCAGGCCCGGCTCCAAATATTCCAAATTAAAAGAGCCCAGGCCAATCCCCATGTAGGGTTTAATTTCAAATGCCTGAGCACTGCTCACTGACACAACAAAAAACAGCATGATGAACACTCTTTTCACAATGATCTCCTTTACCACGGTCTTCCCGGCAACCCCGAAGCCTGCCAAAGCCCTTGCCACCAAAGCATGTAGGCCTGCATGGAAGAGCGTTCGGCCAGAGAAGCGGCAGAAAAAACTGTCCCCGACCACAGCCACAAAGTCAACATGGCAAAAAACACAGTCACCGGCCCCATGCGTCGTCGCGCCGCCCATAAAGTCAGGATCAGCAGCGGCCAGACAAGCAGGGCTGCGACGCCTGCGTCACGCCAGCGCCCCTGCCATGCATGGCCGGCACCGGGCAATGCGGCAGCCAGCAACATGTCCGGCCATGATGGCTGTTTCACGGGAGCAGGGTTGGCTTTGGCAAAGCCGGTCGCCAGCGCCAGATTCGGCAAATTCGCCGCATTCTCAGGCATGCGGCTGCTGCGATGACGTTTCATGGCGAGCAAATTCGCCGCCGCCAGCATACGCGCTTTCCATTGATCCTGCTGCGGCAACAGCAAAGCCGCCGCATTCAGCGCAGCAATGGCCTCGGCATCCCGAGCTTCAGCCGCAAGGCGCATGGACTGCCGGTATGCTTGCCCGGCGTTCGCTTCAACCTGAGCGGTCGATGTTAACACAGTAGCAAGAGCGGCGATACACAGCATTCCCGCATATCTCAACATATTCCGATCCGCTTGCATATATGAAGCATTGCCATGCGCATCAGTGAACCAGTTCATTCATTTCTGCAATCGGCAATAAAATCGCCAGCGCCAGCGCGCCAACGCCCAGCGCCATCAGCATCACCAGCAATGGCTCCGCCACCGTCAGCATGCGTTTGAGTCCTTGCGACACCTCCCGCTCATAGTGGTCCGCGACGCGAATCAGCATCACGTCAAGCCGCCCGCTTTGCTCCCCGACCCCGATCAGCTGCGTGGCCATATGCGGAATATAGCCTGAAGCCTTCAAAGCCGCCGATAAAGAGCCGCCCTCGCGCAACGCCTCCCGCGACTGTTCGCCGACATCCCTGAGCGGCAGCATCGACCAGTTTTGATTGGCAATATGCATGGCCGCCAGCGTCGGCACGCCGCCGGCCAGCAGCATGCCCAGCGTACGGCAGAAACGGGCCGTATCAATGCGCGCCAGCAGCGACCCCAGCGCCGGCATGCGCAAAAGCCATAAATCGCGTAAGCCGCGCGCCTGTTGCCGGCGCATTAGCAGGCGGTAGGCCAGAATTATTGCGGCCAGGCCGGCAATCAACCAGCCGCCATAATGCTGCAAGAACTCGGAAACAGCGATCACCACTTTGGTCAAAGCGGGCAAATTCCCTCCCGTCCGCGCAAAAACCGCCACCATCTGCGGCACCACCACAGTCATCAGAAACAACATCACCAAGATGCCAAAGCCCAGAATAATTCCCGGATAGAGCGTCGCCGAGAGCAATTCATTGCTCAAGCGCTGACGATGTTCAAGCATCTCGGCCAGACGCGCCGAAACCGCCTCCAGTTGTCCGGTTTCCTCGCCGGCGGCAATCATGTTGATGACCACCTCTTCCAGCTGCTGGGCGCGCAAGCCATCGGCCAGCGAGCCGCCCTCCACCACGCTCTGGCGCACGGCCAGAATGGCCTGTCGGGCCTTGCGCCGGCTCATGCCTTCGGCAATTGACGCCAGAGATTCAACCAGCGGCATGCCTGCTTCGCTCAGGGTGGCCAGTTGTTGTAAAAAAACCACGGTGTCGGCAGAAGATAAACGCGTGGCGCTCGGCTTGTCTCCGCTGCTTTGCCGGCTGTCGGCAGCAGTCAGGCGTCTGGCGATCAGTTGCCGTGATTTCAGCAGCTGGCGCGCCGTGCGCTCCGAGTCGGCCTCAATTTCCCCCCTTTGCCGCCGCCCGCGACTGTCCAGGGCTTCATAGGCAAACACGCTCATAAATAATCTCTATGCATCAGACCTCGGCGACAACGCCGTCCTCCACGCTGACGCGCAGCACTTCATCGAGGCTGGTCAGGCCTGCGGCAACATGTCTTGCGCCATCATGCCGCAAGGTGACCATGCCCTCCTTTTTCGCCAGTCGTCGCATGGCAGGCAGGCCCTTGCCCTCATGGATGATATTGCGCATGGCATCGGTGACTACGGCCATTTCATAAATTGCCACGCGCCCGAGAAAGCCGGTGCCCAGGCATTGATCGCATCCCCGATGTTCATATATCTCTGTTATATCATCGTACTCGCCCGCATCCGCATCCAGCATGTTCCACGCCTCCGCAGTGGCTGGACGGGATTGTTTGCAGTGCGGACAAAGACGCCGAACCAGACGCTGCGCCTGCACCAGCACCAGTGACGAGGCGACCAGATAGGGCTCAACGCCCATGTCCTGCAGGCGCAGGATCGCCGACAGCGCATCATTGGTGTGCAGGGTGGCGAAGACCAGATGCCCGGTCAGCGAGGCCTGAATAGCGATTTCCGCCGTTTCCAGATCACGAACCTCGCCAATCATGACAATGTCCGGATCCTGGCGCAGAATTGAACGCAGGCCTGTGGCGAAGCTGACGCCGATTTTCGGCTGCACCTGCATCTGGCCGACGCCTTCAATCTGATATTCGATGGGATCTTCAATGGTCATTACATTGCGGTTGATCCGATCCACTTCCATCAATGCGGCATACAGCGTCGTGCTCTTTCCGGATCCGGTCGGCCCGGTCACCAGCACGATGCCGTGCGGCGATGCGACCACGCCCTGCATAAGCTTAAGCTGCGCCCGACTCATGCCAAGCTCGGTCAGGCTTAACATCTGCGCGCCCCGGTCCAGCAGACGCATCACCACCCGCTCGCCGTGCGCCGTGGGCAAAATGGATACGCGCACATCCACTTCCCGTCCGGCAATTTTAACCCTGAAACGTCCGTCCTGCGGCTTCCTCTTTTCGGCGATATCCAGCCCCGACATCACCTTGACGCGGGAAATCATCGCCGCCTGCACGCCCTTGGGCGGGCTCACGATGGTCTGCAATACGCCGTCAACGCGGAAACGCACCAGAACGCTGGTTTCAAATGGCTCAATATGAATATCACTGGCCCGGTCTTTCAATGCCTGGGAAATCAGCGTATTCACCAGGCGGATCACCGGCGCGTCGTCCTCGGATTCGAGCAGATCGCCGACCTCCTCAATTTCACGCGTCAGATCATCGTCAAAATCTTCCAGCATCTGCTCGGCTGAAGCCGAGGCCATATCAAAGGCCTGATTAAGCGCCATGAGAATAGACTCTCTGGGCGCCAGCACCGGCTGCACCTCGACCCCGAACACGCGGCGGCAATCATCGAGCAATTCCCATGGCCAGTCGCCATCATCGGCTACGGCCACCGGGTTTTGCGCATCGTCCATCGCCTTGAGCGGCAACACCGGCCCGGAGCGCAGCACCGGCAGGGAAAAATTCAGCAGTCGTTCCGCATCAATCTGATTGCTGCTCAGACGGGCCAGTTGCTTCATGGTTGCGCCTATTCGCCGGCTTCGGCAGGTGCGCCTGCGCTTTTTTCATCCGCTGGCAATGGCGACAAATCCCTCGGCATGATCTTTTTCTTGCGCGGAAACAGAATGGTCCCGCCTTCAATCTGGTTTTCAAAGATATCCTTCATGTCTGAATATTTCATATTGGTGATCTCTCTGATCTGGTCGGCAGTCTTGATGATATGGGGGCGCAGAAAAACCATCAGATTGGTTTTTGTGTTTGTTTTTTCGGTAAACTTGAACGCCTCGCCGATCAGCGGCACTGCGCCAATGCAGGGAACGCGCTGCACGGAATCGGAATTGTCATCACGCATCAGCCCGCCCAGCACAATCACCTGCCCGTCGTTGGCCAGCACGACCGTTTTGATCGATCTTTTGCTGGTGATCAGCCCGCCTTCAGCCGCAGTGCCGCCATCCACGGAGGAAATTTCCTGGTAGATCTCCAGCCGCACCGTGTCGCCTTCGGATATCTGGGGTTTAACGCGCAGGGTCAGGCCGACATCCTTGCGCTCGATGGTCTGGAACGGGTTGGCCAATCCTGCCTGCGTTTGCTGCGAGCCGGTGATAAACGGCACATTTTTACCAACGATAATCTCGGCTTCTTCATTGTCCATGGTCAACAGGTTCGGCGTGGACAGAACATCCGCGTCGGTGTCGGATTCCATGGCATGCGCCAATGCGCCAAGAGAAAGCGTATTATTCATCAGGCCCAGCGTCAGGCCGGCCGGCGCGGTAGCAGCGAGCACAGTGGATGTCGCTGCCGGCGTGGCCAGTGCGGCATTATCGGAAAACGCCTTGCCAATCTTGCCAAGATTCTTGAAACTCTGAACGCCGGCGACGCCGGCGCCGGCCATCCACTCAACCCCGAAGCGCTCAATGGCTGTGCCGCTGACTTCAGCAATCAGCGCCTCCACCAACACCTGACGACGACGCACGTCCAGCTTGTCGATGATTCGGCCCACCGCCGCAATATCAATCGGGTCAGCGGTGATGAGCAGTGCATTGGTCGCCGGCTCCGCCACCACTTTTACATCTCCGGCAAACAAAGGCTTGGCCTGCCCGGGCTTGGCTGTGGCCGCAGTCTGTCCGCCAACCAGTTCATTAAGCACCTTGGCCACATCTTCCGCATTGGCATGCTTGAGATAGCGCACCTGCAGGCGCCCGCTATCCGATACCGGCGCGACATCGAGTCTTTGAATCACCCCGGCCACTTCATTGACAATCTGCGGCGCCGCCACGACAATCAGCATGTTGCCGGGCTGGTGGGCGATCACCTTCATGGCGCCCGGGCCTTTCCCGGCGCCGGCCTGGGCGTATAATGACGTCAGGGTCGATGCCAGCTTGTCCGCCGATGCATGCTTTAATGCAAACAGTTGAACGCCAATGGCGTCCTTGCGATCCAGCAGGCTTAATATGCGCTGAATTCGCCTGATATTACTGGCGCTGTCAGTCAACAACAGCATATTGCCGCGCGGATAGGCGACCAGATGGCTGTTGGGAGAAATCAACGGTCTGATCAGGGCCACGAGTTGTTGCGCATCGGCATATTTCAGGCGAATCACCTGTGTCACCATGGAATCATCAGAGCCTGCCCTGCCGCCGCTAAAGATGGGCAGGGCTTTCTGTTTGCTTTCCGCCCTTGGCACAATTTTAATGACCGAGCCGCTGGGCACGGCGGCAAAGCCATTGACCTCCAGCACAGACAGAAACACCTGATAGGCCTCCGCCTCGGTGATTGGCGTTGGTGAAACAATAGTCACCTTGCCCTTAACGCGATTGTCAACCAGATAGTTTTTACCGGAAAAGCCCGCCACAAACTCAATCAACGCTCGAATATCGGCATTTTTAAAGTTCAGCGTTACATCCCCGGCGAAGGCCGGCGCAGAGAAGCAGTGCAGTGCAAGCGCCATTAAAATGCCCAGGCGCATCCATTTTTTAGCGCGCATGGATTTTTCCACCCCGTGATTTAAGCATTGTCGTGGCGCGGAACATTCCGTGCAAACGCGTTGTTTGTTTCATGTCAGGCCCCCAAATCTAGCGGATATCATAATGCACCTGAAGCATCTGACCAGCCCGCATCAATTCAAGGTTGATCGACGGTGAATCCTGCAAGGCCTGATACATGGCCATGGCCTGGCGGGCAGTGGTCACCTGCTGCCCGTTGACCTTGCGAATAACATCTCCGTTTAGCAGTCCGACCTGTTGGTAGAGTGAGCCGGGAACTATATCTGAAATGACAAAGCCATCTGATTTGCCATGCACAAAATGCGGCACAACCCTCGCTTGCGACAGTAGCCTGGGGAAGTCCCTGATCTGGGCCTGCAAATTCGTGCGATCAATTTTCTTGCGTATCGGATTGGCGGGAGCAGCCGGCGCACGTATTGGCAATGGTTTTTCGGGCGCGGGCCCAACATTCAGTCTGGCGCCTTGTTCCATGGAAATTCTTTCCAGTTTGCCATTTCGCTCAACCACAATCGCGTCAGCCTCGACTGCAACCAGATTCGCGCCCTTCTCGATTGCATCGCCTGTAAACACAACCCGTTGTTCGTGACTGGCTGCGATCAGAATGATTGCGGCGGAATTTTCTCCTGCCACAACCGTGCCCAACAATTTGATATTCAGCCGGCTTGGCGCCGCCGGCTGTATGGCCTGACGCGCAACCGGTTTCGGCTTGCTGACCGGTTTGACCACGAATTTGCCAAACAGCGGGACGGAGACGAGGTCGGCCAGATCTGGCAATACAGCTTTGGCAGCCTTGATTTCATCTGGCGCACGCGCCGCAACCGGAGTCTGATCCGGCATCACCCAGCCAGCGACCATCCAGGCCAGCAACACCGCTATGGCCAATTCACTCAACAAAGGGATTTTGCCGGGAAAATACGGCATCCGCATCAGCATGCCATTTTGTCCGGGGTGCCAGAAAAAGCAGTTGGAAGCGCGCACAGGGCGTAAGATACAGATTCGGGGCGTCCATGCCCCTCACCCTGCCTGTTTGTGCGTTGCACGCGGACAGGCGGGCGGTTTGCAGCCGTCCAGATGGCTATCCTGCCTTTTTGCGATTTGAAGGACGTAATGAAAAAATACGTTGTCACCTTGTTGATGATGAGCGCTTTTTTCATATAGCCAGGCGAATCAGGAGCTTGCGCTATGTGCGTGCGGCCAACCGCTTTTTCCAGGGCGTTTATCATCAGGCGCATTTTAGCACAAGATCAGCAATTGACTATCAGCGAACGCATTGTCCGGCAAAAGATGTGACCGAAGGGATGGCCGCCCTTATCATCAGGCAGGACTCGTGAACGACAAAACAACTGCGCAGGAAGTATGACATGATGGCAAGTCAGCAGGAGGGGATCGACAACTGGCAATGCAGAAAATCAGCCATGCAGGCGCATGGAATCCCCGAAGAGGGCTATGTTACGGCAAATACCTGT
>CAYTFI010000057.1:0-10489 GCA_964437065.1 uncultured Zetaproteobacteria bacterium | reverse complement strand
GCCTGTCTGCGTGCGTTCACGCACAGGCAGGCGCGTTGTTTGTTTCATGTTAAATCAAATCCTGACTGCAACTGGCCGGCAGTTCGTCGCCGGAATATCTATTCATCCGTCGGCAGTTGCTGCAACATTGCTTCCACATCATCTTTCGCCCGTTGCAGTTGTTCGGTATCCTGGCTGCTGAGACAGATTTTACCGCTGGGGCGCATGCCGCATCGACCAGGGTATGAGCCAATTTCGACATCTGAATATTCGGCCTGGATTTCGGCCAGCTGACGGGCGAACAGGCTCTCGGCAAGCGCCACGTCAATCTCCAGACGATGAAACGGGGCATCTCCAAAGTCGGTCAGGATCGACTCCAGTTGTGATTGGAAAATGTCCGGCACGCCGGCGAGAATATAGACATTTTCAAGATGCGCGCCGGGGGCGATGGTTTTTTCACAGCGAATGAGCCGTGATCCGTCGGGCACCCTGGCCATGCGTCTGCGACCATCATTGAAGCGATCTTTGCCGTAATGCTCAGTCATGAGCCGAACAATGAACGGGTGTTCAATCAGCCCGACGCCAAAGGCTGAAGCGATGGAATGCATTGTGATGTCATCGTGGGTCGGGCCGATGCCGCCGGATGTAATTACCGCATCAAATTCGCCTCTCAGGCGGTTGAGCGAAGAAATAATGGCATCGGCGTCGTCAGCGGCAATGACAATTTCCCCCAGCTTGCAGCCGCAATCAAACAATCTGCGGGCGGCAAAATACGCATTGGCTTCGCGGGTGCGCCCCGAAAGCACTTCATTTCCGATAACCAGCATGGCCGCACTCTGATGTTTCATCAGCAGCGATCATATACGGCAGACAGATATTTCACCAGCTTGGCGCGCGTTGTTTGCTTCATGTTAGGCCGGCCATGCTCCTGCGCCGGCGCGCAACAATCTCGGCGCGGCTTCGCACAAATCCACAACGGTTGTCGGCGTCATGCCGCCCCAGCCGGCATCAAGAACAGCACAGGAAAACGGCTTCAGATATGGTATAAACAGGCCGGGATCACAGGCCGGCTCGCTGTCGCCGCTCATCTGCAATGTCGTGGCCAGTAACACCTCGCCGCACTCTTTAACCAACATGCGACAGACAGGGTGATCAGGCATGCGGATGCCGACATCGCGGCGCTTGCCGAAAATTCGTCTCGGCAGTTTTGAGCTGGCCGGTAAAATGAAAGTGTATGAACCCGGCAGGCAGCGCCTTAATATTCGATACGCCTGATTGTTCATATCGACATAAGATGAAGCCTGCGATAAATCGGCACAGACCAGCGCCCACAAATGCGACTGATCCAAAAGCCGGAACTGGCGAATGGCGGCAATGGCGTCCGTCGCCTGCGGGCGGCACATCATCACATAGGTCGTATCCGTCGGCACTACAAGAAACAGCCCTTGCCTCAATAGATCAACCGCTCGACGTATCAGTCGAATCTGGGGGCGTTCAGGGTGCAGGCGAAGATGTTCCCATGTGTGTTTCATTTCCGTGATGGCGGGTTAAGGCGCGTCGTTTGTTTCATGTTAAAACCCCGGAATCAGTCCTCCAAGCCCCTTGCGAATAATATCAGCAGGCTTTATATGCTTCTGTTTAGCAGCCGCGCCCTTATTATTTGAGCCGCCTTTGAGGATTTTGCCGAGCGCGCCGCCGATTTTTCCCTTTTTCAGCAATGCAGGCGCATTTTTGATCAGTGTTTTGGCATTCACTTCAAACCGCACCCTGGGCGAGGCGAAGGGGCCGGAAATGTGCATCGGGACGGAAAGGCCTCTTCTCAGCGGGATGCTGTCCCCCTGCCCCTTCAATGTGCCTACTACGCGTGGCTTGACATGGTAATCCATCTCTTTTTTTACCAGGTCAACCGTACCGTGGCCGGTCACGCGCAGCAGCGGCGAGGCCATAAACAGATCCTTGTTTGCGGCAACGCCGTTTTTAATCACAAAACTCGCCGAAAGCTTTGAAAAGTCTGTCTCCTGCGGCCCGACAGGCGCAGCCGGGTTGGTGAAACGGCGTAATGCTCCGGCAATATCAAAGCCCCGAATTTTGCCATTGCTCATCACGACATTGGCTCGTCCGTTCAGGCTGCTGATGGCCGCATTGGTCAATCCCGTCGCCTTAAAGCTGGTATTCATCTCAAGCGTGCCCTCAAGCATATCCATATCCGCCTGCGACTTGAGCAGCGGGCCGACCGCCACATTTTTCATCTGAACCGATTCCCTCCATCGGGCCGGGTAAGCGGCGACATTGATACTGGCTTTCTCCACCACCTTTCCCCCGGCAAGGTTGAAACTCAGCGGCCTGAGCGTAATCAGCCCCCTTGAAGCCTTCACGCTCATAAGAAAGTTCTGCATTTCCAGGCCGTGTAAAAAGATCGCGTTCGCCTTTACTTTCGCCCTCAGCTTCCATGGCTTGAGGAAACGGAGGTCAGGCTCTGCTTCGCCGGAAGCCTGTTTTCCGGCAGTTGCTTCCGTCATGGGGGCGGACTGCCCCGATGCGGGCGCTGCCGCCAGATCTGCGGCGGCGGGCATCCACGGATCAATATGCAAACTGCGCGCTGTCACATCCAGTTTAATATCCGGCCCCTTGAAGGCGACCGAGCCGGAGGCCTGAATCAATTCCTGATCCAGCATCAGTTGCAAATCGCTGATGTTGATATGGCTGTCATCTCCTGTGATCAGCGCGGCGAATTTGATCTGCTTCCAGGCCACCGGGTTGCCCTCATACAACGAATTCAGCCCCGGCGCAAAGCCGGCCAGCCATGCGCGGCTCAGGGGCTGGCCGTTCAGGCGTATTTCAAAGGCCGGATTTGAATTCAGTTCCCTCACTCCCCCGGTCACATCCGCAATGTCCTTGCCATCGACAGTCAAGCTGGCCCGACGCACATCCAGTTGATCGGCTGTTCTCATTTCAACCTTCCAGTTCAGGCCCAGTTCATGCGCCCCCTTAAGAGACACATCGCCCTCGCTAAGGCGAACGCCATCCGGATGCTGCTCAAATTTGAAAGAAATAACGGCGGACGCCTGCGCCGGATCGCCCATTAATTCCGGCCAGCCGGATATATATTGCTGAAAGGGCTGCAGGCGAAAATTATCAGCCTTGAATTGCCCCTGCACAGGTAATTTTTCCGCTGCCAGACTGCCGAGCTGACCCAGCGGCCCGACATTCAGTTGCACGCTGAAATCATTGGCGTTCACCCGACCGGACACTGAAACCGAAACCGGGCGTTCCAGTTGCACGTCTTTCAGCGTCACATCAAGACCGGACAGGATCAACGGAGCCTTGTCGCCATCGACCCATGTCAATTCCCCGTCAGACAGGCTAATCGATTCAGCCATTAAAGCGGCCAGCATCGGCGTCCCGCCGCCATTCTGATCCTGCCCGGAAGAAGACGGCGCCGCATTTTGATCTCCGCCGCCGCTCGCCGGGACGGAGATCAGGTCGGCCCAGTTGCTGTCATTATCGCCATGACGCTGCAGGAACAGGCGGGGCGACGATATTTCAAACTTCTTGATTTCAACCTTGCGACTGAGCAAAGGCAGCAAGTCCAGCTTGACATGCACTCGCTTGACGCTGACAAAGTCAGCTCCCGAAAAGCCCTGACGATTAGCCAGATGCACATCGTCAAGCTGCACGCCAACCCAGGGAAACAGGGAAGCCTTTATTGCGCCAATATGCAGTTTCCGTCCAGTGGCGTCCTCAACAGACTGCTCAATCCGGCTCTTGTATTCATTGACATCGATGAAAAAAGGCGCGGCAAGCAACGCCAGCGCCACCAGACCCAGCACTATTAGACTGTAACGGGCTGCTTTTCGAACTGATTTTGTCATACTCACTCCTGATTAGCCCTTTCTGCATGCCAGGCGCAGGCAGGCGATGACGGCCTCAATTAACAATCAAAGCTGTGCGTTTCAGGCAATATTCACAAGCGACCAGGCCCGACAGAGTCTTAGCCGGGAAGCCATGAGGGCACAGGAATCTTGGGAAATCCTCCGCCTTTTTTTGGCTTGGCCGTTAGTCTGGCCAGGGCCTTTGCAGCCGTCTTTGCCTGCCTGCTGTCAGGATATTCCCTGACAACCCGTTCATACGCCTTGATTGCAGCAGGCTTCGACTTAAGCCTGTATTCATAAATGCCGGCGATATCCAGCATCGCCTGCCCGGCTATTTTCTCATCGGAGCTGTCGCGAACAATCTGTTCGTTGATCTCGATGGCAAGCTTATAATCTTTTACTTTCACGGCGGCGATGTGCGCCGCCGAGCGCAGCGCATTCAATGCCTGTTCACCCTCGAACATATCAGCAAGCTTGCGATAACTGGCAATGGCTTTTGCATATTCATGCAATTTTCCTTTCTGGATGTCGGCCATTCGCTTCAGCGCCCGCTGAACAACGGCCTGAGCCTCGTATTTGTTCACAATCTGCCGGTTTATCGCCACTGCGGCGGGATAATCCCTGATATTCTTTTCATAGGTTATGGCCATGCTTTCATAGGCGGAACGGGCGGCGGCGCTGCTCGGGTAGTCGTGAATGACGGTCTTGTAGCTGACAACGGCATCCTCATATTTTTTCATATGCAGTCGCTGAATATTTGCAATCGTCAAAAGGCTGTTGGCGCGCTGAAGGCTGTGAGGGTAGAGCGACAGCAACTTTCGATACTGATAAATTGCAACGTTGCTGTCCTGTTGCGCGTGATCAGCCAGTATTTTTTGCACCATGTCTGCGCCGGGGTGGTCGGGATAGCGAAGAAGAAACGCCCTGCAGGATTTCGCGATCACCGAATCAATATCGTCGCCGGAAAGCGTTGACAGGCTCAGCAGCAAATCGAGCCATTGCCTGGCAAAGCCTGAGCCGCCTGCCTTGCCTGCGGCGAGCACCGGATTAACCACCTTAATGAAGCTGGCATCTTCTTCGGCAAGCAACTTGCGGACAGCCTTGTCGGCCCTGCCATGAATTGTCGAGCCCGGATAAAGACGCAGCAGATGCAAGTAGGATACAATGGCTTTTTTACTGTTATGTTTTTGATACAGACGGGCCGCCATTTCATATGCCTCGGCCGAGATTGCCAGCTCGCCATAAGTGAGAAGGTAGGCGTCGATGTCATCCATGATGGCCTGCTGAAGTTTATTTTTCGAGTCAAACAGCTTGCTGAGCAGGCCCGAATCTTTTAATGCAATGGCAAGCTGCCGCCTGATAAATGCCAGTTTGGCCTGCGCCTGATCTTTTATGGCGCCGCCCTGACCAACCTGACCTTTGTTCATGGCGCCAATCGGCATGACCACGGCGCTCTCGCCGGCCCAGCCTGAAACGCTGCTGATCAACAATATTCCGACAGCAATCATCATTCTATGCATAGTCGCATCCTCTGTACCTGAAAAATTTGGCAGTCGCCAGTTCAATGGTCGGCAGTTAACATAAGATGAAGCCCGAACTGCCGTTGAAGCTGAGCATAAGCCAACTGTAGAGCGAACATCCTGCTTTTCCAACCGCATAATGCCATCTGCAACCTTTCGCGGCTCAAAACCCGGCGTTATGGCTAAGAAAAGTTATGGCCAGCACTGCCGCATTGCCCCCGGCATGCAAGGCGACGGCAATCCACAGGTTGCGGCTGTGTTGATAGGCAAGCGCGAAAATCACCCCCCCCGCCAGTTGCGGGGAAAACAGCTTCCCGTGCATCAGGGCAAAGCATGTTGCGCTCAAAAGCACTGCGGCCAACTGGCCGAAGCTTTGGCAGAGAAGGCGATAAACCAGCCCCCTGAAAAACAGCTCTTCCGCCAGCGGCGCCAGAAGCAGCATAAGCATGATGCCGGTCGCGCCTGAAACCCATGTTGGCGCAGTCAGATATGCCGGCAATGATATCCCGACAGCAGATAAGGCAAACAGCAATGCCAAAACAGCAAATGCACAGACCGCCGCGATAACAAGAAACAGCCGCCAGGCATGCCGGTCAGGCGCAGTGAGTCCCAAAGAATCAATCATGCAAAAATGCCGGATCAGGCCCGCCATCAGGGCAAGCTCCGCAATCCGCAAAACAACAAGTTCGGCCTGTGGCTCAGTATTTGCAAAGATCATGGCGACGCCGATTTCACAAGCGCTGACAGCCAGCAGAACAGCGATAACATAGCCCGACGGCAATTCAGGCCATGATCTGTTCGATGTCAATATCGCCATTGTTTCAACCTTTTATCCTGGAAGCCTCAGTTGGGAGCGCGTGCAGGAGTTTCACCATTCATGCCACCTATGTCGGATACAAGTCCGGCAATTTCACCGCCTGTTTGTCGCGAGCTTGCTGCAGGGCTGCTGCATCCGAGCTTTGCAACGCTTGCGGCAATTGCGCACCGCTCCAGCTTTGGTCGGTTGAGGCGTATAAACAATGCTCAAGGCCCGATAACTCCGTCTTCAACGGCTCGCCGCACAGCTGCGCCATGGCGGCCAGGTTGTTCACCCGTCGATCCGGCCAGCGGATCTTCGCATAGCGCAACAAAGCCTGCTCACATGCCTTTGCCTGATTCTGTCGGCAGGCCTGTTCAATCTGTTTCTTTGCCGCTCTCAGGCCCTTCTTTTGCTCTTCGGCAGCCTCCACGCGCCCTTCTCCGCCCGATTTCATGTGTTTCCAGAGCCATGCAAGCGTTAGCAGCCAGCCAGTCGTCGTGGCAATCGCCAGCCATTTCCACCCCGGCGACGTCTCAACTTTGCTCATGGTTACTGGCTCTGACGCCGGCGCAGAGACAGCGGCGTCATCAGCAGGTGAAACCACTGGCGGCGTTGAGCCGCTTGTCGCCGCAGCCGCCACCTTGAACGTGCGCGGCGCAATATGCGCCACTTCAACCCTGCCCGTAGAGGTGTTCCACCACGGAATGCTGATTTCAGGTAAAATATAGGTGCCGGGGCGGGTTGGCATAATGGCAATTTTTTCCTGCCGCTGGCTGCGCAAGCCATCGAATTGCCTGACATCGTCCAGCACAGGCTGATCAGGATATGCCTTAAGATTATCTGGCAACAGCTTGGAAAATATGGGTAACTGGCTTGATGATAAGCCCGTAGCCTGAATGGTCAGGGTGCGCGTGATCGCTTCTCCCACCTTGAACCCGGTCGCTTTATCCGGCCACTGTTCAATGAGCTGAATCTCTTTTGCAGGCAACCATTCGCCATGATTCCACGTCTTTGGAATGCCTTTAACTTCAATGCTCAGGCTGTTGGAGCGCGCCCGAACAGGCCTTGCCGATTGAAAGAATGACATATTCCCCCCTGCCAGCACGCTGGCATCGAGTTGAACCGGTGAAATCTCAAGCTGGCCGCTCTGCTGGGGAAACAGGGCATAGCGCCGCTCCGTCACCAGCCATGTGCGGCCATTCTCGACAGCCTGATATGTCTTGTCCTTGCCAAGACGTTCAATAATGGCATGCGGCGCTTTCGGATCGCTCATCTGCGCCTGATTTAGGGACACGCCCTGATAAATTCGAATTGTTAAAATCATCTGCTGCTGAACCAGCAGCTGAGTCGGTTGCGCCTCCATGTCGATCCATATATCTCCGGACGGCTTGCCGGCAGGCGAAGAGCGCGCGGCAATTTTTTTCACTTCAATGACAATCGGAGATGTGATTGAAGATCCCGCCCTGATTGCAGGAATGGTCAGGGTTCCGGCATGACGAGGGCGCAGGCTGATTTCCCAAACAGACTTATGGCTGGCGACGCCGTTTAAATAGCTGTATGAACTGCTGTGATTGCGCGAAAGGACTTCAAAATTCCGGGTCAGAGGCTCTGTTTCCGGCTCACTGTCGTCATTCCCGCTTGCTTCAATGCTTAATAGCACAGTCTCATTTTCGCTGATGCTGTTGCGATCCACGCGGGCGACGACAGCTGCGCCGGCCCACTGGCTCAACGTCATCAACCCGATAAAAAAAACGCTGCGGGACAGACCTACCATGATTGCGCTTCCTGATTGCCTGATCGCTGCTCCTGCTGTTGATACTGATAGCGGAACTTGCGTCGCAACAGGCCGCCGGGGTCATCGGGTATGCGTCGCAACCATTGCTGCTGGGCCTTCATTTCTTCCATCTCCTGTTTATTCATCATCTTTTCCTGCGCTGCGGCCTTTTCATTTTTCTCATTGCCCCCTTTATCTCCTTTTGAGGCCTCGGCAGCCTTCTCCCCTGATTCCTGATCTTGCTGCCGCTTCTCTTTCATGGACTGCGCATTCTGCTCTTTTTCTGAGTGCTGTTTATCGGATTTTGAAGCCTCGCCCTCTCCGTCCTGTTTATCCTGCCGATTATTTTTCTTTTTCGCTGAAGACTGATTATTCCGTTCTCCCTGCTCGCCCTTCTGCGACTGTCCGTCCTGTTTCGACTGTTTGCCCCGATCTGATTTCTTGTCGGATTTCTTTCCGTCCTTCGACTGATTCTTATCTTTTTTTTGCTGATTATCCTGCTTCTTCATCAGCTTTTCCACCAGCTTGCGATTAAATGCCGCATCCTGATGCGACGGATTCAGCTCCAGGGCGCGATCATAGGCATCGACCGCCGCCTGAAGGTCGCCTTCTCTGGCCAGGGCGTTGCCTTTATTGTACCAGCCATCAGCCGACTCAATGCCATTCAGCGCCTGTGCCGACTCCCTGTATTTCTTTGCCCGATACAGGGCGGCGGCCTTCCACTGCGGATCTCTGAAGGCCTGCGCTGCCGATGCGGATTCTTTTTTCTGCATCAGGGACTGCCCCTGCTGATCCGGTGTTTGCCACAAATCCTTCCATTCCAGCGCCCTGGCTTCATTGGCTGACAACAGGGATAAACTCACGCCAATCAGAACCACCAGAACGCCGCGGCGAAAGGTCAGAGCCAGCAATGGCAGCACCAGCGCCAAAATCAGCCACGGCCCCTCCTCCCGCCATTGGTCAGTTTGCAATTTTTCCTTTGTTGTTGCCTGCCCATGCGCGGGCGTCAGCCCCGGCAAGGCCTTCACATCCGCATCGTCGACACGGATACGCTGATATACGCCGTTGCCTCTGGCCGCCAGCTTCGCCAGACCGGCTTCATTCAAATGCGGGATTACAATATTGCCGTCGATATCTTTTAAAAATCCGCTTTCGCGGGATGGAATCGGAGCGCCCCGGGGCGTGCCAACGCCGAGCACGCTGAGCCTGTGACCGGCAGCAGCCAGCCTGTCTGCAACAGCCGGCGCCTCTGAATCCGTGCCGTCGGCAAGCAGAACCACGTCCCCGCGCCGAATGGCTCCCCGCTTGAACATGGCAAGCGCATGTTCCAGGGCGATAGACGCATTGCTTCCCTGCACCGGCATCATGGAGGGTTCCAGCGACTCCAGCAAAGACAAAATGGCATGGTTATCCGTGCTTAGCGGCACGACGTCAAAGGCGGAACCGGCGAACACGATCAGTCCTGTTTGCCCCTCCCTGCGCGCATGCAGAATATCCTGAAGCTTCTGTTTAGCCCGTGTCAGGCGATCCGGCTGCAAATCCTCCGCCTTCATTGAGGCGGACAAATCAAGAATAACGACAAGCCCTGACTGAGCGCGAAAAACAGGCTGGGGAAGCTGTTGCCAGACCGGCCCGGCCAATGCTGTCAGCGCCGCTGCGCCGGCAATCATCAGGCCCGCCAGAGCCGGCCTTGATCGGAACGTCTTGCCGGTCTCCCCGGTCAAATAGCCCAGCAAGGCCGGATCACAAAGCGATGCCCAGCCATCCTGATTGCGCCGCCCGGCCCAGACCCGGTAGCTCAGTAACAGCCAGAACGGCAGAGCAAGCAGCCACCAGGGACGCAGAAAATGAAAGGTTTCCATTATCTCCATAAACCAGTCTTCATTTATTCCTTTTCAGGGCGGCAGACTTTATCGTTTTTATTTTCATCATCAAGCTGCCGCCGCATTGCCTTCACCCCATGCCACATTACCCTGCTCCCTGATGCTTGCCGAATACAGAAACCGCTGCAACGATTTGGCGCATGCATGACACCGGATTCCCCTGTTCCGCCAACTATGATGCAGAAATTTTGATTCTCGGTTCAATGCCGAGCCGGAAATCACTGGCTGCGCGGCAGTATTATGCTCATCCGCAAAATGCATTCTGGCCGATTATGGCTGAGCTGTTTGAATTTGATTGCGGCCTTGAATATGAGCAGCGCCTGCAACAATTACGCAGCAACAAGATCGCGCTGTGGGATGTGGCGCATCAGTGCGTCAGAGCGGGCAGCATGGATCATGCTATTGAGCCGGAAACAGTCGTTGCCAACGACTTTACTGCATTTTTTGCCCGGCATCCCGATATCAGAGCCGTCTTTTTCAATGGTCGCAAGGCCGAAGAGCTGTTTCTCAAATTGTCGCTGGGTCGCCAGCAACTTGAAAGACATCTGTTGCCCTCCACCAGCCCGGCCAATGCCAGGCTCAGCCGCAGACAAAAGCTTGCAGCATGGAGGCTGGTAAAACAGACCCTTGAAACCCTTCGGGCCAGGCCCTATCTAGAGTAG
>CAYTFI010000056.1:0-10530 GCA_964437065.1 uncultured Zetaproteobacteria bacterium | reverse complement strand
CAAATAGCTCCAGCGCGCCATGCGGGCGCTGCCAACTGAGGCTTCCAGGATCATGTCTCACCGGCAAGATGACTGCGGGGTTTGCCATGACCCAACATGGACGACGAAACTACAAAATCCCCGTGTAACTTCTTCGATGGTCTGTACGACCACCCGACAGACTCTGTAAACAGCCAAGGGGGGTGTGCGATGAAAAAAATATCTTCATATTTGTTATTGGCGCCGGCTTTAATCCTGATAACAGCGACTTCAGTTCAGGCGCATGATTCGAATATCAGAACACTGGCAGGCATTATCATGCATTTAAATCATTATCCGAGCAGCAGCGAGCAGGACGTATTGTCCGGGATCGCTGCCGGCCATCATGCCACCGCTGGCGAAAAAATACTGGCAAGCGCATTGAAACATATGCAACACAGGGTTTCCGGCAGTGATGCAGAGAAATTGCATCAATTGCAATCTGATGCGTCAGCCAGCAAGCAGGAACAGGCGCTTGCTTCGATTTTGCTGGGTATTAATCATCATTCTTCTGACAGCGACAAACAAAAGCTGAAATCACTTCTCGAATAAACCTGAAGAAAGCAGCTGGTCACACACGGACAGGGACAAATCAGTTGCTGACGAAACGAACAAATGCGCATCGGGGCTACTCCTGACGGCTGACTGCCAGCCCCTCTTCCCCGATCAATTCCTGCACCATATCCACAACGCCTGCGGCCGCATGTTTATGGCCAAGCAAATCGCGCAATTCGGCAAACTTCCTGCGCTGAGCCTTGGCGGCAGCTTCGCCGCGAAGCAAGGGCATCAGTGCAGCCATCATACGACTGACTGTGCAATCCTTATGAATCAGTTCGGGCATCACGGCGCGATCACCAAGAATGATGTTGGCCAGGCCCACGCACTGAAGGCTGATCAGTTTGCTGGCCAGAAAGATCATTATTGGCGAAGCGCGATATACAAGCACCGTCGGCGTATTCCACATAGCCAGTTCAAGCGTCGCCGTGCCGGAAACGGCGACAGCCGCATCGGCGCGCATGGCATAGCCCTCCGCGCAGCGATCGACCAGCTTCGCCCCCTGCCGCCAGAGCGGCTCCAGCACTGCCCTGTCCACCCCCGGCGCCAGCGGAACCACGCAGGCCAGAGAGGGAATTTCGCTGCGAACCTGTAGCAGCAGATCGGCCAGAATCGGCGCATGCGCACGTATTTCCTGTGGACGACTGCCCGGCAGCAGCGCCAGCAACGGCTGCTGCTCCCCGACCTCGAGACGCTGCCTCAACTCCGCCATCGACCAGCCGCCGGAACCTTCCGCCGCGCTGGGATTGCCAACATAGGCCGCGCTGGCAATGCCCCGGGCATGAAACCACTGTGGCTCAAAGGGCAGAATGCATGCCAGCCTGTCCTGAGATTGCCTCAGCCTGCCGACCCGCCAGCCGCCCCATGCCCAAAGCTTGGGGGCGATATAACGAACCACCGGAACGCCAAGCCGGCGGAGCCGGCGGCCCAAGCGCATATGAAAGCTGGAAAAATCGACCAGAATGGCGACGTCGGGGCAATCTTTTTTACACTGGTCAAGCACGGCGCGCTCGACCTTTCTGATTCCGCCGAGCGAGCGAAGCACTTCGCCCAGCCCCATTACATTGAGCTCGCTCATGCAGCGCAGCGCCATGCATCCCTCAGCGACCATCCGGGGGCCGGCAACGCCGTGAATCACGGCATCTGGAAAACGGCGCTTCAGTTCCCTGACAACAGCGGCTGCATGCAGATCGCCCGACGCCTCGCCGGCGCTTATAAAGAAGCGCAACATCAGATGTAACTGCTCAGTTCACCCTGGGCAGCTACGGTCACTTTTACACAGAGATGCTGAGCAGTTGTCATCAGATCAGATAAAAGGGCCGCAACAGGCAGGCGCGGGCGCTACGGCTTGCATGAACTATGCGGGTTATAAAGGCCTGGAAACAGGGTAAGAACCCAGCACCTTGATGAAGCCGTCCGGCTTGGCCTGAATTTCCGCGATCACTTCGGCTACATTGGCGTCATCCCTGTGCCCTGCCACATCGGCAAAAAAGACATATTCCCACAATTTCTTTTTTGACGGTCTGGATTCAATTCGGGTCAGGCCAATGCCGCGACGGGCAAACGGCTCAATCAGATTATGCAGGGCCCCGGGCTCATCCTTGATGGACATCACCAGAGCCGTCTTGTCATCGCCGGAGGCAGGCGAATCGTGCTGGCCGATAACAAGAAAGCGGGTGCGATTGTCCTGATGATCCTCGATATTCTGTTGCAGCAGCGGAATATCACAGTAATCAACCATGGAATACGGGCCGATAGCGGCAGCAGACTGCCAATCCAGCCCGGTCTCCCCGCCCCGCTTCGCCCCGGCGATCAATTTCCCGGCGCATATCGTTGAAGAAGCCTCCTGCAACTGCGCTGCGGGCAGGTGCGCATGCAGCCACTGGCGACACTGAGCCAGCGGCTGGGGGTGTGAAAGCACCACTTTTATTTCATCCAGCCTGTCGGCATAGGAAAAGAGATGATGGTGAATGGACAATTGCACCTCGGCGCAGATATATACTTCACGATCCAGATCGGCGAACAGATCAAGAGTGTGCGTCACGGCGCCCTCGAATGCATTTTCCACCGGCGCCACGCCGTATGTGGCGCGACCGGATTCAACTTCATCGAATACGATGCTCAGGTCGCCACAGGCCAGATAACGGGCAGTTGCGCCAAACTGGCGGGTCGCCGCCGTGTGCGAGAATGTGCCCTCCGGTCCCAGATATGCAATGGTTATCGGATGTTCGAGCGCCAGACATGCGCCGATAATTTCGCGATAGATGCCGTGGATGGCTTCATCCGGAATTCTGGTTTCATGTTCGCCGGCGGCGACCTCGGCATTACGCGCCAGCAAACGGCGGATAATTGCAGCTTCACGGCTGGGAACATAAAACGGCGCATTGCTCCGGTTCTGCTTGGCCTCGCCAACCTGCGCGGCCAGACGTGCGCGCTTGCGAATCAATTCCAGCACTTCATCATCAACAGCATCGATAGCTTTCCTGAGCCTGTTCAGTTTCTGCTCCAAATCTTTCATGCCGGCACGCTATCAGCAGCGCCTGCGTCAATCCACGCACAATCATGGTTGATGAAGTCGTAATAAGTCCGTCTGCCTGCGCGTCGCACGCAGAACAGGCGGACGCGCAGGCAGCTGCATTCGGACGACTGATAAGGGATGCGCTGCAGGCGGCGCGGTGGAATTCATGCATAATGACGGCTATAGTTGCCTTGACCAAAATTCACTGGCGGGATCAAAAATATTTATGACTCAACATGCCCTGATGATGAATCTGGTAATCTACCTTGCCGCAGCAGTGTTGATGGTGCCCGTTGCCAGCCATCTGGGCCTCGGCTCCGTACTGGGATACCTTGCCGCCGGCGTAGCCATCGGGCCATGGGGCCTGCGCCTGATTACCGATGCCGAGGCCATTCTGCATTTCTCCGAGTTTGGCGTTGTTCTGTTGCTGTTTCTTGTCGGTCTTGAGCTTTCGCCCAGTAAGCTGTGGTCTCTGCGCAAGCCGATCATCGGCATGGGCGCCTCTCAACTGCTGATCACCACCGTGCTGATGACGCCGGTATTTCATTTCTTCGCATTGTCATGGAAGGCCAGTCTGGTTGCGGCGCTGGGCATATCATTGTCATCAACTGCCATCGCCCTGCAAATTCTGGCGGAAAAGGGTCTCTTCAACACCAGGGCCGGAAGCAACGGCTTCTCGATTCTGCTGTTTCAGGATCTGGCGGTCATTCCGATGATGGCGCTGATTCCCCTGCTGGGCATTAATGAGGCGGTTGCCAACGCCGATCCCGCCTGGCTGGGCGCGCTCAAGGCCGGCGCCGTTATCGGCGGCATTATTCTGTCCGGCCATTTCCTGCTGCCGCCGGTGATGCGAATTATCGCAAAAACCGGGCTGAATGAGTTATTCACCGCCTTTGCACTGCTGTTGGTGGTGAGCATCGCCCAATTGATGGATCTGGTCGGCCTGTCGATGGCGCTGGGGACGTTCATCGCCGGCCTTATTCTGGCCGACTCGGAATACCGGCATGCCCTTGAGGCTGTAATCGACCCGGTCAAGGGGCTGCTGATGGGCCTGTTCTTCATCGCCGTGGGCATGTCGGTCGATTTTGGCCTGCTGATGGCCCACCCCGGCAAGGTCGCCATGCTGGTGCTTGCGCTGGTGCTGGTGAAAACAGGCGTATTGCAGGGCCTGAGCAGATTTTCAGGCATCTCGTCGAGGCAAAGGCCGTTCTTTTCCTTTCTGCTGTCCCAGGGCGGCGAGTTCGCCTTTGTCGTATTCAGTCTGGCCGCCAGCAAACATGTCATCAGCGGGGAAGATGCCGGCCTGTTGATTCTTGTCGTGGCGCTGTCGATGATGACAACGCCTGTGCTGATGATTATCAATGACAAATGGCTGGAGCCGCGCCATGCGAAAGTGAGCAGGCCGGAGGAAGAGTCATTCGGAGAGCAGGACACCCCGGTGGTCATTGCCGGCTTTGGCCGCTTTGGACAGGTCATCGCCCGCCTGCTGCACGCCAACAATATTCCCGTCACCCTGCTGGATCATGATCCGGAGCATATTGAACACTCGCGCAAGCTTGGTTTCAAAGTGTATTATGGCGATGCCGCGCGCCTTGATCTGCTCAGGATCGCAGGCGTGGCAAAGGCAAAAATTCTGGTCATTGCGATTGATGACATGGACAAGGTCTCCTCGATCATCAACATTGCCACGCAGCACTTCCCGGGCGTAAAAGTCATCAGCAGAGTGAAGGATATGAAGCATCTGTTCTCATGTCTGGATGCCGGCATGGATATCGACGATATCCATCGTGAAACCTTCAGCAGCGCCCTGAAAGCATCCGGTCGCGTGCTGCACGCCCTGGGCATTGATAAAGAAAGGGTTATACAAATGCAACGCCAGTTCAGACAGCATGATGATGATGTAATCGCGCGAATGTATCACGCCCACCATGAGGGGGCCGATTCGTTTATCAGAACAAGCCTGACCTTGCGCGATGAATTAAACAGACAATTTGTTAAAAACAGGGATAAAGGTCAGGACTGATCAAGAACCGGGAATTCTCCCTTTCCGCCTTCGTCCGCTGATAATCATGGAAACCTCAGCCGGGAGTGCGAGCAGGGTGTAAGATATAGATTCGGGCCATGCGGGTGCTGCCAACTGAGGTTTCCAGGATAATATTCTTTTCATTCCCCGCCTTTGTCCTCAGCATCCGGGACAGATTTCTTCCAGGGGTGCAGAGCGGTGTCTGAACAGTATGAAGCACATCAAATAGAGGCCAAATGGCAGAGGAAGTGGGCCGAGTCTGGCATTGACGCCGCCGGCGATGATCCCGATGACGCCCGCGAGACCTATTACTGTCTCGTCATGTTCCCCTACCCTTCCGGCAATTTGCATATGGGCCATGTGCGCAACTATTGTCTCGGCGACGCCGTGGCGCGATACAAACGCATGTGCGGGTTTAATGTTTTGCACCCGATAGGCTGGGATGCGTTCGGGCTTCCGGCCGAAAACGCCGCCATCAAACATAACCGCCCGCCGGCGGAATGGACCCATGCCAATATCAACCAGATGCGCAATCAACTCAGGCAACTGGGGCTCTCCTACGACTGGTCGCGGGAAATCGCCACCTGCCATCCCGAATATTATCGCTGGGAGCAGTGGCTGTTCACCCGGCTGATGCAGCGGGGGCTGGCCTATCAGGCCGAAGCCGAGGTGAACTGGTGCGAGCCCTGCCATACTGTGCTTGCCAATGAACAGGTGGTGGACGGCGCATGCTGGCGTTGCAATACGGCGGTGATTCGCAAAAATCTGAAGCAGTGGTTCATCAAAATAACCGATTATGCCGAAGAGCTTTTATCGGATCTGGACAATCTCGACGGCTGGCCGGAAAAAGTGGTCGGCATGCAGCGCAACTGGATTGGCAAATCGAGCGGCGCCGAGGTCACTTTCCGGCTCGATGGCGCTGATGAAAGCCTCGATATTTTCACCACGCGACCGGACACGCTGATGGGCGTCACTTATATGGCCGTGGCGGCAGCGCACCCGCTGGCAAAAAAGGCCGCTGAAAGCAATGCCGATCTGGCGCAATTCATCGATGAATGCAGTAAAATTTCCACCAGGGAAGCCGACGTGGCGACCATGGAAAAACGCGGCATGGCAACGGGAGTCTTTGCTATTCATCCCGTTTCAGGCGAACGCATCCCCGTCTGGGCGGCGAATTTTGTCCTGATGGGATATGGCACGGGCGCGGTGATGAGCGTGCCGGCGCACGATCAGCGTGATTTTGATTTTGCCAAAAAATACGGCCTTGAAATCAGGCAGGTTATTCGACCGACCCGTGGCGTCTGGGATATCGAGGCTGCCGCCTTCACTGATGCCGGACTGCTGATGAATTCCGCCCAGTTTGACGGCCTGGACTCAAGCGCCGCAAAATCGGCCATCACCGACTGGCTGGCAAGTCGCGGCAAGGGATGCGAACGCATCCAATACCGTCTGCGCGACTGGCTGGTGTCGCGACAACGCTACTGGGGCGCACCGATTCCTGTTATTCACTGTCAGGATTGCGGCGCCGTGGCAGTGCCGGAAGAGCAATTGCCGGTGGAGCTTCCCACCCATTTGCAGCCGACCGGAGGCGCATCTCCTCTGGCTCAGTGCGCATCATTCAGGCAGGCTGACTGCCCGGAATGCGGCAGGCCTGCCGAGCGTGAACTCGACACCTTTGACACCTTCATGGAATCATCATGGTATATGGATCGCTACGCATCGCCGCGTCACAAGCAAGCCATGCTCGATCCCGTCGCAGTGAAACGCTGGATGCCGGTCGATCAGTATATCGGCGGCGTTGAGCATGCCGTGCTACACTTGCTCTACGCCCGCTTTTATCACAAGCTGATGCGGGATGCCGGCCTGTTCAGCGCTGATGAAGGCGGCGATGAGCCATTCAAAAATCTGCTCACCCAGGGCATGGTGTTGAAGGATGGCGGCAAAATGTCCAAATCCAGAGGCAACACTGTCGATCCGGGAGAAATTATCGCTCGCTTCGGCTCGGACACGGCGCGGCTGTTCACGCTGTTCGCCGCGCCGCCGGATAAAGATCTGGAATGGAATGACGCCGGCGTGGAAGGCTCTCACCGCTTTCTCAAACGGGTATGGCGCCTGCTCGAAAAGGCGGGTTCCGGAAGCAACAAGGATGAAGATCAGGCTGCTGCGAAGACGCTTCGTCGCACCGTTCACGCCACCATCGGTCGCGTCACCCATGCCTTCGAGCACGGCTTCGCCTTTAATGTCGCCATCGCCGCATTGATGGAACTGACCAACGCCCTGCAGGCCTTTGAAGTTGCAGGTCAGTGCGGGGAGAAGGCATGGCGCGAAGGCATGCAGGCGCTGGCGACGATGCTGGCGCCGTTTGTGCCGCATTTCGCCTGCGAATTCGGCGAACGACTGGGCATGCAGGACATTGCCGTGATGGCGGCATGGCCGACGGTGGACAAGTCGGCGCTGATTGAGGATGAAATTACGCTTGTAGTGCAGGTGCAAGGTAAAAAACGCGGTGAAATCACCATCTCCAAAGATGCCGGTCAGGACACTGCGCTGGCCGCCGCCAGAGCCGATGCATCCATTGAGCGCTGGCTGCATGGCATGCAGATTGTGAAGGTGATCATGGTGCCGGGGCGGCTTCTGAACATCGTGGTGCGACCGGAATGATTTGCCGGCTACGACATCCTGCGACAGGGATATGCATGGCTTCAGCCGCCCTGCTATTGCTGCTCTCATCCTGCGGTTATCATCTGGTCGGGCATGGCGGCGGCGCAGGCGCGATTCCCGCTGATGCGCGCACGGTCGCTGTTCTCGGCAGCGGCGATGCTCAGGATATAACAGCATCTCTGCGTCAACTGCTCAGATCAGAGCGCTATGAACTGGTTGATGCAAACAGCGCCGCCGACGAGCGCCGCCATGCCACTGTCCGGGTCAATATATCGCCCGTCTCCTTCACTCCGTCGGTCTATGACGCTGCCGGCATTGCCACGCAATACCGCATGACGCTGACCGGTTCGGTCATGGTTGAAATGGGAGGCAAGCCTGTCTGGCAAAGCGGCGCGATCCAGCGGCGCGGCGACATTTATGTCGCCGCAGGCCCGACCAGCATCGAGGCGTCGCGTGAACGCGTGTTGCGGGATTTGCGCAAGCTGTGGGCGACGGATGCGGCAGGCCGCATCCGATCCGGCTTTTAGCCTTCATGCGTCTGGCTCCGAACAGGCTCATGCCGCCGCAACATCGCAGTTATTATCTTTTCGGCGAGGATCATGATGCGATCTTTGAGGCCGCCGAGGCCCTGCTGGCGGATGGCGATGCGCAAGCCGTGCGTCTGCGCGCGGATATCACGGAACTGGCGCGTATTGAAAGGGAATCGGCAAACCGGGGATTATTTGGCCCGTCATTCTGTTATGCACTGGTGCGCAACGCCCAGTCGGCCAACCCCAAGCAGAGCGAACATCTGCTGAAACTTGCAACCTCGGTGGCGACAGGCAACCGCCTGATTATCTGCGCCCCCGGCATCGACTGGAAAAAAGCGCTGCAAAAAAAAATGAAGGCGGAGGCAGGCGTAGCCCAGTGTGAATTCAGGCTGCCCGACGAGGCCGGATTTCGCCGCTGGCTGCAGGCCGAAGCGAACAGGCTCGAGCTGAACATCGCGCCTGATGCGGCAGCCTGGATGTCCGAGCGATTGTGCGGCATGCGCCTGGCCGCCCGCCAGGCCCTGGAACGGCTCTGCTGGTATGATGGCGGAAAAGGCGAAGCGCTTTCGCTGGCTGTGATCGGCGAATTGCTTGGTGAGCGCGCCCCTGATGCGCTGGAAGACTGGTGCCATGCCGTGGCCGCTCGCGAAGCAGGGGCGGCGGGACTGGCGCGGCGTCTGCTGCAGGACCGGCAGGTTGCGGAAGTGCAGATGCTCTCCTGGCTGGGAACGCGCATGCAACAGATTCTGATGTATCGCTGGCATCGAAGCCAGCGGGCGCGCAACCCCTTGCAGGCCGCCAGGGTGTTTGGCGAGGCGCGGCAAAAGGTGGCGCAGGAATCCGGCGCATGGAGCGGCGCTGAACTGGCGGCGGCGCTTAACCGGATCACGACAGCGGAAAAGCTGCTCAAGGGCGCTTCAATCGAAGACGGGCCGGTCGTCATTGAGCGGCTGACTCTGGATCTGGTTGCAAAAGGCCGATTGCCTGCATGAGCGCCGCAGCATCACCTGACTGGCTGGCATTCGAACAAAATCATGTCTGGCATCCCTACGCCTCAATGCGGGAAGCCTCGCCTGTCTATGCGGTGAAAAAAGCCAGCGGCGTCTGCCTTGAATTTTACAATGGACAGCGGGTCATTGACGGCATGGCATCCTGGTGGTGCGCCATCCACGGCTATAACGTGCCGGAGCTGAACGCCGCCATGGAAGGCCAGTTGAAAAAGATGTCGCATGTGATGTTTGGCGGCCTGACTCATGCGCCGGCGGCAAGACTGGCTGAACGGCTGCTGGAGATCACGCCGGCAAATATGAATCATGTCTTCTTTGCCGACTCCGGCTCGGTCTCGGTTGAAATCGCCATCAAAATGGCGTTGCAGTTCTGGCAGGCGCGCAGTAAAAAAAACAAAAACAGGCTATTGACCATTCGCGGCGGTTATCATGGCGACACCTTTGCCGCGATGAGCGTCTGCGATCCGATATCCGGCATGCATCATCTGTTTGCCGACATGCTGCCCCGGCAATATTTTGCCGAAGCGCCTGCGGCCTCATGCGACGATGAATGGCAAGATGAGCAGATTAACTCCTTCAAATCCCTGATCGAACAACAGCATCACAGAATCGCCGCGGTGATTCTTGAGCCGATTGTGCAGGGCGCGGGCGGCATGCGCTTTTATGCGCCCGAATTCCTGCGTCGGGTGCGCGCCCTGTGCGATGAACACGACGTGTTGCTGATTGCTGATGAAATCGCCACCGGATTCGGACGCACCGGCAAGTTGTTTGCCTGCGAACATGCCGATATCAAGCCGGATATCATGTGCGTCGGCAAGGCGTTGACGGGCGGTTGCTTAAGCCTGGCGGCCGTGCTTTGCTCGGCGAGGGTGTGCGACGGCATCCACGCCGACGGCGCAGGCGTGCTTATGCACGGCCCGACATTCATGGCCAATCCGCTGGCCTGCGCGGTATCGCTGGCCAGCATCGGGATGTTGCTCGCCTCGCCCTGGCAACAACGGGTGCGGCGCATTGAAAAGCAGTTGCGCGCCGGTCTTGCGCCGTGCCGTGACATGCCCGCCGTCGCCGATGTTCGCGTCCTTGGGGCGATTGGCGTTGTTGAAATGAATCAGGCCGTGGATGTGGATGCGGTGCAAAGACAGCTGGTGAAACAGTGCGTCTGGCTGCGCCCGTTGGGCAAGCTGATTTACACTATGCCGCTTCCCGCCCCCCCCCCCG
>CAYTFI010000055.1:0-10877 GCA_964437065.1 uncultured Zetaproteobacteria bacterium | reverse complement strand
GCGAATCAAGAGCTTGCGCCATGTGGGTGCTTCCAACTGAGGAATATAGGTTGAACAGCTCATTGTGTCCCTGACATGCTAAATTTGTGGTGCTTTTCGTCCTCAACGCAACTGGCAGGTTGATGAATCCGGCGAAAAAACTCAGTGTAAGCGCATAGCGCGCGTTCGCGGGCGCAATCACCGGGAGACGCTTGATGAAATTACATGGATTTCGCCCAAATTTAAGCAAAATATTTTTGTATCAGCTGGCTGCATTGGCCATCGTTATCGCCATTTTGCTCACTGTATTCTCTGAAGTAGTCGAGCAAATGTATTTTTCCAACCAGCAAACTTCCGCCGGACTCGTGCTCAATGGCTTTATCCTGGCGCTGTTTCTGGCGGGCATGGGCCGCATTGTTGCTCTGTTTCTGCGATACCGTAATGAGGAAAAGTCGCTGTCCGCCTTCAGGCTGAATCTGGACGAGAAGAGGCATGACGCACTGGAAGGCGTCCCTTACGCTTCAATTATTTCATCCCGCTATGAGACGCTGGAACGCATGCGGTCAATGCAGGCTGAAATTGACCATAATGCACTGGCGGCAACGCTGATGGCCAGTGAAAGCACGCGCACGGGAAGCATCCGTTTCATCTATAATATTCTCATTCTTTGCGGGGTTCTGGGAACGATTGTTTCATTGTCCATGGCCCTGTTCGGGGCATCAAGCCTGCTCGAAGATACGGTCTCGTCGAATGGCATGGGCATGGTGATTCATGGCATGTCCACCGCCCTTTCAACCACCATGACGGCAATATTATGCTATCTCGTTTTTGGTTATTTTTACGGCGCCGTGCATGATGTTCAAACCAATATTCTCAGCGCCATTGAACATCTGACTACGACTCGCCTGTTGCCTGATTTTCACGTCACTGCTGACGCCATCAACCAGAAGACAGTCGATCTGTTGAAGGCGGTAAGCGATCTGGTGAAAAGCATAAACCAGGATGCAAGGCAACAGGACTTCCCCAGGCTGATTGAGGCCGTTCATTCCGCCGTGCAGGAATCACAGTACCAGCATCATATAACCATACGAAAAATTGATGAACTTCAGACCACCCTGCAGCAGGGCTTCCGCCTGTCCGAGCCGGCGTCTGCGCCGCATCAGGGCGGCGAGTGAAGGGGCTCACGATTTAACCCATGAAAACAACCGGCTTTATTGACCTCCGCCTGGGCAACGAGCGGCAGAATGAAGAGGGCTTCTGGCCGTCATTTACCGATATCATGACGGTAATCGTCATCATTTTTCTATTGGCCATGCTAACGCTGCTGCTGAAAAACATGGATCTCGTTCAGCAATTAAGGACGTCACTGGAGGCCGAGCGCAGCGCCTCAAGTCAAGCGCAATCAACGTCCGATAAAAACCTCAAACTGGGCCGGCAAGTATTGCTATTGCAAAAAGAGGCTGCGGCCACTCGCAGTCGCATGCAGGAAATGGACAAAAAGCAGCAACAGACTCAGGCCGAACTCAAATCAAGCCGGAATGAAAACAGCCGTCTCGCCAGCAGCAATAAAAAACTGCTCAAGGCCAAACTAAACCTGCTGGCCAATAACGCCGCCATCAGCAATCAGATTGAATCATTGAAACAGAAGCAGGCGGCGCTGCTTGATGAACTGGCCAAAAGCAACGCATCATTTAAACTGCTTGAGCAACAACTCCAGAGCAAGGCGATCGCACAAAAGCAGACCCTGGCCGAGCTAACAACGAGCCGGAATGAAAACATCCGCCTGACTGCCAGAAACGAAAAACTGGCCAAAACCAGCGCAACGCTTCTTGCCGGCAATGCCGACCTCAAAAAGCAGATCGAGTCGCTCAGGCAAAAGCAGGCCGGGATGATTGATGATCTGGCGCAGCGCAGCGCCGAATTCAGGCTGCTGGAGGAGCAGTATCAAAGTAAAACTGCCGAGCAAAAACAGACGCAGGCCCGACTCGAAGCCAGCAAGAGCGAAAACAGCCGTCTCGCCAGCAGCAATAAAAAACTGCTTGAGGCCAAACTAAACCTGCTTGCCAATAATGCCGCCATCAGCAATCAGATTGAATCATTGAAACAGAAGCAGGCGGCGTTGCTTGATGAGCTGACCCGGCGCAACTCGGCATTTGATCTGCTGAGTCGACAATTTCAGAACAAGGCGGAAGAAGCGGCCAGACTTTTGGCTGAGCAGGAAGAGAAGCTGAATCGCATTCGGAAGCTCAAACTTGAATATGCCAACCTGGAAAAGAAGTACAAATATCTGATTCGCCCCGCCCGCTCGGCCAAGGGCCGTTATGTTGTGTTTGTGCGTTATCAGAAAATCAATGATAAGCTGAACATTGAGATCAAGAGCCAGGATGAATCCGAATATTCTCCTGTTTCCGGCGCCGCCATGCACAAGCGACTTGCTGAGTTGCAAAGCAAGCACCCCAAAGATCTGTATGTTAGAATTGTTTTCCCTAATGACAGCGGCCTCTCCTACACCGAGGCATGGAATCTCACCGAATCGCTGCTGCGCATGTACGACTACTATTATCAGAAGCCTGAATAAGCCTTTTGAATCCCGGGTGGCGCGAACGCAAGATTCCCTGTGCGCATGAGAAAAATGCCGCCCGTCGCCATGATTTGACGACAGGGTGAATACGATCACATGCCAGGTTCAAGTCGATTTCAGGCTGAATGCGCCTTTTCTCGTTCTATTATAATCCGTTGGCTAACATTCAATTTACAACGTTGGGACAGCAGTGATACGCGTTAATGTTAATAGCGCAGGCGTGTTCCATATTCGAGCGACATCATAATTTCACGGGCAGGGAGATCGGCGGGAAACAGTACGCCGGACACCTTTGCCCCCCTCAGGCTGGCGCCTCTCAGATTGCATGAACTCAGATCCAGGCCGCTCAGGTCGGCCAGTCGAAACCGGCTGTTTGAGAAGTCCAGATCCTCCGTATTCAGCCCGGTCAGATCCACGCTTCTAAAATCGTTGTCGGAAAATGATGGAATGCCGCCATCAGCCAGCGCGGCATTGACTGCTTCAATGTCGCCCTCCCGTAACAGCGTATTAATCTGATCATGTTTGATCTCCATATGGCCTCCTGTAGAAACTGTTGCATCTCCTGTTTCTGATTAAGAAAGAATTGTGCCATTGACTGCCCTGCCATGAATATTGTCCGGCATTCTGCAATTGATGGCCGATGAGAATCAGCATGCCTGTGGGTTCGATTGCCGCCGCCTGTGCCATTCAATGAATGAATCGGCGTCAAGCGGGCGGCTGAAATAATAGCCCTGCACTGATTCGCAGCCAAACAACCTGAGTTTTTCCAGCACATCTTCGGTTTCCACGCCCTCGGCCACTGTCGCAAGTCCCAGTTCCCTGGCCATATGAATAACTGACTGAACCAGTATCCTGTCGTTCCTGTCGTTTACGATATTGGTAATAAAACTCCGATCCAGCTTAAGCTCGGCGACCGGGATGTTCTTGAGATAGGCCAGCGAGGAATATCCTGTGCCGAAGTCATCCAGGGATATGCTGAATCCGGCCTTTTTCAGCCTTGTGAGCACTCCAATGGCGACTTCAGGATACTGCATAACCGCGCTTTCAGTGACCTCGACCGTGATCATGGATACGGGCAGCGACTCCTTCCCGCAGGTTTGAATCAGCAGACCTTCCAGATTGAAATGATAAAGATTGTGCGCGGAGACATTCACCGATACGGGTATTTGCAATCCCTGCTGTCGCCATTGCCGGCACTGCCGAACAGCATGCTCAATCACCCAACAGGTGATTTCTCCAATAAGGCCCGTCTGCTCAGCCAGTGGAATAAATTCCGAAGGAGGCCTGCCATGATCGCCCACCCAGCGAACCAGAGCCTCGACGCCGGAAACCTTTTCTGAGTCAAGATTGATCTTGGGCTGGTAAAAGAGCTCCAGTTGCCCCGACCTGATCGCATTGCGCAACAGTCCAAACACTTCGATGCGGCGTTGCGCATTGGAAACGTCCTGTTTATTAAAAAGGCTGCGGTGGATTTTCTCTGTTCTGGCCCTGTCCAGGGCCATGCTCGCCCGGTTGATGAGGTCATCAGCATGATTCGCATGATTCGGGAAAACCGCCATGCCGGAAATTGAACTGATATTCACACATGCTTCATCGATTTGAAAGGGCTTGCTCACCTCATTCCTGATTCTCTCCTCCATGACCTTCATCTGCCTGATATCTGTCCGGGGAAGCAGCACGGCAAATTTATCGCTTCTTAAACAGGAGACGTAGTCGGATTTTCGCGCTGTCGATTTGAGTCGGGCTGCAAATTGCTCAACAACCCTGTTTCCGATCGAAAGGCCCAGCGTCTGGTAAATTTCAGAAAGCCCGTCCGGAAAGATAACAATCAGGCCGAGACAGCAGGCCCCGCGCTCGGCCACGCTGATTTCATGCTTTATCATTTCAGTTAACAGACCCCGGCGTGGCAGCCCGGTCAGCGAATCATGCAAAACAAGGCGTATTTTCTGCTCCCTGATCGTTTGCTTCTGTAGAGGGATGATCAGCAGATAATAGATGGCGGGCGCAATGATGACACCGAGCGTCAAACCATCTGCCAGGGCATATCCGGTCGCATTCAGATCAGGCATCGGCAGTGCGGAAAACAGCAGCATAATAAAAATTTCCGCGACTACGGCGCATAATGTTATCTTTACCATCATTGGCCATGGCCTGAAGGCGGATTTATCATGATTGAAATTCATCGACCGGCATCCTTGTCTTTAATAAGTTTTTAATAATGAAACAAATGAGTACGACGCGCATATGGCAAATCAGCAAGTTCCCGGCCAACCGCCGGTTGTTCCCGGATAACGGGATATGGCTGGTTTCTTGCTTGCTGATAGTAGACCCGTGGCAAAAATAACAGTTCAGGTGTTTTTCAGCATGCGCATGCATGAATAATTCAGGCTGTTGATAAGGAGAAATCATATCTTGCGGTTTTTTGCTAATACGCCCATTGTCGTCAAGGCTCTGTTTATTGTTGCAGTGCCGCTGATCATGCTGAGCTGGGCCATGATCGGCGAAATCCGGCAGGCATTCAGAGACGAGGCATCCATGCAAACCATGTTTCAGGCTGCCGGTCTTAGCGAAGCGACAGCGGCGCTTGTGGATGAGTTGCAGAAAGAGCGAGGCATGTCCGCCGGCTTTCTGGGCAGCGGCGGCAGTAAATTTTCCACGCATCTGACAGTGCAACAGGGCGCGGTGGTCAAGGCGTTTTCCGGGCTGAAGGGTTCGATAGAGCAAAACAGGGCCTTGATTGATGCGTTCCCGTCCCTGTATGAGATCATCGACCATTTTATGCAGGATATGGACCAACTCGAGAATATCCGGCAAAGCGTCCGCAAGCTGGATGTCGCGGTTGCCGATAAGCTGGCATATTACATTGATCTGATTGATGATCTGATGCAGATATCCAATAGCATCAGAGTGATATACACATTCGGCGCAGATTCGGACAGTGCGCAACCCGGCGACCGGCTGGTTGTGCCGAACGCCCGGTTTTCCGGCCTGCTGACCAGCTTTATGCTACTGGGCAGGGCGGAAGAGGCGGCGGGCGTCGAGCGCGCCGTTCTCTCCAATACTTTTGGCCAGGATCGTTTCGGGCCGGACATGTATGAGCGCTTTGTCAGCCTGGTTTCCCGGCAGGATCATTTGCTGCATGAATTTTCTCTGCAAAGCCCCGAATCCATAGAGCGGATATTTTCATCGATCTATGGCGGCGCAGCCGTAGATGAGGTTGATCGCTTCAGGAAGATTGCGCTGACAAAAGCCGGGCCGGGCGGTTTCGGCGTTGATCCCGAACAGTGGTTCCGCATTTCCAGCAATCGAATCAAGTTGTTCCGCCGGGTTGAAAGCGAGATTGTCGGACGGATCAGGCAATACAGTCGCCTTGGGGTTGAGCAGGCCGGCAATCATGTCAGGATCTTTCTGGTCAGGGGGCTGCTGAGCATACTGATTGCCGCCGGGTTGTCCATCTGGGTTGCATGGCTGCTGGTGCGGGGCATTCGCCGCGCCGACCAGGCTGTGCAGGCCATTGAGTCCGGGGCGTATGATGTTCCGGTTGCCGTCGAGGGAAACGATGAGATGGGACGCATGCTGGCCGGCGTTGAGCGCATGCGCCTTTCACTTATGGCTACGGAAAAGGCCCGGGCGGAACAGGAAAAAAAGGCCATGGCAAGACTTGAAGCCCTGAAGTTTGCCAGAGATGAATTAAGCAAGGGGCGCGATTTTATTGAGCGTCTGCTGGCTGCCATACCCTCCATACTCATCGCTGTTGATAACAAAGGCGCTATTTCACTGTGGAATGAAGTTGCCGAAAAGACATTCGGTTTCTCTGCCAAAACGGTAATGAATACGCCGCTTGCCTCGCTCGATATTGGATGGAACAGGGAAGCAATAAACCGTACTCTGGCGAAATCGGAGGCGCTCCGCAGATGCTCGCTGGACAATGTGAAGTTCAGGCGCACGGATGGCTCGGACGGCTTTCTAGGGCTGACCGTCAACAACGTGGTTGAGGATGGGCAATACAATGGATTTCTGCTGATCGGCGCGGACATTACAGAACGCATTCAGCTTGAAAGTCAGCTTCATCTGGCGCAAAAAATGGAGTCGATGGGTGAACTGGCCGCCGGTATCGCCCATGAAATCAATACGCCCATGCAATACATTGGAGATAATATCCGCTTTTTGAAAGATGGCTTTGCCGATCTGTTGCAGTTGATATCGAGCTATCGGCTGGCTCTGGAAAAAATCAGCCAGAGCGAGCTTGCCGAGCAGATTGTATTTGATATCAGACAGGCTGAAGAGGACGCTGATCTCGACTTTTTGCGTGAGGAAGCGCCCGTGGCCGTGGCGCAAACGCTGGAGGGCGTGGCCCAGGTCAGCAAGATCGTTGGCGCCATGAAAGAGTTGTCGCATCCGGGAACAGGGGACAAGATGGCCATTGACATCAACAAGGTGATCGAGAATACCGTAACGGTGAGCCGGAACGAATGGAAATATGTGGCTGAACTGGATTTGGATCTTGATCCTGAGTTGCCGATGATTCATGCCCTGCCGGAGATCAATCAGGTGTTTCTCAATATTATCGTCAACGCCGCGCATGCCATTGAAGAGACGCAGCCTGAAGGCGAGGGGGTGTCGGGGAACATCCGTATCTCCACCTGTTGTGCGAATGATGTTGTTGAAATTCGCATTTGTGATTCCGGGCCGGGTATTAGCAAAGAGAATCAGAGCAAGGTGTTCGATCCTTTTTTCACCACCAAGGAGCCGGGCAAGGGAACGGGACAGGGTCTGGCTATCAGTCATCAGATCGTTTGCAAAAGGCTGGGGGGTCGTTTGACTGTTGAGAGCGAGCCTGGTCATGGCGCCTGTTTTATTATTCGGTTGCCGGTTGGAATTGAGAGTTGAGGATTCTGGCTGCTGTTCCCTATTCCCTGATCCCTGATAACTGGAGTTATGAGCATGAATGAAGCTGAGAAGAAACGCATCCTGTTTGTTGATGATGAATCGAATGTGCTCACCGGCCTGAAACGCATGGCGCGCCCCCTGAGACATCAATGGGATGCATGCTTCGCCTCTTCCGGCCGGGAGGCGTTGCAGATGCTCAATAAAGATGAGTTCGACGTGCTGGTGACCGATATGCGCATGCCGGGCATGGATGGAGCCCTGTTACTGGCTGAGGCGTCCAGCCGTTATCCTCAGGTCATCCGTATTTTGCTATCAGGTCAGTGCGACCTTGAATCGTTTATCGGCTCAGCCTGTCCGGCTCACCAGTTGCTTGCCAAGCCTTGCGATGCGGAATCCCTGCAGAGAACCATTGAGCGCGCAATCGCCCTGCGCGATCTGCTGGAAAATGAAACATTGCGCGACACTGTCATGCAGATGAATACATTGCCTTCTCCTCCCACGATGTATCTGCGTATTGAGAAAGAATTGGCTCGGGAAGACTCTTCCATGCAGCAGATTGGAGATATAATCGGCGAGGATGTGGGCATGACGGTCAAGCTGTTGCAGTTGGTCAATTCCCCCTTCTTCGGCTTTAACCGTAGCATTGAAACGCCGGCCCAGGCCGCCGCGCTGCTTGGCGTCAATATGGTGCAGTTTGTTATGTTGCATGTACAATCGTTTGTTGTTTCAGAGCCCGCGCTTGAGCGGGTTGTAGCGGAGATATCCGGCCATTGCATCAAAGTCGCCTCACTGGCCCGTTCTATTGCGAAGATGGAGGGAGAGAGCCCTGCCTGCTGTTCGGATGCGTTCTTCGCCGGCATGATGCATGATCTTGGCAGGCTCATCATGGAAGTGAACATGCCCGACAGGTATCGGTTGATCCGGGAAGAGTCGGAACGCCTGGCGCAGCCGATCTGGCAGGTCGAACAGCAACAGTTGGGCGTGACGCATGCCGAAGTCGGAGCGTTTCTGCTTGGACTGTGGGGCCTGCCTGAACGCATTGTCGAGGCCGTCGCCTTTCACCATTCGCCCGGCAGTTGCAACAGGACGGATTTTTTTGCGCTTGCGGCGGTGCATGTTGCAGATTCCCTGATCAATGCGGCGAAACCGGAGAATGCCGGTCATGGCATTTATGCGGATAAGGAGTATCTCGATAAACTTGGCTTAAGCGGTCGCATGCCTGACTGGCAGGAGTGCTGCAGGAAGCTGGCGGAGGAAGGCTAATGAACGAAAAAATCCTGTTTGTTGATGACGATGTCAATATTCTTCAAGCCTATAAAAGGCAATTGCGCAAAGTCTTTGATCTGCATACGGCGCAGGGCCCTGAAGAGGGACTGAGGCGTGTTTCCGACGGTGATTCGTTTGCCGTCGTGATATCTGATTTTTCCATGCCCGGCATGAATGGCGTGGAGTTTTTAAGTGAAGTGAAAAAGCGCTCTCCCGACAGCGTGCGCATTATGCTGACCGGCTTTGCCAATGCCGCCAATGCCATCAATGCGATTAATGAGGGTAATATTTTTCGTTTTCTCGCCAAGCCATGTCCGCCAGAGCAACTGGCCCCGTCCCTGCAAGCGGGGATAGAGCAATACCGCCTGATCACGGCGGAAAAGGAGCTGCTTGAAAAAACCCTGTTTGGCAGCGTGCGCGTGTTAAGCCAGATTCTCAGCATTGTTAATCCGACTGCATTCAGCAGCACCTCGCGAATCAAATTTTATATGAAACATCTGGTTGCCGAGCTGGGCTTGCCGGACGGCTGGCGATTTGAACTTGCCGCTATGTTATGTCAGCTCGGCTGCATAACCCTGCCGCCGGACACACTGTCTAAAATCATGACCGATCAGCAACTGACAGCACAGGAAATCAAGGTGTTTGATGCGCACCCTTCAATTGCAGCGGATTTGCTGAAAAACATTCCCCGGCTGGAAACAATTTCGGCGATGATTAAATTACAGCACTGCGTTTACTCGGATCATCCTGTCGCCGGCAATAAACTGCCGGAGGATGCGGCTGTGCTGGGCGGGCATATGCTGCATGTTGCGCTGGATTTCGATCATCTGGCAGGCCGCAATCGCGTAGCCTCCACAGCCCTGGAGATTATGCGCGAGCGCAAGGGTCTCTACCATCCGCTTATTCTTGATGCCATGTCCACCGTGGAAAGCGTTGAGCGTAAAATGGAACTTCGCACTTTGATGATCAAGAATATTCAGGTCACCATGATTTCTGATGAAGAAATAAAAACAAAGGGCGGGCTGCTGCTGATGGCCAGGGGGCAGGAGGTTACCAAGCCTACGCTGGATCGCCTGCGCAGCTTTGCTCAAACCACCGGCATCAAGGAACCGGTTCGCATGAAGGTTCCCGTGTAGGCGCAAACCGCACACTGCCGATCGTGCAGAAGCTGCCCGCATTCATCAATTCATTTCTCGCGTCAAACCGGAGCCGGGTCGGCCAGCATGAACTTCCACATGAAACAGCGGGAGTTCGACATTTGTTATGGCCAGATTTATGGCAAGGGCTTATAACAGCCTTGCAACAGGCGCAAAGGATTTTCGGTGGACGGGGCATGGCCCGTGCTTACGCAAAGCATCCATGTGCTCTTTTGTTCCATAACCCTTGTGTCTGGCAAACCGGTAAACAGGATAACGTGAATCAAGAAACCTCATCAAACGATCACGCACCACCTTGGCGATGATGGATGCAGCGGCAATCTGCTGCACTGAATCATCGCCGCCGATAATCGCCTCAGCCGGCGCCGCCAGATCGGGGATGCGATTGCCATCGACCAGAACTTTTGCCGGCGCTACCGGCAAGGCCTGCACAGAGCGGCGCATGGAAAGCATTGTCGCCTGAAGAATATTTATCTGATCAATCTCTTCCACCGATGCCATCGTCACCGAATAGGCCACTGCATGTTTGCGAATATGATGATAGAGCCTCAGCCGCCGTTTCTCGGCCACCTTCTTGGAATCACGATATTTGCCCAAATACGGATCATCCGGAGACAGAATCACCGCCGCCGTCACCACCGGCCCCGCCAACGGCCCGCGCCCCACTTCATCTACGCCTGCAAGCATTTTCGCATCTGTTTAATGCGCCACCCGTGCAACGCCTCTGCTGTGGGTTACCCGCACATGGTCGCCGGGGTTAAATGGCTCTTTGGGATCGGCTTCCTGTACAACCGCATTAATGCGGCCATCATTATACCTGAGGGTGATTTCAACCCCCTGCCTTTTGGTAACCTCCTCCTCAACGGCCGAACCGACCGCCGCACCGGAAGCGCCGCCAATCACTGCGGCAATCTCGCGCCCTTTACCGCGACCGACTGCGCTGCCGGCAATGCCGCCAATGACAGTGCCAATAATCGTGCCAACGGGCGTTTTGGTTCCCTCAA
>CAYTFI010000054.1:0-10976 GCA_964437065.1 uncultured Zetaproteobacteria bacterium | reverse complement strand
CTTGGCTCACTGGAAAGGCTCTGATGGTATGCTCTTCTATGGGACAGGGCACTAGGAATCTGTCGGACTTATGAGAAATTTGCTGCGCGGCAGGGATAGCGGCCAAAAACACCCTGATTTATTGTTACATAGTTACCACTATGCGCCTCAAAATCATGCTGTTTTTGACTCGCTCTCCCACCTGCTCGCTACAATCACCGTAAGTTCGACAGACTCCCAGCCTGCATTATTAACGGTTCGGGTATAAACCATCTGGCTCATGCACGTCTCCTTGATGCAAATCAAAAGCTTGTTAATCTTATGCGGGTTTTGCAGTTAGCCATGGTAAGGCATAGGCTCCGGGTCAATGTTTTTCTGATGAGGTTGATTTGAATATTTCTTAAGGGTGGGGTCGAATGGTTTCTTTTTCTCTGGTGCATACAAATTTTTTAAGGAAGTTCGCATATGGATGCCTGTTGCTGGCGGCGGGGTTGCTGGCCGCGCCGGTTGCCAGGGCTGATATAGGCGACCTGCTGGAGTTGTCGGTAAAGAGATCAGATTTGCATGCAGGTCCGTCGGTAATGGCTTCGGGGCTTGTGACAATAAAGAAAAACGATTTGATGATTGAAATGGAGAGGCAGGGCTCCTGGGTTTTTGTGGCGCTGAAAAAATCGGGCGTGCAGGGTTGGATTCAGGCATCAAAGGTGCGTAAACCTGTTGAGAAGGGAAAAAAGAACAAAAAAGGGAAAAGAAAGAGTAACAGGCGTGTGAGCGCCGCTCCGATCGCCCCCTATGTCGTACGGCAATGGTCGTTGAAAGATCTTGGGTTTCGCAGGGGTGTCATGTTTGAAGGCACAGCCGCCGCCCATGCGCACACATTTTTCTTTAATTCGCCGCTGGATTCGCGTATCACCGGCGGCACGTTTCGACTGATGTATCGCGCTTCGCCAAATCTGAACGAGCTTTCAACCATTCGAATTTCCGTTAATGACGTGCCGTACAGGCAGGTGGGCGCTCCAAAGGATGACGCGCCGCATGAGGTTAATGTCACGCTTCCTGCATCCGCCTTTAAGGGCGAAGTGGTAAAAATTACCATTCGCAGCACCCTGCTGGTGTCGGAAGACCGGTGTTTTGATGATCGAATCAATGGCACATTCCTGCATGTCATGCCTGGTTCTTCATTAAAGATTTCCTACCGGCCTGTAGAGAAGTCGATTCGTGATGCATGGCGTCTGCTGCCCAGCAAAGTCACTATTAGTATTCCAGCCGGCAGGCTTAGCCGTGATCAGTTTGCTTCAACGCTGGCGATTATGGAACTGCTGGTTGAAAACGGGAAAAAGGTGCAGATCCAAAGGTTGCCGATTGTTGGCGACATTGTCGTTGCGCCGAAAGGTTCTATTGATGCGCTGGTTAGTCAGAGGCGCTGGAGCATGACCCAGGGGCAGCCGGCGCTACAGGTCGGCAAGTCCTTTGACGCTGCCGGTAATATTGCACTGATCCGCTTTGCCAACCGTTCGGCGATAGCTATTACCGATCCCTATGACGTGCAGCCCATGTATTTACTGAACGATGAGTGGAAGCTGATTGGCGCCGGCCAGCATTATCGCGTCTACAAGCCCGATAATTTGCGCGCGCAGTTTGAGCTTCTTGACAATGACAGTGATTATTATTCTCTGCCGTTGTCCAGGATGGGACTGGAAACGGGGCCAAGATACATTACGCGCGAAACAAGCTGGCAGACGGTCATTGCGCCCTTTGCCCTGCCGTCCGGCACAAGGCCGGATTTTCTTAACCTGAATGTCATCGCTCCGGTGCATTGGGAAAAAGATCCGAGCTTTGAGATGTATGTTTTTCTCAATGACGTGCTGGTAAAATCTGCTCGTCTGGAAAATACCGGGTTGAAGCAGAATTTCACAGTGAATTTGCCGCAGGAGTACCAGCAACAGTATAATAATATCCGCATTATCATGCAGCATGATGTGGAGCAGGGCGATTGCCGGGGCGTCATGCCGCATGATTTTATTCAGATCGCGCCCGATAGCGCCCTGGTGGTGAAAAAGGACGAAACTACCGATCCGGTCAAGTTCTCCGATCTTGCGCGCTATTTTTCACAGGGATTTGATGTCTATCTGGAATCATCATATCTGGACAACCCGGAGCGGGTTTTGCAACTGCTGGCGCGGCTTGCAGCTGATTTCCCGTTGTCGATTGATTATTCCAGGCTGTTTTTCACCGGCAGAAGCGACGTTCTGGAGCCGGAGAATCCCTTTGTCGCAGTCGGGCGCTTTACGCTTGGCGACGACATCGAGGCGCCGGTGCGTTTTGATAGCGGGCGGGTAAAAATACTTTCGCCTGGCGGAGAGTCCTATTTTGATGTCAACCTGTTGCCGCACATAACGATTGCTGAAATTGCCAAAACCTCGTCGTCCTATGGCCTTTGGGTCAATCCGTCCGATGTGGCCGGTCTGCCTGTGCTGGAAAAACTGAGCCTGTCTGAAGATGATGTGGCCTTCATAGATTCGCTCGGAGTGATTAAAACCATGGACAGTTCCCAGCCTTCGCTGGCGCAGGTCTATTATCCGGACGTCGAAGACTGGTTTGATACGCTTGGCAAATACCGCTTCTGGTTGATGATTCTGCTCTGGTTCCTGCTGACCATGATTGTTGTGTATCTCTATCGTATGTCGAGAAGCAACCGCAGGGCCAGGGAAATTGATGACTCCAGATATCGCGAGGATGAATTTGAGCGACAGGGTGATCACGCCGCGCATATGAGAGAGGATGGCACGACTCGTCCCGGCCACGCTCTAGACCACCTTGATGAGAAGAAATGACGACCGGGCCAATCCTGGACTCAGCAGTCGGCGCGCCCCGGATCGGGGCGAGGCTGGTGCAGCGGGGGTTTATCACTGAGCAGCAGCTTGCTCTGGCGCTGGAACAGCAGGAGAGCAATGGCGGCAGGCTCGGCGATATAATTCTGGCGCATGGATGGCTGTCGACGGCTGATTTTTATGATGTGCTAACCGATCATTTTCGTAAAGGCCGGGTTGGAGATCTGCTGCTTGCACAGGGCTTGATAACGGATCAGCAGCTGGGTGAAGCGATTGCCATTCAGCGAGAGTGGGGCAGCAGGCTTGGCGATATCTTTCTCTCCAAGGGCTGGGTTAGCCCCTACCAGATGGGCAAGCTCCTGTCCGAGCATTTCGGCAAACAAAATGTAAATCTGCTCAAGGAACGCGTTGACGCGGATTTAGTCAACAGGGATTTCCTGACCACCTATTCGGAGAGTCTTTTTGTTCCATGGCGGCGCAAGGACGGGCTGCTGCTTGTTGCTGTTTCTGATGTTTGTCCCGAGATATTTGAGGTTATTCAATCGGCGGTTTCGGAGCCCTTTGATATCGTAATCACGTCAAAATTCGACATTATCTGGACGCTGCAGAAGCTGGGCGATCAAATTTACAGTGAAAAATCGGTGCACGACCTGGCCAACAAACAGCCTGAATTTTCCGCCAGCGAGGTGTTCACTGTCAATCAGCTTATTTTCCTTTTTATCGCGATGACAGGCAGCGTCATTGCCATAATGCTATGGCCTGTAAATAGCCTGGTGCTGTTAAATCTGGCCATTTCTGTTTTTTTGCTGCTTAATTTTGGCCTGCGAATTGTGCTGACATGGGTGGGCGGCGAAACATACTTCGACAATCTGGTGACCGATGATGAGGTGGCCGAGATCGATGCGGCTGAGTTGCCGGTCTATAGCGTGCTGCTTCCAATGTATCATGAGTCGAAGACGTTGCCGCATATTGCAGAATTTCTGCGTTCGCTGGATTATCCCCTCTCCAAGCTTGATATCAAGCTGATTCTGGAAGAAGATGATGTTGAAACTATTAATACGGCAAAGGAGCTTGGCCTTGAGGGTATTTTTGAAATTATCCGCGTGCCGGATTCGCTGCCCAAGACCAAACCGAAGGCCTGTAATTACGCCCTGCATTTTTGCCGGGGAGAAATGGTCACTATTTATGACGGGGAGGATGCGCCGGAACCGGATCAGCTGAAAAAAGCCGTGATCGCCTTTAGCAAGGCGCCTGAAAATACGGCTGTTATTCAGGCCAGGCTGAACTACTTCAATGTTTCGGAAAACTGGCTGACGCGCATGTTCACTATGGAATATTCATTGTGGTTTGATTTTTATCTGCCGGCGCTTGATGCGCTGGGCATTCCCATTCCGCTGGGCGGCACGTCGAATCACTTTAAAATGGACGTGCTGCGTGAGTTGCGTGGCTGGGATCCCTATAATGTCACCGAAGACTGTGACCTTGGCGTGCGTCTGACCCAGGCGGGCTACCATGTTGGCGTGGTCAACTCGACCACCTATGAGGAGGCCAACAACCATATCCCCAACTGGATCAGACAGCGCTCGCGCTGGTTGAAAGGATATATGCAGAGCTATCTGGTGCATATGCGCAAGCCGATCCAGTTCTATCGCAGGCTGGGGCATGTCGGTTTCTGGGGCTTTCAGTTTTTTATCGGCGGAACCATTGTGACGGCGCTGCTCACGCCTGTTCTGTTTCTGATGTATCTTGGCTGGTTGTTGACCGGCACAGCCATATTTAATATTTATTTTCCGCCGTTCGTGCTTTATATTACCTTATTTAATCTGCTGATCGCCAACGGATTTTTGATTTACCTGTTTATGCTCAGCGGCTTTAAGCGGCGCTATTTCAATCTTATTCCGTGGGCGCTCACCGTTCCCGCCTACTGGATGCTTCAATCATGGGCCGGTTACAAGGGGTTATGGCAACTGGTTCATAATCCATTCTACTGGGAAAAAACGCACCACGGATTGACCAGCTTTGATTTACAGCAGAAAATCGATGCGGGTCAGCAGCACAGGATTGATAAAGTGGACGATCTGTTTGAGGATGCCGGGATATGAGCGTCCGGGCGGCTCAGCGACAGGAGGATATTCGCGGCATAGCCTTCCTGATCTTTCTTATGGTTGGCCTGGGCCTGCTAACAGTGTGGGCTTTATCGAACGGGTTTATCTATGATAGCGCGGCGGAACGTTGGGCGAGGGTTATTGCCGCCCTGGGAGCGAAAGAGTTTCTGCTTGAACACCTGACCTTCCTGACGCCGCATCTGCCGCTGTATGTGTTGATTCCATTCTATTATATACCTGGTCTCAACTCCGGCTCAGCACCCTATCTTGCTTCTCTGCTGGCGGCATTCGGCCTGCTGCTGTTATGGGGCGTGCATCTGAAAGATGTGGATATGAGCGCCAGACGGCTGGCGCTTGTGGCTGTGCTGATTGTCGTGCATCCGGGGTTTCTGTGGGGCGCAACGTCGGGCAGCCAGTTGTCGATGAGCATGCTGGCATTTTACCTGTTATATCGAGCCTCTCAGCATATTATTTCTGATCATGATATCCACTCCTACATCTCTCTCGCAGTCATTTTTCTTCTTTTCTTTTTTATTGATGGCTCCGCAGTGTTTATTTTTGTGGCCCTGATTCCGCTTCTTGTTGTGATTGCTCCGCTTCGCGCCGTGATGGTTTCACCTATGAGCCTGTTTCTCATTGCAGGCACGCCTTTTGTGATGGCTGTGGGGACGTGGTCCTATTTGAACTGGATTTTTGAAGGGTCATTTTTGCATTTTATCACTGACGCAGATTCTGCTTTTCTGGGCGGGATGGGGAAGATTCAGCAGTTTCCCTGGCTGGTGGCGCATGGCGGCGAGTTCTTTGAGTCTGTTCTGGCCTCCACAGGCTATCTGCTTGCCGCCTATCCGGTTTCAGTTTATCTGTTGCTCGACACTATTGATAATAACTATCGCTTTCGGGCAACCTTTGTGCTGTTGCTGCATCCGCTGATCGCCATTGGCATTGCCACAAGTCAATTTTATCTAACCCATCCGATGGATATTCTGACGCTTGTGAGCGCGGGCCTGATGGCTGAGCTGACCTATGTGAGAATGCAGACGCGCCGTGAATTCGGCTTTCTGGTTTTCTTCCTGGTGATGAGCGTGGCCGGCGGATGGTGGGTGTTCATTGAAACTGCAACGCCTCAGATGCACCAGTGGGTGGAGTCATTGAGCGGAGAGGTGCGCATGGACGACGCCTCCCGCAGCGATCTGTTACTGGGGCTATGGCTGGACAAACATCGCCTTCCCACATTAATGCATGAACAAAGCGGCTACCGCGTGATTGCAGCCAGAGGCGACGCCAAAGGCCTGGCGCTGTCCTTTTCCAGGCAGTTCAAGAGCGCTTTGCGTGAAAGAATTCCGGATGTGGCGCAGATTGTTGTTCCCGACCCGGAAACCGTGCATGGCAAAAGAGATCTTCTGAATGTTCGCCATCCACAATTGTATGAGCATGGTCTGAAAGGATTTCATCGGGTCTATGATCGTCTGGGCTGGCGTGTTTACAGGAAAAATAATGTTTAAAACGTCATGGCTGCTCATTCTGTTCGCCGGCTGGATATTCTCTGGCTGTCAGAGTCAGGGCTTGCAAAACAGCGCCATGATGCGCGGGTTTAACCTGCTTCAGCACCGGAATGTCGCCTGGAATAGTCCGGAAGCGCAAAAATCTTTAAAGAGGATTGCGTCGCTGGGCGCTAATGCGGTCGTGTTTATTCCTTTTCTGGAGCAGGACAACATTAATTCGCTTGTAGTCAGGCAATCCGAGGCGGTAACGAACGCACAACTGCAAGGCGGCATTCGCTATGCGCGCAAATTGGGCTTGCGCGTTATTCTAAAGCCGCAGATGCTTGTTCATGGCGCATGGGCCGGAGCCATTCGTCAGCCGGATGTCGGTCGCTGGCAGGAGTGGTTCTATAGCTATTCGCGGCAAATCATCAGGCAGGCAAGGTTCGCTCAGCGCGAGGGGGTTAAGGATTTTGTCATTGGCACGGAATTAAGTCAAACGACTACGCATGTTGACTGGCCCTGGCTGATCAAGCGCTTGCGCGGGGTGTTTCACGGGCGATTAACCTATGTGGCGCATAACGTGGAAGGCATTGCAAGGTTTCCTCACTGGCATCTTCTTGACGCCGTGTCTTTAACGTTGTACCCGTCTCTTGGAACCTCCGGAGAGGCCTTGGAAATTCAGCAGCATATTAGCCAGGCTATCACGGAGTTGCATGCGGCTGTTGAAAATATTGATCGCCCGCTATGGGTGATGGAGATTGGCATGCCTTCGGCGCATGGCGCATCCGCCAGGCCATGGGAATGGCAGCATTTGGAGCAGGCGAAGGCGGACATGACGCTGCAAAGCAATACGCTTGATATATGGTTGAAGTCATTAGATCGGCCCTGGATAGATGGCGTATTTATCTGGGCCTGGTACAGCGATTCTTCTGCCGGCGGAACAAGGGATGCCGACTTTACGCCGCAGAACAAGCCGGCCGAGCGCATCATCAGGCGTTACTGGAATGGATAAGGCGATGAGCAGGACGGGGGAGCGTTGTTGAACATTATAACGCGCTGTTTGTTATTGTTTTCATTGCCTGTCTTCCTGCTGGCGGTTTGCACCCCGGCCCTGGCTACCGTGGGGATGTTGCAACAGGGAGAGTCCATCTATATTTTTGATGTGAATTTCAGCACTGCCAAAAAGCAGTGGGACGTCAACAGGAATGTTCTCACATCCCTGTGTAAAAGCAGGAATTTTGGCAATGTGCACAAGTATGAATATGGCTACTCCTATTTCCACACTGTTTTCGCCAGCGCCACCCTGGCCTACCGGCGTTGCGGCAACGGCTTTTTTCGAAGGAGGGTTCCCGGCGCTCCTCCCGGCTTCCGCATCAAGGTTCCATTTGAATCCGGTCGTGCCAGCGGTCTGGGTGATGTGACGATTGGCGTGCGCACTCGATTTAACAACTACCTCAATAATGCCGCATGGGAGGCATTGCTGATCATCCCGACCGGTTATGATAATGCCAGCCCCTCCGCTCTCGGGCGGGGCGCTCTGGGCCTGGGCCTGGGCCTGATATTTTCTTCTGTAGATAAACCCACTGCGACAGCGAAGGCTGCAGCCGGCACGCTGGGGTGGAAAGCAGGCTCGAGATTTGTTTACAGCTTCTCAGGCAAGGGGAATCGAATCTCCTCATTCGCCGAGCTTCGCTTTGCGTTTACGGATACCGACTTTAAAAGCACCGGGGATTTTGCCGGGGCGAGGCTCGGTTATAATCTCGGGCTGCGCGCCGGCGGCGTGCAGCAGGCGCTGTTTATCAATCAGACGACGCAGAGTCTGAGCAGTTCCGATCAGACCACTGTTCAACTCAATTATAGCCATTCCTTTCGTAATGGCTATTCGTTTAACTCACGCATTTCCAGAGCAATTTTTGGAAAAAATGCTCCTGTTTCCACATCACTGGGATTAGGTTTTAGCTATCGGTGGAGAGATTGATGATGATTCCTGTTATGAGACTGCAGTGGCTTCTGCGCATCGTCTTGCTGGCAATATCCTTGTCTGCGTTATGCGCGGGCGTGCCGGATGCCGCAGAAAATGATGTGCATCGGCTATTAAACACATCAAACATTCGTAAAGGCCCGGATGTTTCATTCGAAACTGTCAGCTATGCAGCCAGGGGCGCCCAGGCCATTGAACTGGAGCGCAGCGGGAAGTGGATCAAGGTGAAAATGAAAAAGAGCGGTCGAACCGGCTGGATCTATGCATCATCGCTGGAACCGGGCAGGGCATCACAGGATGGCGTTAAGGTGCTGCCGTTGCTGGATCAAACTGCGGCAGTAAAGGAAAAAGGCAAGCAAGTGGTGCAACCGGCTGTTGCACAGGAAAAAATAAAAGGGGAGAAAATCGGCAGAAATATCATCCAACATGATGTGTTTGCATCTCCTCCTGCGCAAAAGCAGGAGAAGGCGTTGATTGAAAAGGTTGATTTAAAAACGCCTGATGGCTCATCTCCTGTCCAGACATCACCGGCCGACCCGCAAAAAACGCATCAGGTTTATCAAACCAGCAAGATTCGCAAGGGCCCGGGTTCCTTGTATGAGATGGTTGGCTGGGCGGGCAAAGGGGCGCTGGTATCCGAGCTGGAGCGCCAGGGCCAGTGGGTGAAAGTGCAAATGCGGGCAAGCGGACGCGTCGGCTGGATTGATGCATCATCTCTTGAGCCGGTCGCGGGGGTTGCCAGTACGGAGATGGCAGCGGTGCAACACCCGCTCATCAGGCCTTCGCCAACGGGCGATAAAAGCAGCCCGGCGACTTCGGTGAAGCATGCGGCTTCGGACAAAAAAGAACCGCTTGCGGGCCGGCAGAGAAAGAAAATTGGCGCAGTTTCCGTGTTGCCTTTCGCTCCGCAGGGCGGCGTGGCAAAACCTGCCGAAGAACAACCCGTCGCCGGGAAGGGACTGTATCGCTTCAATAAAAATGCCAGGTTGCGAGCGGGCCCGGCAATCCTCTATGATGCCATAGGCTACGCAGGCAAAGATGCTTATGCCGTAGAACTTGAACGCAAGGGTGATTGGCAAAAAATACAGATGCGTGAAAGCAAACGCATTGGCTGGGTCTATGGCTCTTCACTGGATTTTATCGGGGGGACGCAGGCGTCGGACAGGGTAGGGCAAGTCGAAGTGATTGGCGACACGCTGGTCGTCGGGAAAAGGAAACAGGAGAATCAATTCACCCTGGTAAGCGAGGGCGTCGGGCAGTCTGTCGCTGTTGCCAGCTTGCCTGATTTAGCAACGGGCGCTATGACAGGCAATCGTTATACAATGATGCAGACATCAACTATGCGCAAGGGCGCAGGTAAGGAATTTGCTGTTAGCGGGTGGATTGCCGCCGGGGCTTACGTGACCGTGCTTGAACGTCGTAATGGCTGGGTCCGTGTTCAACCCCGGTTGCAAGGCAAGCGCATTGGCTGGGTAGAAGAAGGCCTGTTGCAAAAGGCTGCGGCCGTGCCTGTTGCCGATAGTAAAACCCTGATCGGCACGGAAAACATTGAAGAATACAAAGACAGAATCACGCATGGAGAAACATTCAATTTTTCCTATCTGGCGCTCGAACAGGCTCAGTATCCTGTTCTGATTGAAGAGCTTCGTTTGAACATGGGCGGCAAGGAGCTGGAGGCGCTGTACCGCAAGGGACAATATGATAAATCGACATTTGAGGTTAATCTCCTTACCCCGGCGCAGACGCTGCATGGTCGAATTTCGGTGCTGGGCAGTTCAACGAGAATATTTAAAAAGAAGTCTTTGCTGATCAAGCTGGATAAGCAGGGCGGTCGCTGGCATGGCCATCGCAGGATCGCCCTTCGCTCCATGGCCTCGGACAAGTCGATGATGCGCGAATATCTGGCATGGAAAATGATGGCGGCCATGGGCATGAAGGTTCCGGAAGTCCATTATGTGCGCGTATCGATCAATCGCAGGAAAGTGGGGCTGTATTTGTCAATTCAGTGGATGGGAAGGGATTTTCTGGCCGGCAACAATCTGGATGTGAAAGGGGATTTCTACCAGCCGGATGATGCGACGCATTGCGGCGACCTGAATGCAGCCAATATGGATCTTCTTGAAACCTGTTTTATAAAAATTACGCCGGCTGACAAGGATTACAGCGCCTTGCGGGCCATGGCCAGGGCCGTGAGCGCTGCCCCCGTGGAGGAGATGGACCGGGTGTTGGCAAGCTATTTCCATGAAGAGTCGGTTATCAACTGGGTTGCAGCCAATGCGCTGGTCACCAATGGCGACACCTATGTCAAGAATTACTGGATGCATCGCAGTTCGGTGAGCGGGAAATGGACAATGATTCCGTGGGATTACAATCTTACGTTTGGCCGCACCTATGACCCGTTCGCAGTCAAGCCATATAAGGTGTTCAATGAAAATTTTCAGTATTATTATCCGCCGGATGTCGGCGCCAGCAATCCGTTGAAGGATAAGCTGCTGCTAAACCCCAGGCTTCGCTTGCGCCTGGAGCAACGCATCAAGCATCTGCTTGGCATGGAGCCGCATGGGCCTGAAAAGACATTTGGATGGTTTTCGCCGAC
>CAYTFI010000053.1:0-11092 GCA_964437065.1 uncultured Zetaproteobacteria bacterium | reverse complement strand
CCTTGGTTCGCAGGGCATTGGTGCTCCGCGAAGCGGAGCGCCAACTATTTATTCTCTTGTTTCTGCATAGCATGAAGTGAGCATATATCGTCGGCAACAGCATGACAAAAAACCTGCTTGATATTAAGTTATCTAACTGTATATCAGATGGAAGGGGTCTTGTTTCGCGCATTGTCGTCTCCCTCCTTGATCAATCTGCTCACGGTGGAATGGTGCAATCCTGCATGATCCGCAATCGCCTGCATGGTGTAACCATGATCACGATAGGCTTCGCGCATCCACTCGCTTCCAGACCTGCCTGTTCCTTCAATCTCCGCCAGCGGCAGGTGGCGCAGCAGCGAAGCCGATGTCCCTCTCTATGCTTTGGTTAGGCCAATTGATGTTTGCGCCACCTTAATTAAAGATTTCAGGGCGTTATTTACGGCTTCTTCTGTCGGGAACGCTTCTGCCACTTCAGGCTGAAGCAAGACTATATTGTGTGATGCTTTATATGATTCATAATACTTTCCACGAACCCCAACACCAAGGTCTTCTCTTTTATATTCAGTCTTCATTTCATCTGGTTTATTAGCCTTCTTCATATATTTGCCTCTCTTGTCTCGTCATCAGTCTGGCACTGATAATCCTCATAGATTTCCTCCTTTCCGTATGAGAAACAATGATCGCTTTACCAGTCCGCGACAATCCGAATGTCAAAAACCTATGCTCATTGACGGAGTGATCTGGATCGTCAAACGTGATCGCCAATGTATCGCCGAGTACCGTGGCAGCTTCCTGAAATGAAATACCATGCTTTTTCAGGTTGGATTTTGCTTTTTTTCGATCCCATTCAAATTGCACTATTCACCTTCTCATTCTTAGCCTAATGGTGTTGATACAAGGAAAAGATTCCATGTATTTTTTTCATATATACGGACATGATTCCCCCATATCCTGTATTTAAGCGCAAGCACGGATGGAGAAACGATGGCCCGATTCAAGTTCCGCGTCAACGAAGAGGGGAATGGGTTTTATGTCCCTGGAATCCAGAATCCGGGTGCGGTGGTCAGTCCGCTGGATAGCCTCTGATGTCCAAATCGGCCCTGAGCCTGACCGTGCTGCTTGGTCTGGCGCTGCTGGCCGCATCGCCTGCTGCCGCCGGTGAAGCTGTGGAGGTGATGCAGCGCATGCAGCTTCTGCTGCGCTCGGATACCAATCAGGCGCGCTATACCATGCGGGTCAAGACACCAGAATGGCAGCGGGAAATCCGCCTGAACAGCTGGGATGATCGGCCGGGCAAGCGCTTTTTCATACGAATCCTTTCCCCGGTAAAAGACAGGGATACCACCTTTCTGAAGGTGGGGCCGAATCTGTGGATGTATATTCCGAAGCTGGAGCGGGATATCCGCATTCCGCCTTCAATGATGCTGTCGGCCTGGATGGGTTCGGATTTTACGAATGATGATCTGGTGAAGTCTTCATCCATCGTCGATGACTATACGCACCGTATCCTGGAGCGGCGTGGAGCAGACCTTATCATTGAATCGCTGCCCCGGCCTGAAGCCCCGGTTGTCTGGGGCAAGCTGATTCACCGCATCCGCCGCGATGGGACGCCATTATGGGCGGAGTATTATGATGAGCATGGTTCTCTGGTGCGCCGCATGCGTTTTGAGGATGTCAGGGAAATCGGCGGACGCAGGATTCCAGCCCGGTGGGTGATGCGCCCGCTGTCGGAGCCGGGCCACGAAACCACCCTTATTCTGGAGGACGCCACTTTCGACATCCCGCTGGATGATCACATCTTTGAACGCGCGAACCTGAAACGGCGGAGACCCTGATGCTCATGGCTATGGCTGTACGCAACATCGTGCGCAATGCCCGCCGCAGCCTGATTACTGTCGCTGGCATAGCCCTTGGACTTACCGCCCTGCTGTTCCTGTGGGGCTTCAACGATGGCGCGCACAACAGCATGATGCGCAACCTGCAGGAAGTCATCGTTGGCAGCATACAGATTCATGCCAGGGGCTATTTCCGTCAACCGGGGCTGAGCCGCACCGTTCCGGAAACAGAACTGGCCGTTCAGGCATTGAAACAGCTGGGGGTGAGCCGGTACAGCTTCCGGCTGCGGGCCTTTGCGCTGGCTGCGGGCGAGGAAAATTCCGAAGGCCTTGTCATGCTCGGCATTGATCCGCACTCAGAGGCAGGAACAACGCGAATTCATGAAAAGGTAAGCCTGGGAAGGTTTCTCAAGCCGGGGGATTCGCATACCTGTGTGCTGGGGGCTGCAACGGCGCGCAACCTTGGCCTGAGGCCTGGTGATGAACTCGTGTTGCTGGCGGAGGATCGTTACAAGTCGCTGGCAGCGGAGAAATTCAGGCTTGCCGGCATTATCGAGTCGGGGGAAATGGGCATTGACCGGGGCCTGGTCATCGTACCGCTTGCCTTCATGCAGGAAATGCTGGCCATGCAGGGGAAGGTTTCCGAAATAGTCATGCAGATCCCGCGCGACAGGCTGGAGCTTGTAGCGGGGGAACTCAGACAACGGCTGGACATGTCGAAATACGAAGTGCTTCGCTGGTACGACATGTATCCGATGATGAAGCAGTGGGTCGAACTGGAAAATGGCTTTTATTATATTTTTCTGGGTATTGTCCTGCTTATTGTTACGGCAGGGATCATGAACACGGTTCTGATGAGCATGCTTGACCGCGTTCATGAATTCGGCGTCATGATGGCCCTGGGATGTGGGCGGATGCGCCTTGCCGGTATCGTTGCCGCTGAATCTGTGTTGCTCGGCATGGCCGGCATCATTATCGGGGCAATGTTCGGTCTGGGCCTTGTTGCCATTTACCATTACCACGGAATCGATCTTTCCTCTCAGCTGGATACGGCGACCCGCTTTTATATCGACCCGGTTATCTACACCGAGATTGACACCGGCCATCTGCTGAATACGGTGCTGGCCGTGTTTGCCGCCGCGATTGCCGCCGCTGTGGTGCCCGCCCTGCGGGCCGCGCGCCTGGAGCCTGTAGAGGCCATTCGCCATGTCTGATCTGTTTGTCTACTTGAAGCTTGGCTGGCGGAACCTGTGGCTGCATCCGTTGCGTACCGGTCTGACGGCAGCGGCGCTTGCCTTCGGGATTGCGGCGCTTACCTTTCTTTCAGCCATGAATGATGGCTGGATGCAGCAGATCAAGACAAACTTTGCATTAACACTGATCGGGCATATCCAGATTCATGCGAAGGGCTTTGAGCAGACGCACAAGCTTTCATATCGCATCACCGATCCGGCGCCGATTCTTCAACTTCTGGAAAAGAGGCCTGAAATTAAAGCCTGGACAACACGGCTGAGGGTATCGGGGCTTGCCTCAACGGCCAATGCCAGTGCCGGCAGCCTTATTTATGCCATTGATCCTGTTCGTGAGCTGAAGATGAGCCGGCTGCCGGGATTTGTATCTGCGGGTTCGTGGCTGCAAGCGGAAGACAAACGCGGCATAGTCCTGGGCGATGTGCTGGCCGAGCACCTGCAGGTGAGGCTGGGCGACAAGGTGGTATTGATGGCCGCGCTGCCGGATGGCGATATTGCCTCCGAGGTGTTCCGTGTGCGCGGGCTGATGCATTCAGGCGTTATGGATATAGATAACCTGGCGGCCGTCATCCCGCTTGCCATCGCCCGGCACTGGCTGGATATGGGCGGCGCCGTGACGGATATCGTCATCCGCGCCCGCAGCTTCGAGGATGTGACTCCGCTGGCTCTGGCGCTCAGGGAAGAATGGAAAGGCCATGGGCTGGAGGTGCTGCGCTGGAGCGATATCGATCCGATGGCTGAGCAATGGTCGCAATTCGCTGATGCCTATACCTGGATTATCCTTGCTGTTGTCATCATCGTCGTGCTGGCCGAGGTATTGAATACGATGCTGATGAGCATACATGATCGCATCCGTGAGTTTGGACTGATGGGCGCGCTGGGGGTGCAGTCCGGACAGGTGTTTGCCATGGTGGTGTGGGAAACTATTGTGCTGGTGCTGATGGGCAGCGTGGCGGGCTTCGCGCTTGGCGCCTGGGGAGTATTTTATTTTGGTGTGCATGGCATAGACCTCTCCCGCTTTACCGAGGCTTTCTCTTTCCTGTATATGAACCCCGTCGTACATCCGGCGCTGAAGCTTGGCTCCTGTCTGGATATCCTCGGGGCTGCCATAGCCGGTGCTGTGGCGGCGGGGCTGTTTCCGGCCTGGAAGGCGGCCCGTCTGGAGCCTGTGCGGGCGCTCAGGGAGGCGTAGTGTCCTATCCCGCAGAAGATCACACCATCAGCGAGGCTGGACGGGATGTGCGGCAAGGCGCGCGAGTGCAGGACTGGCCATCGCCAATTCAAGCGAGTGCAACACAGCCGAACGCCCGTCCAGCCTCGCCCGAAGGGAGCCCCCCCAAGGAGCCAATGCTGCGTTGCGCCCCTTTCCAAGGGCACGCCATTGGCTGCGGGACGCGTCTTGCCTTGGCTCCCTGGGATGACTCTGATGGTATGCTCTTCTGCGGGACAGGACACTAGCCCGGATTTTTCATGAGAACAGAGAGGTAGAATTATTTTTCCTGTGAATAACACATGGTTGGAGAGAGATGTTCGCATTTTCTCAAATGACACGTTGTCTTTTGCGGCATCTGGCTTGCCCAGCCGTACCAGATCGAAGCCTTTAGTCTCAAACCATAGCTGCGGCTATGCTTTTTCGTCTAAAGGCTTCGTCTGGCGCACCTGTGCTGCGCCATATGTCCGCAATCTCATGAAAAATCCGGGCTAGTCCATGGCGCTGATTGAAGCCACGGGGCTGGAAAAGTGTTACCGGCTCGGGGGAGAGAAAATTGCTGCCCTGCATCATGTTGACCTGGCGCTGGAAGCAGGCGCCTTCGCTGTGGTTGCCGGCCGGTCAGGCTCCGGTAAGACCACGCTGCTGAACATGGTTGGTACGCTGGATGTGCCGGACAGGGGGCGAATCAGCATTGATGGCTCCGATGTGCTGGCATTGTCAAGGAGCGAACGCGCTATCTTCCGGTTGAGGCATATTGGCTTTGTGTTCCAGGCCTATAATCTGATTCGCACCCTGTCGGCGCGTGAAAATGTCGCCTATGTACTGCAACTGCAGGGCATGGTCAGGGCCGAACGCAACCGGAGCGCCGATCAGTGGCTGCATGAGGTGGGCCTTGAGGGGCTGGAAGACCGGCGGCCGGATCAGCTTTCCGGGGGCCAGCAGCAGCGTGTAGCCGTGGCCCGCGCCCTGGCCTGCAAGCCGGATATTGTGCTGGCCGATGAGCCGACCGCGAATCTGGACAGCCATACCGGCGAGGCGCTGATAGCACTGATGCACCGCCTGAACGGTGAACACGGCACCACCTTCCTGATTGCATCGCATGATCCCATGGTGATTGCTGCGGCAGGCACCCTGATTCGCATGGAAGATGGCGAAGTGGTGGTGGTTGAGGATGCAGCCGATTGAAGGCTGTGGTTCTGCTTGTATTTTGCGCCTTTCTTTCCACACATGCCCATGCGGCGGGCCAGAGCCCGCCCGGGAGCATTGGCGGCAGCTACAAGAACCTGCTGTTTCATGCAAAGGACACAGCCGGGACTTCACTGACTTCTGATCTGAACCGCTTGAGGCTGACATGGGAGGGGGCTGTATCGGGGTTATCCTGGTATGCGGCCTACGATCATGAGCTGCTCTACGGTGAGCTGGTTTCCAGCCCGGATTTTACGGCCGTGGCGAACCTGCCGGAGCCCACCTGGCTGGATGTGAAAGACAGAATCAGCGCTAGCAGCCGGCATGACTGGTCGCACAGGCTGTACCGGGCCTGGCTGCGGTACGATGATGAGAATATCGAGTTGATGATCGGGCGGCAGCGTATTGCCTGGGGCACGGGCCGTATCTGGAATCCGACCGATCGTTTTAATCCCGTTGATCCAACGGCTCTGGAGCCATCAGAGAAGACCGGCGTGGATGCCCTGTATGCCGCATACCGTTATAGCGGTTTTGGTGCTATTCAGCTTGTTGCAGCTCCGGGGCAGGCAAGCCACTTCGTATCGCGCAAGTTTGCGCTCAGGTGGCGTGACACCTTTGGTGAGGCAGATGTGTCGCTGACCGCAGGGAAAATTGGCGTGGAGAGCGTGCTGGGCGGCGATGTGGCCGCCAACATCGCAGATGGAACGCTCAGGCTCGAGGCCATGCAGGCCTGGCCGGCGGGGGGCAGGGCCTTTGCCCAGGCCTCCGTCGGCTATGACTATACGCTGACAAATGATGCCTTTCCGGCCGGGCTGTATCTGCTGGCCGAGTATTTCTACAACGGCGCTCCGGGCGCTGCGCCGAGTCTGGCGCCGGTGGACAGGCTGTATTCGCTGGCTCGTCACGAGATAGGCTTTTCGGCCGGTTACGACCTGACGCCGCTGTGGCGGCTGGATGGCACGGTGATCTGGGATGCGAGCGCGGGCAGCCGGTTTTTCCTGCCGAACCTGACCTGGTCAGCTACGGAAAATATCGACATCGGCGCCTTTGCCCTGCTTTTTGGCGGCAAATCAACCAGCGAATTCGGCCGGCGGGAGAATACCTACGCCTTACAGGCCGAGGTGTATTTTTAGGCTGAGTTGCAGGGACGGATCTGAACCTCAGTGCCTCAATCCTTGTCTGTGATTATACCGTGTTTTTCGATCCAGTCACTTGCGGGTTACGAACGGACAAACTGCATCAACAGTGAGTAATCATGCTGATCAGCCGCCCTTAAAGCCGCAATGTATCTTGATCGGGTGCTTCCTTCCTGTTCCAGGGTTGCTCCACCCCAATTGAACTTTGGCCTTCGAAGTTGTTTTTCCAGAAGTAAATCTGTCATCAGACGGGCGTGCCTGCCATTACCATTGGCAAACGGATGAATGGCAACCAGCCGATGGTGAAACCGAACGGCAATTTCATCAGGGGAGAAGGATTCTTTTTCAACCCAGAATTTTACATCATTGATGAGTTTGTGCAGTTCGATCCCGATCTCCCCAGAGAAAACGCCGATATTTTTGTTACTGGTGCGGTATTGTCCGGCCCATTTCCATACATCGCCGAACATGCGTTGATGCAGTTGCTGGATAAAGGCTTCAGACATGATGTCCTTCTTTCTGCCACCGAGCGCCCAGGCCACGGCCTGCTGGATATTTTGCTGCTCGAAGATGTTCAACTCTTCCCGCGTTGTGATGTGGGTCAGGCGCAGCCCCGCTGTCTCATCCGTAGCAAGCGGGGTTGCGCCTGCCGGGTATTCAGACTTCATCAGCTAATCCCAGAGGTTTCTCGGCATATCCCGAACCAGTTCCGCCACAGCTGCGTCCAGAGCGGTCTGCCGCTCATCAGAGGATGGCAACTGATCTTCAAGTATCATTGAATGAGATGCATATTCCTGCCGTTTTTGCGCAAGCTTGCGCGCCTGCTCTGTCACTGTGGCTTCCAGACTTTCACGCGGTATCAGGGCATAGACAAATGTGCAGTTCAGCGCTTCAGCGGCTTTCTGCATGGTTCTGATGCTGGCGGCTCCACTGGCTTCAGACTTTTCAAGTTCGGCCACGCCTTGCTGAGTCATGCCAAGCCGCCTGCATAACTGCGCACCACTCATGCCCATAGCATCGCGGATAGCGCGCACCCAACCACGCGGCGGGCGCTGGATGGACTTTAGTTCTGCCAGTTTCAGCATGCGCTTATCAAGCTGGTTCCGGGCAAGGCTTTTTGTGTTGATAGCCATATCCATACTCCAATGACAAGGAATAACTTGTCATAATCATCTATATTTACAACTTGTATATTGTTATTTAATGTCTGAAAGTCAAGTCATTACTTGTATTGTGTGCTGTTTTTGCTCATTCGGCCACGGTATCCCGCCAGGCTGCGAAGCGCCGGGGCAACTGTGCGTCAATGAGGAATTTCATGCCGGCAGTGGCTCCAGCCGCATGACGTGCTTCAGTTGTGCCGCATAGGAAAGGGCGGCCAGAATTTCCTCAATTGTCATGCCTCCAGCTAACCACTCCAGCACACCGAAACGCCCTGGCTCAATTCCAGCACCGGTTCGAGCAACCGGTAAGGCACCTCCTTGTAATGCTTTACAATCGCCTCTTTGCCGATCCAATTCAGCGTTGGCATGGATTATTGCTCCTTGTCCTTCCGGATAAAGCCAATCGGGCGCTTCTTCAATGGCGGTTCCGCCATCAGTTGGCGGATGGCATCGAACACGACCCTGAACTGCCGGTCATATTTTTTCTCCATGGCAGCAAGTTTACGTGCCAAATCCTTATGGGTGGCAATCATCTCCCGCAGTTGCACAAAGGCGCGCATAATGGCGATATTCACCTGCACGGCGCGCTCGCTTCACAGCACACTTGAAAGCATGGCCACGCCCTGCTCAGTGAACACATATGGAGCGTAACGCCGCCCGCCCTTCCCCGTCTTTGAGGTCACAGTTTGTGACCTCAAACATTTTACTTCCTGCGAAGAAAGTTGAAACATAAAGTCAGCAGGAAACCGGGCCTTGTTTCTTCCGACGGCTTGGTTGAGCACCTTTGTCTCGACGCCATAGAGGTCAGCAAGATCGCTATCCAGCATGACCTTCTGACTGCGGATGAGAAGAATCCGTCTTTCGATTACCTCGGTAGGAACAATGGCTTCCATGCCGTATCCTCAGTCCAAGGTCACAATTTGTGACCTTAAACAAGTGGTCGCAAAATGCGACCTCATTGCTCAAGATATCCCTTCCCTGTCCATAATATTCGATCATAGGCATGAAGGTTCGTGCTGAAAAGAAAAAGGGTTGCCCCGGCAGAGGCGCCATTGCTGTGCGCTAAGGTAGCAGGCCAGTGTACGGCACGCCTTTTCTTGGTTCAGCCATCATGTCGGCCACGGTGTCGCGCCAGGTAGCGTAATGCGCGGTCTGCTTGTGTGCGGCGGCATCCGCAGCACTGGCATAAGCCTCGTACAGTACGAAGCGGGCCGGATTATCCGCCGACTGTAATACGTCGAAGCGACGGTTGCCCGGTTCCTGTACGCTGGCCTCATGGTTGGCGCGCGAGGCGGCAATGAATGCATCCACGCATTCTGGTTTGACATGAACATGAACAATGGTCACCTGCATTCAGGGCCTCCTTGCCGTTTCATCGGAACCAAGCATGATGCACGGGCAATACTAAGGAATCTCTGAATAATGCATTCATGGTCGCGCCAATGCCATTTCGGGATGGCATGCAAGGCGCGAAGCGCAAGGCATGGTCATTCCATGCAAACTAATCCCTTCGCAAATAAAGCCACATGCAGAGCCCCACAGGCGGTTCGGATCAAGGCACGGTGCGCAGGGAATGGCCGAGCCCTTGCCAAGCACCATAACGCAGAGCCGGGCCGCCTGTGGGGCTCCCTTTGGGCGAGCCACCGGGCAGCCATCCGCTGCGTTGCACCGGCTTACCATAGCCGTGCTATGCTCGCGCCGATGCGCCTTGCGGACTGACCGCCCGGCGGCCCGCTGCATAGGGCTTTATTTATGAAGGGATTAGTCAGCTGAGCAACGCCGTCAGGCCGCCCGAAAGGGCGTTGTCCCGTAAGGGTTGCGCCCCGATTGAGCGCTCGCGGCGTCAGCCAGCTTGGCATCGTAGCTACGGCTACGACCTGCGCCGGCTTCCTTGCGCGCATCGCAATCGGGACTGCAACGCGATCCATGAATGCGTTGTTCAGAGGTTCCCTAAGTTTGTAAACCGATGGAGTGACATGCCTGAACTGCCCGAAGTTGAAGTCGTACGGCGGGGCCTGGAGCCGCTGCTTGCCGGCCGCTGTGTTCAGGCCGCGCATTGTGCCGTGCCTGCCCTGCGCTACCCGTTGCCTGATCTGGATGTGCTTGCAGGTCTCTGTTGCCAGCGAATAGGGCGGCGGGCCAAGTACCTGCTGTTTGAATTCGATGGCGGCCTTCTTCTGGTCTGGCATCTGGGCATGACCGGGCAGTTCCGCGTATTGCCTGCCGATGTGCCGCAGGCCGCCCATGAGCATGTACGTATCGATTTTACTGATGGTTCCAGCCTGCGTTACCGGGATGTGCGCAGGTTTGGTTATGCGGGCCTGCTTTCTGTCAGCAACTGGCAGAGCCATGCATGGTTCAGAAGACTGGGGCCGGAACCGTTGTCCGATGCATTTGATGGCGAATATCTGCACGAGCGATGCCGCCATCGCAGGGCTCCGATTAAAAATGTGTTGATGGATGCACGGGTTGTCGTGGGCGTTGGCAACATTTATGCCTCCGAGGCGCTGTTCCGGGCCGGTATTCACCCGGCCAGAAGTGCTGGCCGTATCAGCGGCAAGCGGCTGCGTATTCTGGCGCATCATGTAAAGGAGATATTGTGTGAGGCGATTGAAGCCGGCGGCAGTACGATCAGCGATTTCGTGCGGGTGGATGGCAGGCCGGGATACTTCGCCTTTGAATTTGACGCGTATGGCCGGGCAGGGGAGGCGTGTTCGCGTTGCGGGAAGGCTATCCGGCGAATCGTGCAGGCCGGGCGCAGCACATTCTACTGCCCCGGATGCCAGCACTGAAGCCAGGGAACCTCTGAGCAACGCCTTGCATGCCATCCCGGAATGGCATTGGCGCGACCACGAATGAGTTATTCAGAGGTTCCATAATGTGTAATATGTGCAGCCTGTCCGATTCTCATATGCGGGGGCCTGATTGAAACAGAAACTGGAAACGGCGTTGCAGCAGGCTGCCGATGCGCTGCTGACCACACATGAGATGCCGGCAGACGTTCAGGTTGTTCTGACGCGGCCAAGGCAGAAAGCGCACGGCGATTATGCCTGCAATATCGCCATGGCGGTTGCATCCAGATTAAACCTTAAGTCACGCGATGTCGCAGCACGCATTGTCGATAGCGTCAAGTGGCCGGATGAGGTCGAAAAGGCTGAAATTGCAGGCCCCGGCTTTATCAACATCCGGCTGCGTCATGGCTCGGAAATGGATGTGGTCAGGCGCATTGTCGGGCAGGGTGAAAGCTATGGGCGCATCGTCCCCACAGGGAACTCAGTCAACATCGAATTTGTCTCGGCCAATCCCACGGGCCCGATGCATGTCGGCCATG
>CAYTFI010000052.1:0-11378 GCA_964437065.1 uncultured Zetaproteobacteria bacterium | reverse complement strand
GGGCAAATCAAGGGTGAGCTGAGTAGTTACAAGTAAGGAAGAGAAAAAATGACAGGAGAAAATAAATGAGTGTAACTGTTCGTATTCCAACCCCGCTGCGCAAGCTGACCGGCGGCGCTGATGAGGTGACTGTTGACGGCGGCAATGTCGGTGCGTTGATTGATAACCTGGAGGCTGCGCATGCCGGCCTGAAAGAGCGCCTGTGCGACGAGAGCGGTGAAATTCGCCGCTTTGTCAATGTCTATGTCAACGACGAGGATGTGCGCTTCCTCGAAGGACGCGCTACGGCGCTGAAGGATGGCGACGAAGTCTCCATTGTTCCGGCTATTGCAGGCGGCATTTAAATGCAGTTGCGCGTTTACCTGAGCTTCAACGAGGCGACGGTTCGCGAACCGATCATCTGGAAACTGGCCAGGGAATTCGATGTGGTCACCAATATCAGAACGGCGGAAGTGAAGGATCATCAGGGGCTGGTCGGACTGGAGATTGATGGCGCGGACGACGTGGTTGAAGCGGCAGTCGCCTGGCTGACCGGGCAGGGCGTGCATGTTGAGCCGATTGAGCAGAATATAATCGAAGGCTAACAGACCATGAACCACAAAGACGCGAAGGCGCAAGGCAAACCTTCAAATTGGTTTTCTTTGTGTCTCTGTGTCTTTGCGGTGAGAAAAAGGAGAGAGATATGACAATATATAATAATGCAGCAGAGACCATCGGCAATACGCCGCTGGTGCGGTTGAACCGGATTGGCGCAGATAGCGGCGCGGAAATTGTAGCGAAGCTGGAGTTCTACAATCCGCTGAGTTCGGTTAAGGATCGCATCGGCAAGGCGATGATTGAAGCGGCGGAGGCCGATGGCCGCCTCAAACCGGGGGGCGTGATCGTTGAGCCGACTTCCGGCAATACGGGCATCGCGCTGGCCTTTGTCGCCCGAGCCAAGGGTTATCGTTGCATCCTGACCATGCCCGAATCAATGAGTCTGGAGCGACGCAGGCTGCTTAAATTGCTGGGGGCTGAGCTGGATCTGACCCCGGCTGAAAAGGGCATGAAGGGCGCGATTGCCAAAGCCGTTGAAATTGTTGCCTCAACCGATGGCGCATATATGCCGCAGCAGTTCGAGAATCCTGCCAATCCGGAGATTCATCGCCAGACCACGGCGCAGGAGATCTGGAGCGATTGCGATGGCAAGGTGGATGTGCTTGTCGCCGGCGTTGGCACGGGCGGCACCATCACCGGCGTCGCCGAAGTGATCAAGCAGCGCAACCCCGATTTCAAGGCCATTGCCGTTGAACCGGTGGATTCGCCGGTTATTTCCGGCGGCGCGCCGGGGCCGCACAAAATTCAGGGCATTGGCGCAGGTTTTATTCCGAAGAATCTGAATACGGATATTCTTGATGGCGTAGAGCAGGTGACCAATGATCAGGCATTTTCCATGGCCCGCCGACTTTCCGATGAAGAGGGCATACCGGGCGGCATTTCCTCCGGCGCCGCCGTTGCTGCTGCAGTGCAGGTGGCATCGCGCCCTGAAATGAAGGGCAAGCGCATCGTGGTGATTATTCCATCCTGCGCCGAGCGTTATATGTCCACCGACCTGTTCAAGGGCATTGAGGTCTGATTCTGTAACCACAAAAGCAGGAAAACGCAAAGTTATTTTATCAGGGTGGTTTTTCTTTGTGTCTTTGTGTCTCCGTGGTAATAAAAATGAGGTTATAGAGTTTCATGATTGATTTTACTGAAGAGCAGATTGAGCGCTATTCGCGGCATATTATTTTGCCGGAAGTGGGCGCAGAAGGGCAGTCGAAGCTGCTGGAGTCGAAAGTGTTCATGATCGGCGCCGGCGGCCTGGGTTCTCCGGTGGCCTATTATCTGGCTGCGGCAGGCGTCGGCACGATCGGCATTGCAGATGCCGATGTGGTGGATTCGTCCAATTTACAGCGCCAGATTATTCATAATCAGGATCGGATTGGCATGCCCAAGGTGGAAAGCGCACGTGAGACGATGCAGGCGCTGAACCCGGATGTGAAAGTCAACACCTATAACTACTTCATTACTGAAGATAATGTGCGCGAAATTTTCCGTGAATATGATCTGATTATTGATGGCTGCGATAATTTCCCGACACGTTTTCTGGTCAATGACGCCTGCTATTTTGAAAAGAAACCGCTGATTTCAGGCGCCATGTTCCGCTTTGAAGGACAGGTGGCGACATTCAAGCCGCATCAGCAGAAAGATGCACCCTGTTATCGCTGTCTCTATCCCGAGCCGCCGCCGGCGGGTCTGGTGCCAAGCTGCTCCGAAGCAGGGATTCTGGGTGCTCTGGCCGGCGCCGTAGGCACGATTCAGGCGGTTGAAGCGGTCAAGGAATTGCTCGGGATCGGTGATTCGCTGGCCGGTCGTCTGATGGTGTTTGACGCCCTGCGCATGGAGTGGAAAAAGCTCAAATTGCGCAAAGACCCGGGTTGCCCGCTGTGCGGCGATAATCCAACCATCACTGATCTGGTCACATACGATCAGGCCTGCGAACTAACGTTCAGCGACTGATTTTTTTTAACCACAAAGACACAGAGGCGCAAAGAAAAGAGTAGTTTTCACTTTGCGTCTTCGCACCCCGGTGGTGAATAGAGGTTTTTTATCATGACAGAACACAATTTTGCCTGTACATCCGATGTGGATGAATTTGAGGCGGGGCTGAACGCCTTTCTTGACGGGCGCATGTCCGAAGAACGTTTTACGCCGTTTCGCCTTCAGATGGGGGTGTATGGGCAGCGCCAGGATGGCGTGCAGATGGTGCGGATCAAATTGCCGGGAGGCGTGGTGACGCCGGATCAGATGGATGTGATCGCCGATTGCGTTGAGGACTATACCGGGCAGTTGCCGACAGACGGCACGCTTAGCGAGAACCCGGCCAAACTGGCGCACGTCACCACGCGTCAGGACATCCAGACCAATTTTGTGGCGCTCAAGGATACATTGCCATTCCTGCGCCGGCTTGATGCAGCCGGACTGACGACGCGCGAGGCCTGCGGCAATACGGTGCGTAATGTTTCGGCCTGTTTTCTGGCCGGGCGCTGTCCGGCCGAGCATGCCGATGTCACCGAGCATGCGCGAAGCTTTGCCGAATTCTATCTGCGCCATCCCCTCACCCAGCAGTTTCCACGCAAGTTCAAGGTGGTGTTTTCCGGTTGCGCCACCGATTGCGGCTTGTCGGGCATGCACGACGCCTCGTTTATCGCCATGCAAAAAGATGGCAGAAACGGTTTTCAGGTGTGGGCGGCGGGCGGCCTTTCCACCCAGCCGATGGGCGCGATTCTACTGGAAGATTTTATCGATGAATCGGAAATCCTGCTTGTCGGCGAAGCCCTGATGCGCATCCACTTCAAGTATTCCGAGCGCAAGATACGCTCCCGTGCGCGCATGAAATATGTGGCGCAGAAACTGGGCGCCGAAGGCTTTATCGAGGAATATCGCAAGCAGCGCGCAGTGATTGAAAAAACGCATGCCGACGACGGCGGCTATCCGCAGGCGAACTGGCGCGCGCCAAGCGGCGCGCTGCCGCTTTCGGATTCCGGCGTTGTTGAACAGCACAATGGCAAACATGCCGTGCTGATCAATCTCTTTCGCGGTGATTTAACGGCGTCGCAGTGCCGGGCCGTCGCCAATGCGACGCGCGCCGCCGGCTCGGCGGAATTGAGGGCGACCAGCGAGCAGGGCATGGTGATTTTCGATGTTCCCGGAGATCGTGTTGAAGCCGTGCTCTCCGTGCTCAATGAGGCCGGGCTGCAGACCGAGCATGCACGCGGCATTGCCGATATTGTCGCCTGTCCGGGCACCGAGAGCTGCCGTCTGGGCATCACCTCCAGCCGGGGTCTGGCCGAGGCCTTGCAGCCGATGATGGCGGAACTGAAAAAGGATGCGGCGCTGGCGCATCTGACGGTCAAGGCGTCCGGCTGCCAGCATGCCTGCGCCCGCCACCATATCGCCGATCTCGGTTTTCATGGTCTGGCGAAGAAAATAAACAGACAGGCTGTGCCGCACTACCAGTTGCATATCGGCGGCTCCGGCAAGGCGGGGGAAAATCTGGCCTATGCCACCGACCCTGTTCCTGCCGTCAGAGCGCCGCAGGCGGGTATCGCCGTGCTCGGCGCCTACAGGGCAGGGCGGAAATCCGGCGAGAGCGTGCATGACTGGGCGACGCGTCTCGGCCAGCAGGGAATTAACGGAATTCTGGCGCCATTTGCCGGGCAGGCGGGCGAAGTCGAGGGCCTGATTTACGACTGGAGCGAAAACGAGGCGTTCAATACGAAGGGCAACAAGAAGGGTGAATGCGCCGGCGCCGTGCTGTCGATGAGCGATGCGCTGCTATCCGAGGCCGAATACGAGTTGTTGATTGCGCGCGCTCATCTGGATGCGATGTTCTGGGCCGAGGCGCAGACGGCATTACGCCGCTCCGCATTTGCGGCGGCAAGGGCGTTTCTTGTTCCTTACGGCGAATCTCCCGAAGATGACAGCCAGGTCTTTGGCCTGCTGATGAGCCATGCCGGCGGCGATGATGAAGTGATGGGCGGCTTTCAGGCCGTGCAGGCGGCGATGATGAATATCGATCTGGCCGATCCGGCGGCGGGCGTTACCGGCTTGCGCGATGCGCAGACCGAGTGGCTGAAACTGGCCGCAGTTCGCTTTGCAGCCGTGCCTGCCGAGGCGACAAGTGAAGTGGCGCCGGATCATCAGGCTGAAAAAGAGATTGAAGCAGCCGGTATTGCAACTCTGGATCTCTCCGGCGTTGCCTGTCCGATGAATTTTGTCAAAACCAAGATAAGGCTGACGGGCATGCCTGTCGGTTCACAACTGGATGTCATCCTCGATGACGGCGCGCCGATTGAGAATGTGCCGCTCTCGCTCGAAGAGCAGGGGCAAAAAGTGGCGAAGAAAGAGCGAATCTCTGAAACCCGGTGGAAAATCCGGGTGGAGAAGACCTCCCCGATCTGATCATGACAACCGATCTACACCCGTTTGCCAATCCGGGGCGCACCAAGCTCTCTCTGGTCAGCCGCGGTCTGGCCCTGCCGGAGGGATTGCAGCATGCCTCCAGATGGGTGTCGCAGGCCAACGCCATTGAGACTGTGTTGGACATCAGGCTGCCAACCGGTCAACTGTGCACCGTTCCGGTGGCTCAGCCCTATACCCGGAAAAGCAGCTTCTCCCTTGAACAGAAAGACGCTGAATTCCTGTTGCATTGCGGGGGCGAGACGGCGGAAGTAACCCTGCTTCCGGCGCCCGCTTTCTACCAGAAAACAACGCGCAGCGGCGCCCGCATGGGCAGTTTTTCAGCCCTTCATGACCGACTGCTGATTCTGCACCCGTTTCTGGGCTGTGGATTTTTCAATCTTCCGGGCCATGCATGCCGCTATTGCCAGTATGATTCGATGCTGAATCAGGAAGAGCCGCCGCTGCGCGATCCGCTGGAACTGGTCGAGACGGTTCGTGCGGCGCTGGCTGAGCGCGAAGTCGATACGGTTTATCTCTACAACGGTTATTCTCCCTCGGACGATGTGGGCTTGAGACGCCTGGTCGCCGTGATCGCATTGTTGCGCAAACATCTGGGCCATCGGCAGATTGCGCTGGAAACAGTCGCCCCGACCGATGTGCAGGTCATTGATGAGTTGTATGAAGCGGGACTCGACCTGTTCATCTGCAATCTTGAAATCAATGATGGCGAGGCTTTTGCAGAAATATGTCCGGGCAAACAGGCTCTGGGCGGTCAGGATGCTATTTACAGGGCGTTGCGGCATGCGCGCACGGTTTTTCGCGCCGGCGCCGTGGTCAGTCATCTGATTGTCGGTCTGGAGCCGTTGCAATCAACCATTGACGGGATGAAAAAGCTGATTGAACAGGGCGTCGTCCCCATGCTGTTACCATTTCGACCGCTGCCCGGCACGGCATTGAGCGAGCGCCCTCTGCCCCGTCTGGATGATGTGGAGCAGGCCCTGCTGGAACAGTATGAACTGCTGGAAAATTCCGGCATGCCCACGCACAGGCTCAGGGATATGGGCCGGGTGTTAACGCCTATGGAGAGCGGCTTGCTTGTCGGCAGGGAGCCCTATCTGCCGCAGCAGGTGGCCGCCTCCAGCATGGGCCGGCATCTGTCCGGCTGGCTGGATGCGTTGCGTCGTTATTTGCGCTCCAACGGCAAGGGCGATGAGGGCTATCCGCAAACCCGGCAGAGTTCGATGCACTGGCTGCTGGCCAGGCAGGGCGTGCCCTATTTTGCGCTGGCGGCATTAATCGCTCTGGCGCTATGGGGCGGCGCACAGGAGGCTCCGGACGGGTTGACCGAGGGCGGCTGGAATGTATTGCTGATTTTCCTGTTCTGCCTGGCCTTGTGGACCTCCGGACTGATTCCGCTGGCGGCAACATCGTTGCTTGGACTGGCCCTGCTGCCGCTGACCGGCGTGCTGACGGCTGCCGATGCCTATGGCATGTTCGGCTCATCCGCCGTGTTTTTTATTCTCGGGGCATTCATGCTGGCCGCAGGCGCCCGGGTCACTGGTCTGTCGGAGCATATGGCGCTGGCCTTGATTGATCGGGTCGGGCTGGGACCGAAAAGGTTGTTGCTGGCGCTGCTGTTTCTGCCTGCCGTGATGGCGTTTGTGATGCCGGAGCATGCCGTGGCGGCAGTGTTTTTGCCGATTGCATGGGAAATCGTCCGCAGTCTGGATGTAAAAATGGGCGACCGCTATGCGCAATCGCTCTTTTTTGCGATTGCCTGGGGCGCCGTTATCGGTGGCGTCATGACGCTGCTGGGCGGCGCGCGCGGGCCATTGGCGCTGGGCATGGTGCAGGAGATCTCCGGAGCGTCATTCACATTTATGCAGTGGACTCTGGCTGCTGCGCCGCTGGTGCTGTTGATGCTGTTGGCGGCTGCGGTTGTGTTGCTGCGCATCACGCCTTTTGAAGGCGTGAATATCGACAACGCGCGCCGCTGCGTGGAACAGCGGCAACTGGAGTTGGGGAATCTGGAGCCGCGCGGCTGGCTGATGGGCGTTTTGTTGCTGATTACGGTGATTGCCTGGATGTTCGGCGGCCACGCCGCTTCGCTGGCGGCGATTGCACTGCTCAGCGTGGCCGCCATGTTCGCCCTGCGGCTGGCGGACTGGGATGAAATAGAGCCGCATGTCAGCTGGAGCGTAGTGCTGATGTACGGCGGCGCCATCGCTGTTGGCTCTGCTTTGAGCGTCAGCGGGGCCGGCGCCTGGATGGCGGCGCAGTTTTTCCCTGAAGGGCTGGTCGGCCTCGCGCTCATTATCGTTCTGACTGTTGCCACCCTGCTGCTCACGGAAGGCGTCAGCAACGCGGCGGCGGTGGCCATTTTATTGCCTGTTGCGATTCCCGTGGGGGTTGCCGCCGGCATCAATCCACTTACCATTGCACTTGCAGTGGGGATTATTGCGGGATTCGCATTTATGTTGCCCATGGGAACGCCGGCTAATGCCATGATTTATGGCACAGGCTTTGTGCAGCGTCTGGCTATGTTGCGCTTTGGGGGGATGCTTTCCCTGTCCGCTTTGTTGTTGTTTATCATGATTGCATGGGCATGGTGGCCGGTGATTGGCTTTGAAATCAGCGCCCGGCAATAGCGGTCATTTGAAGAAAAACAGGAGACGTTGATGACTGAAAGAAAAATATCCGGGCATAAGCTGACGCAGCTAAAGGCGCTGGAAGCGGAATCGATTCATATTATTCGCGAGGTTGTTGCGGAGTTTCGTAACCCGGTGATGCTGTATTCGGTGGGCAAGGATTCGAGCGTCATGCTGCGTTTGGCGCGCAAGGCATTTTACCCGGCGCCATTGCCATTTTCGCTGCTGCATGTGGATACCGGTTACAAGTTCAAGGAAATGTATGAGTTTCGCGACAATTTTTGCAAGGAGATCGGTGCCAATCTGATTGTGCGGCGCAATGAGGAAGCGATTGCCAGAGGCATGAATCCGAAAGATTTCGGCGTGGCGCGCTGTTGCGGAGCGCTGAAAACACAGGGCCTGCTGGATGCGCTGGAAGAGGGGGAGTATGACGCCGCTTTCGGCGGCGCCCGTCGCGATGAGGAGCGCAGCCGCGCCAAGGAGCGCGTGTTCTCGATGCGTGATGAATTTGGCCAGTGGGATCCGAAGAATCAGCGCCCTGAGCTGTGGAGCCTTTACAATGGCCGCATTCACGAGGGAGAGAGCGTGCGCGTGTTCCCGATCTCCAACTGGACCGAGATGGATGTCTGGCTCTATATCCGCGAAGAGAATATTCCCATTGTGCCGCTTTATTTTGCCAAAGAACGGCTGATGGTTGAGCGCAAGGATCTGCTGATTCCCTATTATGAGGAGATGAAAGATCAACTGCTCGAAGGCGAGGAGCCGACTCTGGTGATGAGCCGTTTCCGCACGCTCGGATGCAGCCCGTGCACAGGCGCTGTGCGCTCGCATGCGACGAATATGGATGAGATCGTTATCGAAGCTGCGGCCGCCCGCCGCTCAGAGCGAGAAACGCGCATTATCGATCATGGCTCCAACACGATGGAAGACAAGAAAAAAGAAGGCTATTTCTAGGAATACTTAACCACAAAGGCACGAAGGCGCAAAGATGTGCCTGGTGCGGTTTTCCTTTGTGTGTCTGTGTCTTTGCGGTGAAAAGAGGGTTTTATTATGACTGAACTGAATATCAAGCTGGCCAAGGAAATCGAACTGCTGCGTCTGGTGACGGTGGGCAGCGTCGATGATGGAAAATCAACCCTGATCGGTCGTCTGCTGGTCGATACCAAGGGCGCGTTTGAGGATCAGCTGCTGGCGGTGCGCAAACAGAAGGGGCTGTCGCATGTCGCTTCCGCCGCCGAGATTGATCTGGCCATGCTGACCGACGGCCTGTCAGCCGAGCGCGAGCAGGGCATCACCATTGATGTGGCCTATCGTTATTTTGCCACCCCGAAGCGCAAGTTCATCATGGCCGACTGTCCCGGCCATGAGCAGTACACCCGCAATATGGTGACCGGCGCTTCCACGGCCAATGCCGCCATTATCCTGATTGATGCGCGCAACGGCGTCATGCCGCAGACGAAGCGCCACACCCATATCCTGGGTCTGCTGGGCATTCCGCATCTGATCGTGGCGGTGAACAAGATGGATCTGGTCGATTATGATCAGTCTGTATTTGAAAGCATTCGCGCAGAAATGCAGGCTTATTGCGCCAGGCAGGGCGTGAGGGATCTGATTTGCCTGCCGATATCAGCGCTGGATGGCGACATGGTTTCCGTACGCGGTGACAATATGGACTGGTATGAAGGCGAGACGCTGCTGGAAACGCTGGAGTCTCTGTCCGTGCTGGAGGATGATGCAAAGCCGTTTCGCCTGCCGGTGCAACTGGTGAATCGCCCGCAGACGAGCGAGTTGCCGGATTATCGCGGGTTCATGGGCACGATTGCTTCCGGCACTGTCAAGGTTGGTGATTCGGTGGTGGCGATTCCCGGCGGCAATCATTCTACGGTGAAAGAAATCATCACCTTTGACGGCAATCTGGATGAGGCCTTTGCGCCACAGAGCATCACCTTGACGCTGAATGATGAGATTGATATTTCACGCGGAGATATGCTGGTGCATGCGGGTTGCGAGCCGTCGAACAGCAAGGAATTGACTGCCGACGTCTGCTGGATCGGCGATGAGCCTTTAACAGTGCGCAAGAAATACCTGCTCAAACACACCACCAACAGCGTCAAGGCGATGGTGGCCAGCATTGATTTCCGACGTGATATTCACACGCTGGGCAAGGATGAAGCAGACCAGCTGGCCATGAACGAAATCGGCCGGATCACCTTCAAATTGCAAAAGCCGGTCCATTACGACAGCTATGCGGATAATCGCTCTACCGGCAGCTTTATTCTGATCGACGCCTTCACCAACAACACCGTTGGCGCCGGCATGATCGTCTGAATTTTTCAGCCGGGTTGACGCAGCCGCCCAAAGGGTTGCAGCATGCATAGCTTGCCATTATCTTGGAAACCTCAGTTGGCAGCACCCACATGGCGCAAGCTCTGCACGCACTCCCAACTGAGGTTTCCAGGATTATCGGGGGGTGGGAATTTTTATGTCAGATAATAATGCGTCCACAATAAAAATTGTTTTGGCCGTAAGCGTGATCATTGCCGCTGCCGGCTGGGGGCTCTTTCTTGCTGAAAAGAGCGAGCGCCGACAAGTCGAGACCAAACTAAGCCATACGAAACAATCCCTGCAGAAAAGTCGCGCGGAAACAGGCAGGATTAAGTCGTTGCTGGAAGCCGGTCGGAAGAACAATAACAAGCTTGAGGCCCTGTTGGAGGAGAGCAGGGCGGAGAAACGCAGCCTGAATGAACAGCTTGAGGCTGCGCAGCAAAAAGGAGAGAAGCTGGAGGCCATGCTGGCAGAAGACCAGGCGACCAAGACGCGTCTGGGCAATGAGTTAAAGGCGCTGGCGAATCAGCATCAGAAGCTTGAAAGCAGGCTCAATGAATCGAAAGAACAATTAAAGGGCAAGAGCGCGCAACTGGAACAGACCCATGATCAAGTGGCCAGGCTGAATGATGAACAGGCATTTCTGAAATCCGAGCTGAAAAAAAATGCTGCGGAGATCGCCAGAAAAACAGAAACATTATCCTCGGTGCAGGCGCATTTGACAGCCATTAGCGATGAGTTAAGTCGCTCCCGCGCCAATATTGAGAAACTGAAGGGCGAAGTGAGCAAATTGAAGCTTCTTCGCAAACAGGAAGCCATATCGTTCGCCAGATTAAGAAAAACACTGGAAAAGCAAATCGAGGCGGATCAGGTCAAGGTTCATGAGTTGCAAAATCGGGTCACGGTCATTCAGGTTGGCGCCAAGGCCATGTTCAGATCCGGGTCATCCGTGCTCAGCGCATCCGGCCAGCATGTGCTGGATGGCGTCATCGACCTCTTGAAAGGCATTCCTGACCGCCAGATCAGTGTTGAGGGGCATACCGATAATATGCCTCTTGGAAAGAAATTAATAGCGACGTACAACAGCAACTGGGAGCTTTCGGCCCACCGGGCCGCTGCCGCAGTGCGATATTTACAGGCCCACGGCGTCGATCCCAAGCGAATGCAGGTTGCAGGATATGGTGAACATCATCCTGTTGCAGACAATGGAACAGAAGAGGGCAAGGCAAAAAACAGGCGCATCGAAATTCGTCTCAGGCCAGCCGAAACGATGCTGTCAGAAAAAATATTGTCGCCAGCCTTCGGCAAGTCTGTCAGTGTCAGCACCGGTTTGCCTGTTCAGGAAAAATGACTTAAGCAAAACTTTTAACATGAAACAAACAACGCGCCTGCATGGAATTTTCCGCTCTGTGATAATGT
>CAYTFI010000051.1:0-11449 GCA_964437065.1 uncultured Zetaproteobacteria bacterium | reverse complement strand
GAAAAATCATGCAGGCCTGTCTGCGTGCGTTCACGCACAGGCAGGCGCGTTGTTTAATTAAACACTAGTACGTAGCCACGCCTTGGGCGCGAATAGGCTTGCTCCATGCGCCAAGGTTGCCCGCCGCATCAACGGCGCGAATTCGAAAAACCAGTTCTTTTGTGACACTGAGTCTGATATTTTTAGCAAGTTTTTTATCCACCAGCCCTGGGCGAGGCTCTCTTTCAAAATATCGCCGCCAGAAGCCGGGGCATTGACAGTAGGGGTCAATTTCTGTGCGGTCAATCTGGACGCCCATGCCCTCCGGCATGCCAACAAGCCTGAATGTCAGCATAAGCATTATGCCTTCAGTTTTATATTCTAACTCCAGCAGTTGCGGCGCGCCGCTGGCACTGCCGGGGGGCTGCTTACTGGCGCATCCGCCCAGCATAAGCGCAGCAGCGCAAAGTAAAGCAAGCCATTTCATATTTGTATGCATTATCAATTCTCCAACTGTTGCCGCCATTGGGCGATTTGCCTGTTGACCTGCGCCTGAATTATGTCGGCAATATGGTTCAGTTCAGTTACGAATTTCTCGACAGAAAGCGCATGCACCATATCGATAACCAGACGTACGTCAATGGTATGAATGGCCAATTGGCGACAGAAGAGGCTCCCATGATAAATCCCCATGTTAAAGATGAACAATCCCCTGTCCCGCATTACTGAGGGAATTTGTAACAGTTCTGTGATATTTTCCGATTTGATATGCGCGCTTTAAATTTTGACTGGCTCTACGGTTGCTGTGAATTAAGATGGGTTGAAAATGAACTCGGGATTTTACTGTGACGCAGGACACAGTTAATGGCTTTTTTGCGGATAAATTTTGCAAATGGCAACCCTGCTGCATATTTCAGATTTCCATCTTTATGCCGACCCGGCGCATGCGCTTAAAGAGGAGCGCACTCAGGACAGTTGTGTTGCAGTGTTGGACAGTGCGCGGCGGAAGTTCCCCTGCCCCGACGGTATCATACTTGGCGGCGATTTGGCGCAGGATGAAGCTGAGGCCGCCTATCATCGACTGGGGCGCATGCTGCGTGAATGGCGCTCGCCGTTTCTGATTACGCCCGGCAACCATGAAAACCTGGCGCGCTTAAGCGATACGCTGATCCCGGCGCTGAATTCGTTTTCCAGCTATGTTGATTGCCTTCAGCTTGATTGGTGGCAGGTGATTTCATTGAATTCTCATGCATCGGACATGATTTCAGGCTTTATCGACGAAGCGGAACTCATGCGGCTTGAGCGATTACTCGCTCAATCACGCAGCCGGCATGTTCTCATCGCATTACATCATCCGCCGATGCCTGTCGGCAGCGAATGGATGGACAGGATCGGCTTGAAGAATAGCCGGGATTTCTGGGATGTTATAGATCGGCATCAACATGTCCGAGCCATTCTTTCAGGCCACATCCATCAGGCCTTTGATGCCACGGCAGGGCGCGTGCGCCTGCTTGGCACGCCTTCAACCTGCATCCAGTTCAAGCCGAATCACGATGCTTTTGCGCTGGACGGCCTGTCCCCAGGCTATCGCTGGTTGAAGCTGATGCCGGATGGCAATATCGAAACCGGAGTCGAGCGCGTGACCGGGTTTATTCCGCCTGATTTAAGTGATGTTTCCCATTATTAATCTGGAAATCTCGGTTGCGAGTGCGTGCAGGTTGTAAGATATTGATTTGAAGGGCGGTTTAGCAAAACGAATCACAAAAAGACATGGATAGCCGTTTGGACGAGCTTCAGCTCACCCGCCTGTGTCTGCGTGCAACGCACAGGCAGGCAGGGTGAGAGGGGCGCTTGCCTGCGCGCAGCGCGCAAGCAGGTGGATGCCCCGAACCAAGAGCTCGCGCCATGCGGGCGCTTTCAACTGAGATTTCCAGGTTTAAGCGCCTGGCGATAATTCAGCGCAGCTTGCGCATGCTCGCCGGCGGCCTCGTGCCAGTCTCCCAGGCTTTGCCATATCTGCGGGAAGCTTGCCTCTGAAGCCAGCGCCTGCATGTATTCAAAGGCAAGGCCGTCAAGCTTTGCGGCATGGGCCAGTTCGGCGCGCAACCAGCGCTGGGCCGGGTTGAGTTCTTTCTCTTTGTAGCGTTCCAGCTTGCGGTAAAAGCGCATGGAATCATCTTTCACCGCGTCCAGCAGCGTGCGGGCCAACTCAAAATCACAGTTTTTTTCCAGATAACCAAGCCACAGGCGGCTGGCGGCTGTCATGTCGCCGCTCGCTGCCAGAGCCGCGCCGTAAGTCAGCAGAACATTCCGGCCTTCCGGGATTAAACGGTGAGCCTTGCGCAGATACTCCATGGCGTGATCGGGATCCTGCCGGGCCATGGCAAGGTAGGCGTCGGCCAGGCGCGGCTTCATGGCATGCGCCGGTTGATGGCCTCGCTTCCAGAGATCTTCCAGCAATGTGACAAGCCTGGGCCAGTCTTTCTCTTCCCTGGCCACGTCAGCCAGGCGGCTGAGAGCCAGCGGCGCGCCGGGATGGGCATGCAGCCATGCCTCCAGATGCGACTTGCGCGTCGCCAGATCAGGCCTTGGATGCGCCCCGGGGTCGGTTGCAATACGGGCCGCCAGAGCCGTGATCAGTTCATCGTCGGCGGCAAGGGATTGATCAATGGCAGGGGTGGTCAGCGTCGCCAATGCATGCAATGCCCAGCCGGGCAATACGCCGCGCGAACGTTTCAGTGTTTTGGCGTTCAGATCGCCACGCTGATCCAGCCACAGGGACAGCTCTTCACGCAGGCGTTTTTCCCGTCTTTTATGGCTGCCCATATTGAACGAGCGCCATAGCGTGCCGGGGCCGGCGAACAGGGCGCCAAAAAGGCTGCGTAACAGCCAGAACAGCAACATCAGAACCAGCAACAGCACAATGAACGCGCCCTGCCGGGTCTCAAACAACCAGCCAAAGGCCTCAATGCGCAGCGCCTGATCGGCGACATCCGGAAAAGCGACCAGCGCAACGCTTACGGCCAGAGCCAGGACAAGAAATAGAACCAGGCGCATTATAATTCTCCCTGCCATTGATGCGCAGTTTGCCGCAGCAACTTTATATCAGCCTGAATGGCGGCAAAATTATCCGGCAAGCCAAGCTCTATGGCGGCTGCGCTGCGTTCGTTTTCTTGCTGCAACGCTCTGACATTCAGCAGCAGTTCAGCGCGCAGGCCCTGCCAATAACCGCTGGCAGGCCACGCCTCAAGCGTGAGCAGGCGAACGGAATCGAGCAACTGTCGTCGCAGCCGGCTCAGGCGGCGCGACTCTTCAGCCGGCGCCCGGCGCAAATGGAACTGGCCGACCGCCCAGGCCAGCCATGGATGCTCGGGCCGAGGCATGATATCGGCATGCACCGGCGTGGACATGGCGTCCGCCCACTTGACGAGCGTTTCTTTCCAGCGGCGTAATTTTTGCATATCGGCGCGAGCCAGCGCCTGCATTTTTATGCTCCTGTCCCGCTCTTCGTCAGTGAGCCCCGGCAGCAGGGAAATTTCCTCCCATGCCAGCTTAAGCTGCGGCAACCGACTGCCCGGATCGCTGATCCAGCGCAAGCGAACCTGTAGATTCATCCGCTGCTGTTCATGCAGGCCATCCCGCAAGGCCTGTTGCGCCTCTGTCATCTGGCGCAGCTCTCCGCGCAGTTCATCTATGGTGTCAAGCAGCCCGCCGAGTTCTTCAGTTGCCGGCTGGCTTCGAGCCTGCTGCGGGCGCGGCGCGGGCGCCTGAGTCACTGGCTCAGTTTCCGACGCCGGCGGTTCCTGGGCTGATCCTGGTTCCGGGGTCGGAGCCGGCGTCGCATCTTCCGGTTCTTCTTTTTGGGCCTGTTGCGTCGGGAAATCGGGAAATCTGTCGATCCATGCGTGCAAGAGCGGTTGCAGCTGACTACGGAACGCCAGCCCGCCTGCGAGCGCTATGATCAGCAGCAAGGCGAGTAAAATGCCGCGATGGCGCTTTTTTTTATGGCTTGTCGGCGATTCGTCCGGGCCGGCTTTTACGCTGTCGGCCGCAATAGCTTCAGTCGCAACCGCCTTGTCTGCCGGAAGCCCGGATGTTGCCGGTTTTTTGCTCACGAAGCATTTAGCCAGCGGGCCGCATCCATGGCATGGTAGGAGAGGATCAGATCCGCTCCGGCCCGCTTGAAGCCGAGCATGGTTTCCAGCACCACGCGCTTTTCATCAATCCAGCCCCTTTCTGCGGCGGCCTTGACCATCGCGTATTCGCCCGACACATTGTAAACAGCCAGGGGAAGGCGGGTGGCATCCTTTACTTCACGAATAATATCCATATAGGCCAGCGCCGGCTTGACCATCAATATGTCCGCACCCTCCTGCACATCCAGCAATGCCTCTTTTACTGCCTCGCGGCGATTGGCCGGATCCATCTGATAGCTGGCGCGATCGCCAAAGCTCGGGGAGGAGTCAGCCGCGTCGCGAAAGGGGCCGAAATAACCTGAAGCATATTTTACGGCATAGGACATGACAGGGAGATCCTTGAAGCCCGCATCATCGAGCCCGCTCCGGATGGCTGCGATCATGCCGTCCATCATGCCGGACGGGGCGACAATATCGACGCCCGCCTCGGCATAGGAGACCGCCTCTTTTTGCAGGTTTGCCAGAGTGGCGTCGTTATCGACCTGATCGCCATGCAGAACGCCGCAGTGCCCGTGATCGGTGTATTCGCAAAAGCAGGCGTCAGCAATGACGCAGGTTTCCGGGCTTGCCGCCCTTGCCGCCCGGATGGCCTGTTGAACAATGCCGTTGTCATCCCAGCCGGAACTGCCTGCGGCGTCTTTTTTCGCCGGTATGCCAAACAGGATGACGCCGGGAATGCCGAGCGCAGCGACCTCCTGCGTGATTTGCCCCACCTGCGAGACGGGAATGCGCGATACGCCCGGCATGCTGACTACGGGAACTGCATCGCTGACGGTTTCATCAACAAACAGGGGATAAATAAAATCGCTCGGCGACAGCGTTGTTTCACGCACCATGCGGCGGATGCCCGCAGTCTGGCGCAAGCGGCGTGGGCGAATGGTTAAATCGGGCAGGGACATATCAGGCGCTCCTCATTCTGCTGGCCGCATAAAATTCAGCCAGATCGTTTAGCATGGCGTCAAAACTAGCGGTTGTTGCTACAATCTGCACGTTCAAACCGGCATCGCCAGCTGCTTTGGCCACCTGATCGCTGATGGCTGCGGCCAGCGGACGTCTGGCAAGGCGGATGTCGCCAACGCGCTGAACAAAAAAGCGAGCGGCCTTTGAGCTGCCAAGCAGCACGGCGTCAATCTCCGCCTGCCTCAGCGCCCGGATAATTTCCTCCGCATCATCGTCGGGGCATACTGTTTGATAGGCCGGCGCCAGGATGACATCAACCCCAAGTTCCTGCAGCCCGCGGATCAGCGCGTCACGGCCTTCCCGGGCCCTGAAAAACATCAGCCGCCGGGGCAGGCCATGCCTGACGTAGGCGCGGAGCAGGCCGTCCTGGGACGGGAGCTCGGGCGTAATATCCGCCCTGATGCCGACCCGGCGCAAGGCGGCGGCAGTTTTTTCTCCTACGGCTGCAATGCGCTTTGACTGCAACATGGCTGCCGGATCATGCGCCGCTGCGGCGACGCATTGCACGCCATTGGCGCTGGTGAACGCAACGTCGCTGCAATCGGCCAATTGAGCAAGAGCCTGCTCGATTTCCTCATCCAGGCGCTGAACGGCCAGACAGGGAAATCGCACAGGCAGGCCGCCAAGCTTGCGGACGCTCCGGCTTAATTCATCCAGCTGGCGTTCAGCGCGGGTCAGCAGAATGCGTTTTCCGTCGAGGCGAGATGCATGCATGCGGCAATGCTGCAACATCAATCAGCTTTCTTCATCATTAATTAATGCGCACGCAGCATCATGATACATAGTGCAAAATAAAAAAATGGCACTATAATGCCCGTCCGCGCCCATGGACGGGCGCAAAAAATCAATGCCCGGCATTGAATTTACATGGCAGGAAAGCGGCAGTTTTCCTGCTTGGTGCGGTGACACATGGATGAGTTTCCGCTACAGGAAAGAGATGGCAACCAAAAAAGTAAAAGAACAGGCAAAGAAAATACTCAAGGATGTATTCGGCTACGATTACTTCCGCCCCATGCAAGAGGAAATTATCACCTCGCTGATGGATGGCAAGGATGCATTCGTGCTGATGCCGACCGGCGGCGGCAAGTCCCTCTGTTACCAGATTCCGGCAATTATGCATAAAGGCACCGGCATTGTCGTTTCGCCGCTGATTTCATTGATGAAAGACCAGGTGGATGCGCTCAACGCCTGCGGCGTAAAGGCGGCCTACTACAATTCTTCGCTGAAAGCGCAGGCGGCCAAGGATGTGCTGGAGCGTTTTGAGTCCGGCGATCTTGATCTGCTGTACGTGGCGCCTGAACGCCTGTTATCCAAGACATTTATTCAAAAGCTGAGCGAAATTAAAATCGGCATGTTCGCCATTGATGAGGCGCATTGCGTATCGCAATGGGGGCACGATTTCCGACCCGAATATGTGCGCCTCGGCGAGCTTCGGGAGCTGTTCCCGGATGTGCCGATGCTGGCCCTGACCGCGACAGCCGATGAGCATACGCGTGAGGATATAACCGCCCGCCTCAAGCTGGAAAAGGCCAGACGTTTTGTCGCCAGTTTTGACCGCCCCAATATTCGTTATCTGGTGGGGGAGAAGCGTCAGCCCCTGACGCAGATATTGCAGTTTCTGGAGGGGTGGCCGAATGCGTCGGGCATTATTTACTGCCTTTCCCGCAAGCGGGTTGAAGATCTGGCTGTGAATTTGCAGCGTCATGGCATCCGCGCAGCTGCGTATCATGCCGGCATTCCGGGCCGCAGCCGTGAAAAGGTGCAGGATGATTTTCTGCGCGATCGCGTTAAGGTGATTGTGGCGACCATCGCCTTCGGCATGGGCGTTGACAAGCCCAATGTTCGCTTTGTGATCCATCACGACTTGCCCAAGAGCATCGAATCATACTATCAGGAGACCGGACGCGCCGGACGCGATGGCATGGAATCCGAAGCGCTGATGTTGTATGGCTCGGGCGATGTGAATCTGGTGCGGCGGCTGATCGAAAACGTTGAAAACATCGACCAGCGACGGGTCGAGGTGCATAAGCTGAACAGCATGGTTGGCTTTTCCGAGGCCCTGACATGCCGTCGCCGCGTATTGCTCGGATATTTTGGCGAGGCGCTGGAGGAGCCGTGCGGCAATTGCGATATCTGTCTCGATCCGCCGGCCACCTATGATGCGACGGAACTGGCCATCGTTGCATTGCAGTGCGTACGCGAAGTGAACGGGCATTTTGGCATGGGCTACATTGTCGATGTGCTGCGCGGCTCAAATAACGCCCGCGTGCGCGAACACGGGCATGACAAATTGAAAAGTCATGGCTCAGGCGCCGACATCAATGCCGATGAATGGACTTCCATTCTTCGCCAGCTGGTTCATCAGGGTTATTTTATCCAGGATGTTTCAAAACGGGCCGCCATGCTGGCAACGAAAAAGTCGGAGCGCATCGGCAATGGCGAGCCGATTGTGCTGGCCAAATACCAGCCGGGTATCAAACGCCAGTTTAAACGCCTTGGCGTGCCTCGCGATGAAGTGCTGTTCAAGAAGCTGGTGCAGTTGCGCGAAGAGATTGCAGACGGGGAGGATTTGCCGCCGCACGTTGTTTTCAGCGATGTGACGTTGACAGAGCTCAGTCAGCGCAAGCCCAAGGACGAGGCGGCCATGCGCAAGATATCGGGCGTCGGCGAGCATAAACTGGATGCCTATGGCGCGGCATTTATCAAGGCCATCAAGGCCCATGATAAAACGGCCGCAGGCAAAAAAGCGCAGGTCGGGGGCAAGGACATTCCCATGCTTATCGCCAAAGGGCCCGGGGCAAACGAGACGCAGATGTACACCCTGTCCCTGTATCGCAAGGAGATGTCGGTTGCGGCGATAGCCGCGGAGCAGGGCGTCAGCGCGGCAACAATCATAAAACATTTTATCGCCCTGATTCGCGCCGGCTATTATATTGATGTGCCGGCGTTCATCGGCAAAGACTTTGAAACGCTGATGGCGGAACTGGATGATGCGGATCCCTACGCTTCGCTGACGGAAATCAAGCGCGATTTGTCAATTGAACTGGGCAATGATGAATTCCGTCTGGTTCTGGCCTGGCGCGAAGGCATCGGCGTCGCCTGAGCCTGAATGCCTCCTACAGGGCTTGCAGGGCGGCATATTTCAGCATCAGTCGCTTCACCCCCGAGCGGCGGAATTGCACCGTAATGCGCTGCGCATCGCCGGCGCCTTCCAGCCCGAGCACAACGCCGTCGCCAAAAGTCGGATGGGCGACCTGATCGCCGATGCCGACGCCATGCTCCGCCCGGGCGACAGGCGCGGGCGCATCAGGAAGCAACACGCTGCGGGGCAGATCTTTTATAAAACGGCTGGCCTGCGGATAATGCGTGTCGCCAAAGAATCGGCGCAATCTGGCCGAGGTCAGCAACAGATGTCGCCGTGCACGGGTGACGCCGACATATAGCAGGCGACGCTCTTCGCTGATGGCGTCGCCGCCCTCATCCATGGCGCGCTGGTGGGGCAGCAGGCCTTCCTCTACGCCGGCCAGCGCAACGCAGTCGAATTCAAGCCCTTTGGCCCGGTGCAGGCTCATCATGGCAATCGCATCGTCCTGATCCCGATTATCGTCCTCCGCCAGCTCGTCATGGCTTTGCAACAGCGCCGCCCGATCCATAAATTCAACCGGCGTCAGATTCTCGGCCATGCAAAGTTCAATGTATTGCTGCAAGGTGCGGATATTATCCAGGCGCGAGGCTGATTCGATTTCTCCCGTCGCTTTAAGGCTTTCAAGGTAGCCGCTGTCCTCGAGCACCGCATGCAGCCCGCGATCAGGCTGTGTATCCGAGTCCGACCGAATGTCCGCCATCTTTTGCGCCAGCGGCTGCAATTTCCTTGCCGCGCCTTCAACCTGGCCGCGAGCAAGAAAATCCAGCCATTCAAAGGCGCGCAGGCCGGATTGAGCCAGTTGAGCGGCCAGCTGCTGCTGCCCGACCGCGCCGAGCCCCCGCTTTGGCCTGTTGCAGATTCGCATCAGGTGCAGGCTGTCGCCGCAACGATTGAGCAGAGCCCAGTAAGCCAGCGCGTCCTTGATCTCCATGCGCTCAAAAAAGCCCACGCTGCCAATAATGCGGTAGGGGATATTGGCCTGGCGAAAAATTTGCTCAAGCGGCAGCGATTGCCGGTTGGAACGGTAGAGCACGGCGATTTCACACCATGGGCGCCCCGCTGCCCGCCAGTGCTCAATATGGCCGAGAATCCGGCGCGCCTCGTCGTATTCATCGTTGCATACCTTCCACAACGGCGGGTCACCGCGCTCCAGGGTGGCCAGAAGGCGTTTTTCATGGCGATCTTTATTGCCCTGAATGATGGCGTTGGCAAGCTCAAGAATCGAGCCTGTTGAGCGGTAATTCTCTTCCAGCCGGTGGATGGTTGCGCCATGCCAGATATGTTCAAATTCAAGAATATGCTGAACATCCGCGCCGCGCCAGCCATAGATGCTCTGGTCATCATCGCCCACCACGGTGAGATTCCGGTGATTTGCGCACAACAGCGCCAGCCACTCATGCTGCACCGGGTTGGTGTCCTGAAACTCATCCACCAGCACATGATCGAAGCGGGCGCGAATAGCGGCGGCAATATCCCCGTGCTGGCGCAACAGCAGCACGATATTGAGCAACAGGTCGGAAAAATCCATCCGCTCATGTTGCTTGAGTTGTTGCTGGTATTCGCTGTACAGGCCGGACATTTCCACCTTGTTCCAGCTTTGCTCCGGCGCTTCATCGGGGCTGAGTCCGGCATGCTTGCAATGTTCAATCCAGTTCAACAGATAGGACGGGTGGAGGCGGTCAGCGGCAATATTCCTCGCCTTCAGCAGGCGCTTGATCAGGGCTTTCTGGTCATCCGCATCCACCACCTGAAATGATTTCGGGTAAGCCAGCGCATCGGCGTAGCGCCGCAACAGGCGAAGCGAAATCGCATGAAAGGTGCCGCAGACAACGCCGCCGCCGTCCTCGCCAATCAGATCGTTCAGTCGGGACTTCATTTCCGCCGCCGCCTTGTTGGTGAATGTAACTGCGAGAATGCGATGCGGCGCGACGCCCCGCGCCGCAATCAGATGGCCGATGCGGTGAACGATGGTGCGCGTTTTTCCCGAGCCTGCGCCGGCCAGAATCAGTTGCGGCCCGTCCCCGGCCTCTGCGGCCTGCTGTTGCGCCTGATTTAACATGCGTTGCCGGCAACGGCTCCGGCGCCCCGGCGCATCAGTTTGAAAGACATGGCGCGGATAAACCCGGGCATGTCCGCGAGAGGCGTCAAGCGCGCCCGCCTTCACCGTGTTTGACGATCAGTTTATGGTAGGTGGAAAAGATCGCATTGCGCGAAACCACGCCCAATACGCGGCGCGGATTATCCGCCGCCACAACCGGCATTTGCTCAAACACCTCGCGATCCAGTATGCGAATCGCCTCAAGCAGGCTGGCTGTCTCGGGCAACACCTGCACCTCCCGGTTGGCCACCTCGCTGGCGACGACAACCTGATCCAGGGCCGGATCGATAAGCCAGTCCTGCAAATCGGCGAAGGTGACAATGCCGGTCATCAGGCCTTCATCGTCCACCACTTGCACGCAACCTTTGCCTGAAGCCGTATAGACCTGCTTCAACTCCTGCAAGCGGGCATTTTCGGATACCATGGGTATGGATCGCCACGGGATTCGGCTTACAGGCACCGATCGCATCCATGATTGTTCAAGCCCCCATGACGTTTCGATGCCCCGTTCTTCAAGCGCTTCCGTGAACACGGATGTGCGGCCAAACGCCCGCGTCACCAGGGTTGCAATGATGCAGGCGGCCATGAGCGGCAGCATGATGTGATAATCGGCCGTCATTTCAAACATGATCAACATAATGGTCAGCGGCGCCTGCAGGGCCGCTGCCGTCAGGGCGCCGCAGGACACCAGCGCATAGGCGCCATAACTCTCGGAATAGGCCGGTGAAATATTGTGCACGATGTCGCCGCACATGGCGCCGACAGCCGCGCCCATGAACAGCGACGGAGCGAGCATGCCGCCCGGCAAATCGCCGGAGGCGCTCAATATGGTGACAACCAGTTTGCCCAGCAAAATGATAGCCAGAAAAGCTGCCAGCGGCATGGCCATGCCGAGCACTTCCGGCTTGATGCGTTCGAGCATCATGTCCTCGACAATACCGTAACCAATCGACATCACCTGTGGCAATATCAGCCCGATCAGGCCGATCATAAAGCCCATTGCGGCCGGTTTCAGGCGGCGATCCGGAATCAGCCGGCTGATAAGGGTGCGTGTTGGCACCATAGCCTTGA
>CAYTFI010000050.1:0-11789 GCA_964437065.1 uncultured Zetaproteobacteria bacterium | reverse complement strand
ATCACGGGGTGGAATCCATGTGCGTAAGGGCGATTGTAGCGGGCAGGGTGCGATAGTGTCCAGGCAATCAAAAACAGCATGATTTTGAGGCGTATGGCGGTAACTGTGCAACGATAAATCAGGATATTTTGGCCACTATCCCTGCTGCACGGCAGATTGCTCATAAATCCGACAGACTCCTGACATGCGTTGTTACACCTGGAATTTGGCATTCACAATTTATCACTTGGCCTCAGCTTTGCTTCATGTGAATCATGGAGCCCGATACAGTCATTCAAACAGGCAGCGCAGCGATTCAAATGGTGCTGTGGATTTCCATGCCCATGCTGGGCGTCGCCCTTGTTGTGGGCATTGCTATATCCCTGTTTCAGGCAGTTACCCAGATTCAGGAAATGACGCTGACATTCGTACCAAAAATTATTGCCGTATTTGCCGCCATCATCATAGCGGCGCCATGGATGACCGAGCGGATGGTCAGCTTTACGCGAGGCCTTTTTGCCATGATTCCGACACTGACGAACTGACGGTCGTCGACAAAAATGGATTTCCCGTGGCCGGATTTGCAACAGATCATTGTCGCCATCCTTATCCTGTTGCGCGTCAGCGCGCTCATCATTCTGTTGCCCGTGCTGGGACACCCATTGATTCCAGCCCGGATTAAAGCCGGGCTGATCGCATTATTGACGCTGTTGCTTTATCCGACCGTGCAGGCAGAGGTCGCTGCCATCCCGCTAAAGCCGGTCGCCTTTGCCGTCGTAGCCATGCGCGAACTGATGATCGCCGGCGCTTTGGCTTTGCTGGCGCAATTGATATTCGCGGCGGCTCAATTTGCCGGGCAGTTGATGAGTTTCCAGATGGGCATGACGGTCGCCAATGTTTTTGATCCGGCTACCCATAGCCAGCAATCGCTGCTTTCACTGCTGGCAATGACGCTGGCTACGTTGCTATGGCTGGCATCCGGGGCGCACCATATGTTTTTACGCGGCCTGATAGACTCATTCTCGCTGCTTCCCATTGGCGCCTCATGGTCATTTTCCGGGCTCGACATGCTCAACCAGGCTGCCAGCCAGATGTTCGTGCTGGCATTGAAAATCGCTGCGCCCGTCATGCTGCTGTTAACCTTTGTATATGTTGCGCTTGGGCTGATTTCTCGGGCAGTGCCTCAAATTCAGGTGTTTTTTGTAAGTTTCCCGTTAACAGTCGGCCTTGGTCTGCTCACATTTGCACTGGGCATGCCGGCCTTCATTTATCTTATGTCCAATGCCTTCACAAGCCTGTCAGGGCAGGCGCCTGCTTTCCTCCGGCATCTTGGCGCAGTGTAAGCGATGTCTGAAGAACAGGATAAAAGCCAGCAAACTGAAGAGCCATCCGACAAAAAACTGACGGATGCGCGAAAGAAAGGGCAGGTTCCCTCCAGCAAGGAGCCTTCAACGGCCATCACTTTTCTGGTCATCAGCCTGATTGCAGTCACCGGCATGGGCGCATGGCTGGGTGAAAAATTGATGGCGATGATGCGTTATTATCTATCCGGCGAAGCAGAGTTTGCGGCGACGGGCGATGGCATGCGCCAGCTGATGGTTGCGGCGGGGGCGGATGTGGCGCTGATCGTTCTCCCCATAGCCTTGCCGATCATGCTGCTTGGCGCGTTGGTCACAGTGATGGTCAGCGGCCCGGTTTTCAGCTTTGAAACGCTCACGCCGAAGTTTGAAAAAATCAGCCCGTTAAAAGGGCTGAAGCGCCTGTTCTCGATTAAATCACTGGCAGAGTTTGCCAAATCAATTCTCAAGTTGATCGTTGTCGGGATTGCCAGCTACGTCGTTATCACCGACCTGCTTCCACAAATCATGCATGCAGCGCTGAAAGGCCCTGAAGATATCGTCTCGCTTATGGTCAACGGAAGCACGAAGGTCACCATGTTGACGGCTGTCATATTTACCTTTATTGCGCTGGCGGATGTTCTTTTTCAGCGCTTTGAGCATACGAAATCCATGCGCATGTCGAAAAAAGAGCAACGCGATGAACATAAGGAGAGCGAGGGCGATCCGCAGCTCAAGGCTAAAATCCGTCAAATTCAGACGCAGCAGGCGCAGAACCGCATGATGGCTGACGTGCCCAAAGCCGACGTGGTGATTACCAACCCGACCAGGCTGGCGGTGGCGCTTGCCTATGAGCCCGGCATCGCCGGAGCGCCGCGCGTGGTGGCCAGAGGACAGGGCTTCATCGCTGCCAAAATTCGTCAGATTGCCGCTGAAAACAATATCCCTCTGCGCGAAAACAAGCCTTTGGCAAGATCCTTGTTTAAGCAGGTAAGAATAGGCGAAGAAATTCCGCAAGAGCTGTTCGAGGCTGTCGCTGTCGTACTGGCGGAGATTTTTCGGCTGAAGCAGGCGCGGTGACGATGCAAGAGGCAACAAGGAGGGTGCAAACCTGATGCAGAACACAGCAACCATGACATTCCAGCGCATTGTCAGACAACCGGATATCCTGTTGTCAATCGGCGTTCTCGGCATTCTTCTGGTCATGATGGCGCCGTTGCCGACATGGCTGATGGATGTGCTGCTGGCCGCCAATGTCACCATTGGCATTGTAATACTTCTCACATCCATCTATGTGCTCAAGCCGCTGGATTTTTCGGTATTTCCCTCCTTGCTGCTGTTAACAACGCTGTTCCGCCTTTCCCTGAATGTCGCCACCACGCGCCTGATCCTGTTGCGGGGACAGGAGGGCCCTGCGGCCGCAGGCCATGTGATTGAAGGCTTTGGCCAGTTTGTCGTTGGCGGCAACACCGTTGTCGGTCTGATTATTTTCCTTATTCTGGTGCTGATCAATTTCATCGTCATCACCAAGGGCTCCACGCGCATCGCCGAGGTCGCCGCCCGCTTCACGCTTGATGCCATGCCCGGCAAACAGATGGCTATTGATGCGGATATGAATGCAGGCCTGATTGATGAGCGGGAGGCGCGTCAGCGTCGGGAGTCCGTAGCGCGGGAGGCCGAGTTTTACGGCGCTATGGACGGCGCCTCAAAATTTGTTCGCGGCGATGCCGTCGCCGGTCTGATTATCACCATGATCAATCTTGTCGGCGGTCTGGTCGTCGGCGTTATGCAGCAGGGCATGCCGCTTTCAGACGCTGTTTCAGTGTACAGTCTTTTGACGGTCGGTGACGGTTTAGTGGCGCAAATTCCCGCATTGATTATCTCGACAGCGGCAGGCATTATCATCACCCGCGCCAGCGGCAGCATGGCGTTGCCGTTTGAACTGAAGACCCAGTTCACCCGTTATCCGAATGTTCACTGGGTGGCCTCCGGCGCGCTTGTCCTGATGAGCCTTGTTCCCGGCCTGCCCTTCATACCCTTCCTTATTATTGCCATAGGACTTGGCGTCAGCGGCTGGTATCTGCATCTTGGCGAACAACAGCGGGCCATGCAGGTCAGCGCTGAGGATGTGACGCCGGCGGAGGAAATAGCGCCTGATGCCGGGCTGGATGAATTGCTGGTGGAAGATCCGATTCGCCTTGAGATCGGTTACGGCCTGATAGATCTGGTTGAAAACGGCCATGAGGGCAATTTGCTCGAACGCATGCAAAAGGTGCGCCGTCAGATTACGCAGGAGATCGGTTTTGTGCTGCCTCCTGTTCATATCAAGGACAATCTGCAACTCGGCGTCAGCGATTATCAGATTCTTATCCGTGGCGCTATTGTCGGCAAAGGAGAAATTCGACCGCGCAATCTACTGGCGCTGGAGGGACAAATGTCCGGGCCGGCGGTTGATGGCGTGCCCACGCAGGAGCCCGCATTCGGCTTGCCTGCGCTGTGGATCACACAGGAAAAACGGCAGCAGGCGGAACTTTCCGGCTACACAGTGGTCGAACCCGGCACAGTGATCGTCACCCATCTTACCGAGCTGTTGCGCGCTCAGGCCTCCAATATGCTGGATCGCGCTCAGGTGCATGAACTGCTCGCCAAGTTCTCTGAGCGGCATCCCAAGGTGGTGGAGGAGATTGTTCCGGCGCAGGTTTCAGTCGGGCTTTTGCAATCTGTCCTGCAGCGCCTGTTGACTGAATGGGCGCCGATTCGGGATATGATGCTGATCCTTGAAACCTTGTCGGATCATGCCGCCGAGCAGGCCAGTCCGGAGGCGCTGACGGAACATGTCCGCATGCGCCTGGGGCGAACCATCACCCAGCGCTATCTTAATGATCAGGACGAGTTGAATGTGCTCATGCTGGATGGCGAGCTGGAGCAGCGCATGGCCGATCGTCTTGCCCAACAGCCGGGCTGGTCGTTGCCGCTGGACATGCCTGAATGGCAGCGCTTCATCAGCCGTTTGAATGAGGCTGCATCACAACATGATCTCGACATGCCGGTCATTCTGACGACGCAACAGCTGCGCGCCCCCCTGTCTCAGGCGCTGCGTAAATTCATGTCCCGCATCGCGGTGCTTTCGATTGGCGAGATTCCGCCGCAAACGAATATTCAATCGCTTGCCAAACTGAGCCTGTACGATGCGATTTAAGGTTTTTTCAGCCCCCAGCCTGCATGAGGCGCTGGCCAGAATAAGACGGGAGATGGGTCCGGAGGCGTTGATCCTGGATCGCCGGCAAACCAGGGACGCCGACGGCAAGTCGATCTGGCATGTGCATGCGGCGCTGGATCATGCAAGCGCAGCCGCGCCGGAAGGCCCGCAGGCAAGGCCCGCGCAAACGCCTCAGAATAATATTGCCGATGCCACGGTGAAGCGACTGGAGCGCATCGTTAAAGGGCTGTCCAGCAGGGAAACATCGAGCTTGCGCGCCTCATTGTCGAACGGCAGGGAACAGGTTGCATTTGATTATCTGATCAGTCTGGGCATTTCCGCCAGTCATGCCTTTGACATGGCAAGCGACTTTTCCAGCGCCCGTGCGATGGGAGCAAAAACCATAAGGTGGGCGAGCCGAATCGATCCGGAACAGGGCCGCAACACGCTTCTTTTCACGGGCATTTCAGGGGCTGGAAAAACAACCATGATCGCCAAGCTGGCTGCTCACTACAGCATGAAAGGCGTTCGCGTCGCAATGCTCAGCACGGATAGCGAACGAATCGGGGGGCTGGAGGCGCTTGCAGCCTATGCCAGTACGCTGGGCATCCCGTTTTTTCCACTGCGACAGGTGGCGCAGGTAGAGAATATCCGGTCTCAAATACAAACGGCACAACTCATGCTAATAGACAGTGAAGGCTGGAGCCCCCGGCGCGACGGCGGGCTGAAACGCCAAATCAGGCTGTGGGACGCCATGGACTGCACGCGCCGTTTCATGGTCTTGCCGGCAAATATGGATGAGGAGGATGGCATGCAGCAGCTTGCTCGCCTGACAACATCAAAGATTACTGACATCGCGTTTAGTAAGCTGGATGAAACGGAACGGCCAGGTAAAATTGTCAACTGGGCTATCACCGCCGGTCTGCCCATGAGCTATTGCAGCTTTGGCCCGGAAGTGCCGGAACAGATGGGCTGGCTGACGCCGCAGTCTCTGACCACGTTGCTGGGCAGACATAACAGGAAAGCATCAACGTGAATGCGCAGTCGCAAGCCCACGCTTCACCGCGCGTCATCTCCATCAGCAGCGGCAAAGGCGGAGTCGGCAAAACATTCCTCTCCGTTCACCTGGCCGCGCATGCAGCCAGAAGCGGACAGAAAGTGTTGCTTATTGACGCAGATCTGGGGCTGGCAAATGTTGATGTGATGCTGGGGCTGCGTGCGTCCAGAACATTTCGAAGCCTTCTTGACGATGAGACGGCGATCGATGAGTTAATCATCCCGTGCAGTCAGGGATTTGACGTTTTGCCGGGCGGCAGCGGCATTTATGAATTGACCAATTTGTCCACCAGAGAACAGCAGATTATTCTCGACGCCCTGCGGGATGCCGGGCGCAGTTACGACCTGATCCTGATCGACACCGCAGCCGGAATTGGCGACAACGTATTGTACTTTGCCTCGACATCTGAAACCGCGCTTGTGGTGCTGACGCCCGATCCTACGTCGCTGACCGACGCCTATGCCCTGATCAAGGTATTGTCCCGACAGCGCAATATTCACCGGTTCATGATCGTCATCAACCAGACCAGCGATATTGACGGCCATATCACCTTCAAACGACTGCTCCTGGTCACGGATCGATATCTCGATGTTTATCTCGATTATCTTGGCAATATTCCGCAACATGCGTCAGTGCGTCAGGCGATCCAGCAACAGCGTTTGATCGCCGATTCGGATGGGCCAGTGGGCAGACACTTGCATGAGCTTTTTGAGGCCCTGTTGCAGCGTCCGAGAGATGATTCGCACTCCGGCGGCCTGCAATTTTTCTGGGAACGCGCGCTTTCAGCCACGCTGGATGAGGCGGATTCAGGCCGGGTCGTTGGAGGTGCGTTATGACGCCATCCCATGCGGCTACGTCCGGCGCTCTGACAGGCCTGCTTTTTGGCTGCGCTGTTTGCCTGATTCAAAGCATTCCGATTGCCGAGTCAATGTTTCGCATAGGCATTTTGACTGTGGCGGTCGCCTGGATGGGAATTATGCTGGCCTGGCTTAATCAAATGCTGCCCCGCAAAACCGAGCCGGGCGAGCAGGCTGACTCTGGCTCATGAACCCGCCTCTGCAATATTCGCCGGCAATGACTCCGGATGAATTGCTTGAGGAATACCTGCCTCTGATTCGCTTTCATGCAGATCAACTGATGCGGCGAACGCCGGATTCCATTGAACTGGATGATCTGATCAATGCCGGCGTGCTGGGCCTGCTTGATGGCGCACAGCGTTTTGATCACAGCAGAGAGATTCAATTCAAGACATTTGTTTCCTACCGGGTTCGCGGCGCCATGATTGATTATTTGCGCGCCTTTGACTGGATGCCTCGCGGCCTGCGTGATCGTGCCAAGGAGATGCAAGCAGCCTTCCTTGAGCTTGAACAGCGCTATGGCAGGCCCGCAGAGGAACTTGAAGTTGCCGGATATCTGGATATAAGCGTGGAAGAATATCGGCAGCGTCTGAATCATGTCCGCAGCATGTCAATCGTTTATTTTGACGACCTGTCCAGTCCGATCAGTCAGGATGAGAACATCAGCATTCTTGAAACTTTGGAAGCAGATCCATCGCTGTGTCCTGAATCGCAACATTCACTGCTGGAATTCGTAGAGCAACTGGCCGATGCCATTTCCAGGCTCCCGCCGCGTGAAAACATTCTGGTTACGCTGTATTATTATGAGGAGTTGACGATGAAGGAAATCGCTCTGATTTTCGCACTTACCGAATCGCGGGTATCCCAGATTTATTCGCAAATGGTGCTGCGCCTGCGTGGGCTCATGGGGCTGGATTAACCATGTTCAATATCGATTCCGGCATCATCAGTTTGATTATAGACGCATGTCTGATTGTCGGCGTGTTGCTTCTTTGGCTGAGCTGGCATCGCAATGGCAAGCGCCAGCAGCGTCTGGAGCAGATGCTCGCCCAGACCGCTGAGCAACTGGAAGAGGCCGGGCGGCATCTGAATCAGGCCACTCAGGCCATTGAGCATTTGAAGCAGCAGGAAAAAAATCAGCAGGTGAAAGCAACCGCATCCGTCAAGTCTGCGATTGTCCGAAACAGCGGCTACGCCGCATCTCTTGCCAGGGACGACTCGCATATCAGCACAATCCTTCGCATGCAACGCGAGGGCGAGTCAGCAGAAATTATTGCCGGAAAACTTGGCATTCCATTAGCGCAGGTGCGTTTGATGTTGAAGTTGCATGCCGCTTCGCCTTCTTCCTGATCACGCAGTCAGGGTTTATTTCCCGGCAATAAAAAGGCGCTTGTCCCCTGTTCGGGGGACATACGGCGGGCATCGAAATATGTATGCTTCGGCCCGTGGCGGGCGCGGGGTGTTCCCCCGTGATTTGCAATATCATCACATTCTGCCGGAGGCCCTGATATGGAGCACATACCTGCAATCGAACTTGGAATCATCGGTGCGGTTCTGTTGGTTGCCATTGTTATTTATTTCTTCAAATTCCATCACGATCAGCCCGGCAATAAAATTAAATAAGATGCATCTGCAATGCTTCGTGAATGGCCTCCGCCCGCGAATGCACGCCCAGCTTTTTATAAATGCGTTTTCCGTACGTCTTGCTCGTGGACAGGCTGGTGTGCAGGATTTTTGCGATCTCCGGGTAGGTGCATCCCTTATACAGCATCTGAAGAACCTCCCGTTCGCGCTCTGACAGGTGCAGGTCGTGATTGTCTGACCGGGCAATATGCTCCTCAACATGGCTTCGCCCGGTTTCATTGATTGCCTGCCGCACCGATTTTAGCAGCTCCGCCGCCTTGATCGGCTTTTCAAGATAATCGAAGGCTTTATGGCGAAGGGCGTTAACGGCTGAATGCGTGCTGGGGTGGCTGGTCATAATAATCACGGGGCACTGCGGCTGCACGAATTTGATGTGCTCGACAATTTCAAAGCCGCTATAGGGCGAATCGACAAAAACCAGATCCATCAGAACAAGGGCATAATGCTGATGAAAGGCCTTTTTCACCGAATCAAAATCCGCCACCGCCATAACCTTATAGCCATGCTCTGAAAGCAGGCGCTCAAGGTAGAGCCTGACCACCTCTTCATCGTCAACGACAAGAATGCCGCCTGCGTAATTTGTCTTTGCTTGCAATTGCCCCGGGAACTCCATGTCTGAATGCTGCATCTCTCCCGCTATTTTCGCCAGAAAAAACAGATACGGGGATCCCCCCGTCAACAGGAAACAGCTCGCCCGCGCAGCGGGCAGAGCTTTGTTGTTTCCGGAATTACCTGTTTAAATATCGACGGTTCGGGGCAGCCATGCCATTCAGGCGCCTGCCGGCCTCCTGTATTCCCGCCTGCGGGTTTTGCCATCTCTTTTTCAATTGCCGGCGCTCCTGAGCCGGCATGTTCTTCCAGCGCCGGCGAAGCTCCAGTCTTCTTGCTTTCGGCAAACTTTTGAACCACTGTCGCTTACGACGAATTTTTCTGCGCTTCTCCGGCGGAAGATTCCGGAAGCGCCTGAATCGCTTGCGCAGCAGTTGCTTCTTCTCCGGCGACAACTGTTGCCAGCGTTTGAATTGTTTTCGGGCGCGTCGCCGTTGATCCGGCGTCATGGCAGCCCAGCGCCTGGCGCCTTTGCGCAGCTTCAACTGCCGCCGGGCGGAAAGCCGATCCCAGCGCGGGGCAAAGCGTTTCAGCGCGGTCTGCTCCTGAGCCGACAGGGACGCCCATGGCGCCTTTTTTTCTGCGGCATGGCTCGATCCTCCTGCCATCAGGTTGATCAACAGAGCCAGCAGGAATACATTAATCTTCATCATCATTCTCATCCTCCCCGGAGACCTGTTCAAAATCGAGTGAAGACGGCTCAACCCACTGCCCGTCATCGGTCTCCCATTCAGCCAGAAACTCGAAAAAATCAATATCCGCTTCAATTTCTTCGGCCTGAACTGAAAAAGACGCCAGCATCAGGGCCAGCACGCACAACAGAGCCTTGCCGCCTATCATGAAAAATCAGGGCTGCCTTCCAGCCATTGGTAGAATTCAACGTTTTCCAGCAACTCGACATCAACATCCGAGGCGAGCACATCCATATCTTCCATCGCCGCATCAACGCCGTGGTCGGCCTGCTGTTGCGGCAGCATCCAGATCAACATGAAGGCGGCCATGGCGGCAGCCAGCGAAGCCGGCAGCTGCCAGCCGCGCGATTTACCGCCTTGCGCCAGCGCTTCGCGTCGCATGGCGATCAGGTGCGCCCGCGTCGCTCCGTCCAGAGCATCCACTGATTCATCCAGCTTCGTGCGGATAAAACGTTCAAACTCTTGCTGCTCATTCGTCATGGCCAATAATCCTCCAGTGCTGTTTTCAGTTTTCTGTTGGCGCGGGAAAAATGCGTCTTGACGCTGCCTGCCGAACAACCCATCGCCTGCGCCGTGGCTTGCACGCTCAGCCCCTCCCATGCGCGCAGCATAAACACCTGCTGCTGGCGCAGAGGCAGTTGCCGGAGCGCCTCAACAATCGCGTTCCCTGCATCGGACAGGCCCAGATGGTGGAAGGGGTCGTTATGATGCGGATCGGGAACGGCCTCAATGCAGTCCTGCTCATTATCGCTGTTGCCAAACCAGTGCATAAGCTTTTGCCTCAGGATATTATGTCTGCGCCAGTCGCGAATTCGGTTTTGCAGAATTCGGTGAAACAGCGGCGGCCATGTCTCGGGCGGGCGTTTCGCATAGTGTTTCACCAGTCCGAACATGGCTTCCTGAACAAGCTCAAGCGCATCTTCCTGATTTTGCGTAGCCAACTCCGCCATCCGCAACGCACGTCTTTCCACGCCTGCCAGAAAGGCATCCAGTTGCTGTTCCTGTTCCAGATTATCCTCCTGCCTCAAGCTGCCATGAAAAAATTCCGCCAGGGCAGGATAGGCGCGCTGTCGGCCTATGGTTGCCGCGTTGACAGAAAATGCAATGCCGCCAAGCTAACGCGCATGGATTTTTTCCACCCCGTGATAAGCAAGTCTTGTGAAGCAATGGGTGTTGCTTCACAAGGCGCGATAGTCCAATCAATCACAGGGTGGAACAACCATGCAACCGCGTTGTTTGTTTCATGTTAAACAGCGCCTTGCTGCGGCTTAGCGCCGCCTTGCCATGGCACGGGCGGCTGCGCGGGTTCGAGCCCTCATGATACGGTTGTGGCGACGATCAAGGCGCCTGTTGATATAATGGCCCTTGCGGTCAAGGCGCGCATTGATGCGATCGCCTTTTTTATCCAGCCGCCGCTCAATCCGGTCGCCCTTGCGATCCAGGCGGTGTTCAATCCGCTCGCCCCTGCGCTCCAGACGATCGGCGCGGGCGTCGTGGCCATTGGCCCGGGCGCGATCGGCTGCGCGTTCATACCTGTCTTCAATCCGCTCGCCCCTTCTGTCGAGCCGATCATTGATCCTCTCGCCCCTGCGATCCAGCCGCTGATCAATCCGGTCGCCCCTTTTATCAAGACGGGTTTCGATTTTATCGCCGAGGTCCGCCTGCGCCGCCACAGGCGTCACAAGCAGCGCCATGCCTGTCAATAATAGCGTTGAGTATTTCATAATCATCTCCTTTGACGTGATGTCATGATTACTATAACGCAGGAGGCCATGATCGGTTGACAGGAATGCCGCTGGCTTCCGGATGCAGCCAACCGAGGTTAAATTTCCATGAGCCCTTCACCGGGCTTTTCCTCCGGCAGGAATGGTTGTGTTTTTCAGGAGCTTTCCGGTGGCGTCCCCGGATGGTTGTAACAGGCGTCAACTGCGCAGAGCAGCGCGTCCTGTTCATGAATGCTGCGGCTAACGCGCATGGATTTTTCCACCCCGTGATAAGCAAGTCTTGTGAAGCAATGGGTGTTGCTTCACAAGGCGCGATAGTCCAATCAATCACAGAGCGGAAAATTCCATGCAACCGCGTTGTTTGTTTCATGTTAAATATCAAAAATGTCAAAAGTATAAAAAATTATTGAAAGGTCATTAATATCATGGCAATGTTTGCCCTAACGCGCATGGATTTTTCCACCCCGTGATAAGCAAGTCTTGTGAAGCAATGGGTGTTGCTTCACAAGGCGCGATAGTCCAATCAATCACAGAGCGGAAAATTCCATGCAGGCCTGTCTGCGCCTGCCTGTGCGTTGCACGCAGACAGGTGCGTTCACGCACAGGCAGGCGCGTTGTTTGTTTCATGTTAACGCACATGGATTTTTTCCACCCCACGGCATGAAACAATACCATGGAATGGAAAAAATCA
>CAYTFI010000049.1:0-11875 GCA_964437065.1 uncultured Zetaproteobacteria bacterium | reverse complement strand
GGGGGCGCTGAGTAGTTACGCCGAATCTATTGTGATGCACTTTTCCTGCCGTAGTCGTGAAATCAACTCGGATTTGCTATACCTGTGACTGGCGTTAAATCGAATCAGGGGCAGTGAAGCCGCCCGAAAGGCATTGTCCAGATATTGATCGCGCTCTGCCCGGTAAGCATTCCGGTGCGATCCGTCTTCCAGCTCAATCACGCATACCACGCTCATATCGGTCGGCTCGCAGAGAACATAGTCAACATGGTTGCCTTGAATCTTGTAAAAGGAGCTTTGCCGTTTTTTACCATCAATGTCTCGCCTGATCGAAATAAGATCGGCGACCCTGACTTTCCCGAACACCCTGTAGCGAGCGCCCACAGCCTGCTCCAGAACGCTGTAAAACGCCCTTTCCGCATTGCTGAACAGCCTTCCCCGCGTTATAAACGGAAAACTTTCAACCTCTTTTTGAGGCTTCGCCCTTCGCTTAATCATCTCCGCCACAATTAAGGCGGCGACCACGACGCCAATTATGATCATTAAATCCACTTAACACTTTCCCCCGAAACATGTTTATAGACCAGAAAATAAAAAGTGCAACAGGAATGTCGCCTTGCCTCGTTTCCTCTTGTTTACGGAAAAAACATGCGGGCTGTCTTAAACCTGGAATCCCCAGTTGGCAGGTTAAAGCCTTTTCAGCACCGCCAGCTCGTCACAATCGGCAAATCGGGCGCAATGCACGCAGACGGTCCACACCTTGTGCGGGAGCGTCTCTTTTGACACATGCTCATAGCCCTGCCTGATAAAAAAATCCGCCACATAGGTGAGCGCGAACAGCTGCGACACGCCAAGCCTTTTCGCCCATTGCTCGCAGGCCTCGACCAGAATCCTGCCTGTTCCATGCCCCTGAAAAGCCGGATCGACAACCAATGATCTGATCTCGGCCAGGTCCCCGGCATAAACATGGATGGCGACCGCGCCGGCCGGGGCGCCATTGCATTCAGCAAGCAGAAATTCCTGCAAATGCTGGAAAATATTGTCCCGATCCCGGCCCAAAATGACGCCTTGCTCGGCTTGCGGCGCCAACAGCGCATAAATATAATCCACATCTGAGGCGCTGGCGCTGCGCACGGATATGCGATGCGTCATCCGCGCCCGCCTGCCTTGCCGCCACGCTGCAAAAACGTCGATGCGTGCGAAAGACCCTGCTCACCGGCCCCGCCAAGCATGCGGGCGATTTCCATTTGACGGGCGTCTCCCGCAACCATGTCAAGGCAGGTCACTGTGCGCCCCTCCTGCTCGTCTTTGCGAATCACTGCCTGCGCATCGGCGCACGCCGCCACCTGCGGCAAATGCGAGATCACCAGCACCTGCCGCTCGGTCGCCATGGCCGCCAGCAATTCGCCCACGCGCCAGGCTGTTTCGCCGCCAATGCCTGCGTCCACTTCATCAAACACGGCGATATGCGGCATCCGGGGCAGAGCGCCGCACCCCTTCAGGGCCAGCACCAGACGCGACAACTCACCGCCCGAAGCAACGGCAGAAATATCCCGCCACGGCTCGCCCGGATTGGACATGATGCGGATGCGAACCGCATCTTTTCCCCTTGCCGACCAGCGTGATTCCTCTGCCAGCGCTTCAACCTCAAAGCGCACCTGCATGCCCGCCAATGCCAGTCGATCAAGCAAAGGGCGCAACGACCGGCTTAATGCCTTGGCGCAAGAACGCCTCTCTTCGCTCAATGTCCGGGCGACGCCAAGGTAATCCCGCCTCGCCTGCGCCTCCGCCTTGAGCAGGTTCGCCTCGTCCCACGCGGCTGAGTCCAGCGCCGCCAGCCGCTCCGCCCATGCATCAATCAGACGCAGCAGACCGGGCTCATCCGTATTGTGCCGCCGCATCGATTCGTGCAACCGCATCAGGCGCTCTTCTGCGGCGCACAGTTCAACTTCATTAAATTGACTGTCCAGCGCCGTGCGCAATTGCGGCGTCACTTCACTTAACAGCGCGTCAATCTGATCAAGCATCTCCCGGCTGGCGCGCAGGCCGCCATGATAGGCCTCGGCAGAAGCCGCCTCGCGGCCCGCCCGGGCAATCAGGCCTCTGGCGCAGGGCTCTGCCTCATCCAGCAGCGCCAGCGCCCCGGCTGCGGCCTGCTGAATACGGGCATGATGACGCCCCGCTTCAACCTGTTGCTGCAACAACTCAGCCAGATGCGGCTCAATCTCAAGACTCTGCAAACGGCCAAGCTCATCCCGCATCCACGCCGCCTGCTGCGCCGTATCATCCCGCTCGCCCTGCAAATCCTGAAGGCGCAAGCGCGCCTGCCGCCATCTGTCAAAGGCCGCCTGCACATCCGCCTTCGTTTTATCCGCCACCTTCGCATCCAGCAGAGCGCATTGAAAATTCGGCTGCAACAGCGCCTGATGTTCATGCTGCCCATGCAGGTCAAGGCAAATTTCCCCGACTTTCTGCAACGCCTTCAGCGCTACCGGCACGCCATTGATATAAGCGCGGGAACGCCCGTCCCGGGTGATAATCCGGCGCAGAATCAGATCATCGTCCGATTCGATATCCTGCTCATTCAGCAACTGCTGCAAGCGATCATTTTCACCGGCCCATACGGCTATGATTTCAGCCCGACCGGCGCCATGACGCACCCAGTCCGCCGAAGCGCGCGCGCCGAACACCGCCCCCAGCGCATCCACCAGCATGGATTTCCCCGCCCCGGTTTCGCCGGTGAACACGGTCATGCCGGCATCCAGCTCCAGATGCACGCTCTTAATCAGCGCAAACTCTTTTACAGTGAGAGATACAAGCATGAATCAGTTTTTTTCGAGTTGCCCCGCCCAGTTCAATTTACTTCTGAGCACCTCGAAATAATGCCTGTCAGGCAAATAAACCAGCGAAATGCTGTCCCCCTTTCGGACTTTCATGCAGTCGCCTTCTTCAAGTCGCAGCAATTCCCTGCCATCCAGGTTCAGGGCTGCGGAGACCGGCGATTCAACCAGCTTCAGATCGATAACAGAATCTGCCGGAACAATAATGGGCCGGTTGGACAGGGTGTGCGGACACACGGGAACCACGCTGATGGCGTCAATGGCCGGATGCACGATCGGACCGCCTGCCGACAAGGCATAGGCCGTTGAGCCCGCCGGGGTGGCCAGCACCAGCCCGTCCCCGCGCATGCGAAATACAAACTGCTCGCGCACGCTCATCTCAAAGCCGATCATGCGCGGGTGGGCGCTGCGCTCCAGCGCTACGTCGTTGATGGCGCTGCCGCAAGCGAGCATCTCATGGTTGCGCCAAACGTCAACGCTGAGAGAAAAATGGCGGGTGGTTTGCAGGTTGCCGGCCAGAATCTCTTCCACGACATCAAACATATTGCCAACAGGCGTATCGGTCAGGAAGCCGAGGCGACCCAGATTGATGCCAAGAATCGGCGTTGCGGAACCGATAAAGTGGCGAGCAGTATGCAACAGCGACCCATCGCCGCCAAGCACCATCATCAGATCAACGCGACCCGGCATCTGCGCAATTGGCAAACGCTCGCATTGCAACTGAATATCCAGTTCGACGTCAATGACAATGGAACAATTTTTTCTCAGCAGCCAGGCATGCAACTCGGTCAACAGGGAAACAGCCCTCAGATTATTCGGCTTTACGCCGATGCCTATGCGCTTCATTTGCCGGCGCCGATCCAGCCTTCCGGCTGGGCGTGACATTGAAAACACTGATCCGCTTTTGTATGTCCTTCAGGCTGGGGACGCACGCCGTCAACGCCATGGCAGCCCATGCAGGCAGCCCTTGATGAGGCTGAACGATGAACATCATTAGCCGGAACAGGGCGGGTTGTGCGCTCACTGGCGCCGAACACCAGCAACAGTATTACCGCCGCCACCATCGCCAGAAAAATTATATCGCGCCTGCCCGGTCGCCACGACTGCGTTGCCATGCTTGCTCCTTCAATAATCCTGATTCGTTCACGCGCATTATTTTTTTATATTGACCAATTCGCCATTGGTATTCCATATTAACGGGAAGCGCAAGTCATTCACGGCGCCAGTTTTGCAACTGGCTGCGAATTAACCATAAAAAAATTGATTTTGTCATTCAAATCCCCGAATGCTACCTTTTGCCATGTGGGCAATGCTCACATGACACGACTCATAAATCCCGCTTTTTGCCGCATGGCTGCGATGCTCGCTTCCCGCACCTTGCCGTAACACAAAATCCGGCGCACGTGAGTCGTCGCCAAATTCCGGAAATAAGGTGAATGGATATGAACGTAGACCAACATTTGAAAGTCGCACAATGGCACATTGAACAGGCTCGCCTGCATGCAACCACGCAACATAGCTGCGGCTGCCCCGTCAATGAACACTATCAGAAGATCATTGACGAGGTGGAAGCCGGTCAGATTGAGGAAGAGCTGGCTTGCGCAACTGATTAGCGCCGGCGCATAAGGCGCCTGCTCGCAGGGGGCGCAACGCCCTGAGCTTCACTCTCGCAAATGATCCATGGACGGAGCTTTTGCGAGAGCGCCTTCCATTTCACTGCCCGCCTGCGTAATGTTGCGCTATGACGCAACAGCTTAAGGCCGTTTTTCTTGACCGTGACGGCGTAATCAATTTCGATTCTCCTGATTATATTCTCAGCGTCGATCAATGGCGACCGATTCCCGGCAGCCTGGAGGCCATTGCGCGCCTTACCAGGGCAGGCATCTCTATTGCCATCGTCAGCAACCAGTCGGCTCTGGGCAGAGGCTTGATAAGCCGGCGCGTCTTTGATCAGATTCATGGAAAAATGATGCTCTTGATTGAAGAAGCCGGCGGCTTCATAGCCCATGTCGCCTATTGCCTGCATGCGCCGGACAGCGGCTGCGCCTGCCGCAAGCCGCTGCCGGGCATGATTATTGAAACGCTCAATATTCTGGGCTTGAAGGAGCGCCCGGACCAAACTCTGTTTATTGGCGACTCAATCCGTGATGTGGAGGCCGCCGATGCTGCCGGCGTCCCGGCCATGCTGGTGCAAAGCGGCTATGGCAACGCTGAGAAAATCCTGGAACGCTCCCGCTTAATCATGCCCTCAATTCCGGCCTGTGCGGATCTGGGGACAGCGGCGGCGGTATTGCTGGATGACAAATAATGGCCCTGCCCGCCAGTCTTGCAAGCTGCTCGGCGTTATGGCTTCGCTCTGCGCTGTTCAATATCTGTTTCATGTTTCTAACCGCCCTTTTCTCAACACTGTTGATCATCTCAAGAATGTTCGGCTTTGATGCTGCATGGTTCTGGGCCAGGGCATGGTCCCGATCAATATTCTGGCTGCTTCGCCGCCTGTGCCATATTGATGTTAAGGTTGAGGGAAAAGAACATATGCCGGAGCAGGCATGCGTTGTCATGGCCAAGCACCAGTCGGCTGCTGAAACCATTGCCATGCCATTGCTGATGCCGCCTTATGCATGGATTTTGAAACGGGAGCTTTATTACATCCCCCTGTTTGGCTGGGCTCTGAAGGCCCTGGGCGCGATCGCCATTCGCCGGGGCAATCCCAGAGAGGCCATTAAACAGGTCATCAGGCAGGGCAAATCGTTCCTGTTGCAAAATCGCTGGGTGATCATCTTCCCTGAGGGCACGCGCTCGGCGGCTGGCGAAACCGGCAATTATCAGCCCGGCGGCGTGGTCCTGGCGCAACAGGCGGGCGTGGGAATTTTACCTGTGGCGCACAACGCCGGACTCTGCTGGCCAAAACACGGATTTATCAAAAGGCCTGGCGTGATCACCTTCCGCTTTCTACCCCTCATCCCCGCTGAAGAAGTGATTTCGAGCAAGCGCAACGCGCTGCTGGAACGGCTGAAAAACGCCATTGAATCCGCCACCCGGGAGGCAGGCGGCTAGAGCGGGCGCCGACCGAAGCATCTGTGGGCGAATGCCCGCAAACAGCATTCTGCCTTTTTATCAATCCATGGAACGGCCATGTGACGGGCCATGCATGCAACCCTGTCGCGCGGCGGGACAGCGGCGCCTGCTTCCTGAAAACAGACTCAAAGCGAGGTTGCGCCCGCCCGCCCGAAGTTCTGCAACCGGCGCCATGGGCAATAGTTTGACACTTCGCCATTGTTAAACTATATTCCGCCATGATTCCAGGAGGATAGAATATGCCGCTTCACAGTGAACTTGAACAAATGCGTCAACAAATGAATTTGGCATTTATTCTTGTTGTAAGTGATGAGGGGCTTCTGATGGCGGAGGTCGGCGATTCTCCGGGGGAGGATTTCGCCCCCTATTCCACAGAAATGATGGAGATGGCAAACCGCATGTCGCAAGCTGGCGACTTTGGCGTCCCCCTTTGCAACGCCCTGGTGCTACGGGGCGGGCGCATGCTGATTATGCATGAAGCCAGGGTGGGCGAACATAACATCTATCTGTCCATTCTGTGCGATTCAGTTCCGCCAAGCGTGCACCGCCTGACCCGGAAAATTGTCGCTTGCGTATCCAGATCTCTGCTGGGGAATTAGCGTTGACATGAAACCAGACAACGTATTTGAGGCGATATAAGTGGACGACTACAAGAAAAAATGCGGCCATGAGCTGGATCAACTTGTTTCCCGCGAGGCCCATCTGGACGCCGCCCTGTTATGCAGCGTTGACGGATTGCCCATTGCCTGCGCCAGTTCAAAGGAAATTGAAGCGGACGCCCTCTCCGCCATGAGTTCATCTATGTTATCTCTGGGGGATGCGTTATCCATTCAGTGGGGCGACGAAGGCTGCATTAAGGTTATAACGCAGTCGGAAAACCGTACGGTCGCCCTGATTCACGCAGGCGAAGAAATGTTGCTTGTGCTGATGGGCAGCAAGGCCCTGAAACTGGGGATGATGTTAAACCATGCCAGGAAGGAAGTTGAAAAAATCCTGACGATCGTTGCCAGCGCCAAACAGCAAAAGCAGCAGGAACCGGAGAAATCAGAGCTGAATCAACTGGAGGAACTGGTCAAACGCGTCATGCTTGAGGCGCAGGAGCGGTCATCCGAATAGCCGTCATCGCACCGGCGGCGCTGATTTGCAACGCCCTTGCCTGTTCCCCCGTTCAAGCCGTAAGCAGGCGCTGTCATCGTGACGATTTATCAATCCTTCAGGCTCGTTCGCCGCACAATTTATTTGCGCCGCTTCGGACAAAATGTATATTTCTGGCAAGAAATCATACATCAGGGTTCGTGCAACAGATCAAACAGCTCCTGACGAGCTCGCCTGCGAGACTTGTCGGGGGCGGGATGCAAGGAGTTTACCCGGGCGATTGCGCCGGACAATTTTAACATGAAACAAATAACGCGGTTGCATGATTTTTTCCGCTCTGTGGTTGAACGAGCTATCGCGCCTTGTGAAGCAACACCCATTGCTTCACAAAGCTTGTTTATCGCGGGGTGGAAAAAATCCATGCGCGTTAATGCGGGGAGGGGAAATCTATGAATTCACTTATCTATCTTCGTCGCATGATTGTCGGCCAGAAATCGGTTCGACTGGACTACAGGATTGGCAAGAATACGGGAAGCCTGAATTATGAACGCGCCGGATTCGAGGGAACGCAGCAGGAAGTAGTCAAAAAGCTTAGAGACGTTTTCCGCGCTGACGCAGTAAAAGTGACGCCTTACTCAAATCCCGCCGTCATCCGACATCGCGTCTTCGCCCCGCTGGCAATTTCACTCGCCCTTGGCAACCATGTGTTTGACCCGACCGCCCGGGCCAGCCTGTTGAGTTTCGTCATGAGGCTGCCGCCTCTAATCGTAAGATTATATCCGATGCAGCGTTATGGATTCAGGGAAAATGCGGCCTATATGAAAATGCATATGCTGTTTCAGCATAATGGCTCTCTGCGCATGCAAACCTATATTTCTCAGGCCGGCAACTCACACGAGGAGATGATAAGGCTCAGGGTGATGGTCGCCACTTACACCCTTGGCCTGATCGCTCCGTTGAACCGGGAACAAAAACAATCATCCGTAGGACAGGCTCAGCAGGAGGGCAGACGAAAACTTAAAAAAGCATCTATTCTGGCCAGAATTATTCGCCGTGTCAGGGGCTTGTGATGGATAGCATGGAAAAACAGATCGTGAAGCTTGTCATTACCGGCCCCGTCAATTCAGGGAAAACAACGATGGTGCAAAACCTCAGCGATTCACAGGTTGCGGCAACCGACGTAACCGCCACCGACCAGATTTCCCAACTCAAGGCGATGACGACTGTCGGCCTGGATTTCGGAATCCTGAAAATTGATGAGGAACTGGAACTGCACCTTTTTGGCACGCCGGGGCAGGCGCGCTTCAATTTTATGTGGAACATCCTCGCGAAAGGCGCTATTGGCGCCATTTTTCTTGTCGACAGCACATCCGACGATTCTCTCGGAGAAATGAGGAAAATGTATGAGTATTATTGCCAGCACGTCAATCTGCCCGTTCTTGTCGGCGCCACCAAGCAGGATCTGCCGGGCGCCAGATCGATTGACGACATTGCCGATGCGCTTAATTTACTGGACGTCATGGTTATCCCTGTCGATGCGCGTGAAAAGGAGCAAAGTAAAATGCTCGCCTTGACGCTTCTGGGCAACGCCCTGTTCGATGCAACTGCGGATGAGGATGAATATGAGGCGGATTATGACAACCTGTTTTAACGCCTTGAAGCCGTCCCGGCCCGATATCCGGAGACGGGCATAAACGCATCTCTCATGATCGCCCTGCGCAAATGCCGTGCGCCCCTGCTGCTGGCGCTGATATTGTCCGCCTGCACGCACAACTATGCTCGCAGAAGTCCGGCATCCCTTGTTGAAAGCAAACCCGTCGTTACAAGCATTTATTTGCAAGCCAACGAACCGGAGCCATCGAGCCGGCCTGTCCAGGTTTTTCCCATCGAGCCGGCAGTCAAGGCAAAACCCGCCGCCAAAAATGCGGCTGCATCAGATCATTTAAAGGCCGTTACGGTGCCGCCCCGGATCGATCCGGCCTTTGCGGAAGTGAGCAAGGCTGATCTGGACAAGGCGCAAGCCGCAGCCAGGCGCGAGTTTAGCCGCCACTGGCATATCATTGCAAAACGTTCGCGCCATGCCCGACAACGCATTCTCGCCGCCCTCAATACATTGAGAGCGCCGCAATTTCTGCAAATCATTCCCGTTGTTGAATCTGCTTACAATCCTTATGCCCTGTCCAGTTCCGGCGCCCTGGGGCTATGGCAGCTGATGCCGCAAACCGGCCTTTCTCTTGGCCTCCATGCGGAAAAAAAGGCGGATGGTCGCCGCAGCATTGAACGCTCCACCAAAGCGGCGATACGATATATTCAGAAGCTGTACAGCCAGTTTGATCACAACTGGGCCCTGACCCTCGCCGCCTATAACTATGGCCCCAACGCCCTGAGCAGGCGATTAAGCGTCACGCCATGGGATTATAGCGACGGCCTGGACAATCTGCCTGCGCCCTACGTAACCCGCGCCTATGTCAAACAGATTATCGGCCTTGCATCACTTCTTCACACCGGCGAGCTGTCATTTCCCGAGCCGGTTGCAACTCGCACCCTGGTTCTGCACCCTCCTGTTGATATCAGCAGGCTGGCAAAGGCCGCCAACCTGGACGAGATGGAAATTTTTCGCTACACCCCCAGCCTGAATCAGGCCCAATATCTGCACGAAAGCGTAACCATCCATGTGCCGGCGTCATCCTTTGCCCTGCTTCAGAAAAAAATCAGTCAGGCAGGCCCTGAATATGTACAGGTGAAGATCAGCAAGGGCGACAGCCTGTGGGGGATCGCCAGAAAATATCATACCAGCGTCGCCCATCTTAAACGTCTGAACCCGGATATGGGCGAATTATTGCGCATCGGCAGGAAACTAAAGGTTCCGACAGGCCATCTTGCCGTGGCTGTGGCAACCCCCAATCCCCTGCTTTCCAAAGGTCTGCGCATTCGTTACAAAATCCGCCCGGGCGATTCGCTATGGCAAATTGCCAGTCGCTTTGGCACAACTGTTAAAGCCATTGCCCGCTCCAATCAGATCAAGATGGGCGCCTTGATTCACCCCGGTGACACGCTATGGATTCTCGCCCGAACTATTCCCAGCTGATCATCGGCCTCATTCTGCCGCTTTGGCTGGCCGGATGCCCCGCAACAGATCAAACGACAGCCGCCGCGCCATCCGAACCGGCCATCGCCATCGCCGATACGCCGGCCAGCGGCGACCGGCTGATCGATGCGAGCATCGGCGATGCCAGCAACCTGATTCCGATGATAGCCGGCGACGCATCCAGCCATGCCATCGCCGGACTGCTTTACCTGTCGCTGCTCAAATACGATAAAGACCTGAATCTGGTCGGCCAACTGGCCGAATCGTGGGAGATTTCCGAAGACAATAAAAGCATCACCTTCCACCTGCGCCCCGGCCTCACATGGACGGACGGCAAGCCGCTCACATCCGCCGATTGCCTGTTTACATTGAAGCTTATGCAGGATGAAAAAACGCAAAGCGCCTACAAGGCGGACTATGCACTGGTAAAAAGCGTTGAAGCCCCGGACTCTGAAACCTTTATCGCACATTATTCCGAGCCGTTCTCGCCGGCTTTGGCATCATGGAGTTCTCTGGCAATCCTGCCACGGCATGTGTTTGAGCATGAAGATATCATGCATACCAGGCTGTCGCGGCAGCCCGCAGCCAGCATCGGCCCCTATCAGCTGGCTGACTGGCAATCGCAACAATCCATTCTGATGCGCGCCAACCCGGATTACTTTGACGGGCCGGTCTGGATCAGCGAGCGCCTGACCCGAATCATTCCCGACCGGGCGACGCAATTTCTTGAGCTCTCGGCGGGACGGCTGGATTCAGTCGGCCTGACGCCTGTCCAGTATGCACGGCTTTTCGACACCAGGCCGGCGCTCAGGCAACATTTCAACCGCTTTAAATATCTGGACTTTGTTTACACCTATCTGGGTTTTAACCTGACCCGCGCACCCTTCTCTGATGTCCGGGTGCGCGAGGCCATCGCCTATGCCATTGATCGACAGGAAATCCTCGACGGCGTTCAGCTGGGGCTGGGTGAAACCATCGCCAGCCCCTACAAGCCGGGCACCTACTGGGTGAACAACAAGCTCAAGCCGCGACGTTATGATCCGCAGCGGGCGCGGGCGCTGCTGGCCAAGGCCGGATGGAACGATTCAGATGGCGACGGCATTGTGGATAAGGCGGGCAGGCCGCTTTCGTTCACTGTCCTGACCAATAATGGCAACAAACAACGCGCTGACGCCGCGACGATTATGCAGCAGCGGCTGAAAAAAGTGGGCATCGCTATCAACATTCGTCTGGTGGAATGGTCCGCCTTCATTGAAAATTTCATCAATAAACGAAATTTTGACGCCGTCATTCTCGGCTGGTCGCTATCGCCCGATCCGGATCAGTTCACCATCTGGCACTCTTCACAAACCGCGCCGCGTCAATTTAATTTTCTCTCCTACAGCAATGCCAAAGTGGATGCCGCGCTGGAACGCGCGCGCCGCATTTTTGATCGGGCCGAGCGCAAGCAGCAATACGACGTCATGCAGGAAGAAATATATAAGGACGTGCCGATGGTGTTCCTGTTTGCGCCCTACTCGCTGCCGGTGATACACAAGCGCATCCACGGCATCAAACCCGCCCCTGCCGGCATCGGCTACAACAGCGAGCACTGGTATGTGCCCGAAGGGTTGCAAAAGTATCGCATCACAGCCATCAAGCCCTGATGCGTTGTTTATCCTATATTCCTCAGTTGGAAGCACCCACATGGCGCAAGCTCTTGATTCGCTTTGCTAAACGGAAAAAACTCTTATCACCAGAAAGGTGACGGCGATTTTTTCCGTTACGCCCTTCAAATCCATATCTTACACCCTGC
>CAYTFI010000048.1:0-11955 GCA_964437065.1 uncultured Zetaproteobacteria bacterium | reverse complement strand
CAAATCATTGCCGACCAAGAGCAAACCATTGCCGACCAAGAGCAAACAATTGCCGATCAGGAGCAAACCATTGCCGATCAGGAGCAAACCATTGCCGATCAGGAGCAATCCTTTTTGGCAATCAGTGAAGTTCTTGAAAATATAACTTCCCTTTTGTCCAGCGCAATTGAACTTCGTGATCCATATACAAAAGGGCACTCAGAGCACGTAGCCGAACTAACAGAAAACATTGCAAGAATATTATTCAATGACAAATTTAATAACCTCAAATTAGTCCGTTCTGCTGCTTTGTTGCACGATGTGGGTAAAATAACAATATCTGAAAATGTATTGAATAAGCCAACGCTTTTGTCCGAAGCAGAATTCGAAATGATAAAATGTCACACAACTTTAGGAGAGAAACTTATCCGCCCAGTGAAATATGATAAATTGCTATCTGATGCGGTGTTGTTTCACCACGAAGATTATGATGGAAATGGATATCCATACAGATTGAAAGGAGAAAATATCCCATTAATTGCACGTATAATCAGGGTTGCAGATTATTTTGATGCATTGACTACAAGCAGACCATATCGCGAACAAATATCTGTTCCTGAATCAATAGAAATCATGGAGAAAAACAGAAGGTGTTTTGATCTACAGATATTCGACTTTTTTAAAGAGAATCTGTGTCAGCTAACCAGGCGCTGCATGTAGTTCCGGAACTTTGGGAACTTCGGTGAATTGCGATGTTGGGTTGCGATGCATGATCCTGGCCCGCACAGGCAGGCGCGATCATCACAGCTATTCATGAATAATCCGGGTTGAGCCGCTGTCTCGGGTCAAGCCACAGGCCGAGCAGGTCGGCCAGTAAATTCGCCAGCACATAGAAGCCGGCAATAATCAGCACGCAGCCCTGCACCAATGGATAATCCCGTCGTTGAATAGCCTCGATGGTCAGCAGACCAAGGCCCGGCCAGTCGAATACGGTTTCAGTAATAACCGCCCCGCCCAGCACAGCGCCCAGTTGCAGCGCGAACATGGTGACAACCGGCACTGCCGCCAAACGCGCCGCATGCCGCCACCAGATGCGCTGCTCGGATACGCCGAATGCGCGGGCAGTGCGCATGGCATCCATGCTCATCGCCTCCAGCCATGAAGAGCGCGCCATGCGCGATAATACAGCAGCCAATGCAGTGCCCAGCGTGACCGCAGGCAACACCATTGAACCCGGCTGATCCATGCCGGAGACAGGCGTCCAGCCGAGTCCGACTGCGAAGATGAGCATCAACACGGGCCCAAGCCAGAAATTGGGAATTGAAACGCCGATCAGGGAGAAGCCCATAGCGCTCACGTCCTGTAATTTTCCTGCATGGCGGGCCGCATGGCAACCCAGCGGAAGCGCCAGCGCGACAGCCAGCAGCAGGCTCGCCAGCGCCAGTTTGGCGGTCGCCGGCGCCCGCTCCAGGATGCGCTCCAGCACGGGCCTGTGATCAATCAGGCTCGCACCCCAGTCGCCCGTGGCCAGGCCGGACAGGTAGTGGGCATATTGATAGAGAATTGGCTGATCAAGATTCAGGGCATGGCGTAAAGCCTCGCGGTCCGCCGGCATTGCCGTTTCACCAAGCAGCGCATCGACAGGATCGCCCGGCGTCAGATGCAGGAGAAAAAACACCAGCGTCGCTATGCCGAGAAGGGTGGGAATAGCCTGCATGATTCTCGAGAATACAACTTGCCTGAACATCCGGGCAGCCTAGCCGGATTGTCCGCAGATTAAAAATGCAGGCTTTTTTCGGGTGGAATTACAGCGAAGTCAGCACGGACATCTGTTCGTCCGCCCATTGCATGGCCTCGGTTTGAAATCGGGTTACGTCGGTATAAGCCATGCGCCTGCCATCATCAATGAACACCTTGATGGCATCCCAGTCGCCCTGCTCAATGGCAAACGACAGGGCCAGCTTTTTACCCATGGGCGATTCCGGATCGATCAGTCCGGCGCGAATATGGTCGGCCAGGCTGATCTCCTGCAATGCCTGCTGCATGGAGCAATCCAGTAGCGCGTCAAGGATGGAAAACAGCCCCATGATGAAATCGTCATCGATAACCGGCTCGCCCAGATGCCTTGCCAGAGATTCAAGAAAACGGGCGCGAAACAGGGCTTGCCGAATCAGTTCTGTCGGCTTGCTTTCACCCAGCGATGTCATGGCCAGCAGGGTCAGCCAGCGCCTGATGTTCTTCAGCCCGAGCAGGCTTAGCGCCTGCTCAATCGACTGCACCTCCCGGCGCAGTCCGAAGGCTGCTGAATTGATATATTTCAGCAGCCGATAAGAGAGAGAAACATCCTGTCTGATCACTTCAAAGGTGTCATCAATCGACGCGGCGCTCATTGCCTGCTGCATTGCCCGCAGCACGGACATTTTCGATTCCGGCGGCTTTTGGCCTGAAACAGTGTCAGGCTTGCAGAAAAAATAGCCCTGATAATAATCGACATTCAGCAGCTTTGCCTGCTCGGCCTGTTCGTAGCTGTCAATCTTCTTCGCCAAAATTTTGACGCTGCCGTGTCGTAATTCACGCACAATGGCGGCAGGATTTTCTGCCTTGAGCCAGTCGATCTTGATCACATCGACATAGTCTTTGAACGCCCTGATATGTCCAATGTCAGCTGCGCCGTCCAGTGAAAGTCGAAAGCCCCTGGCCCTCAGATCGCGACATGCATTCAATATGGCGTCGGAGGCGGGAACGCTTGCCATGATTTCAAAATTTACCTGCTCCGGCTCGAACGCCTGCGTCAGCTGTGACTCGTTGAGCAGAAAAGATTCGTCCACATTGAAATATACCGGCAGGGCGCCGGCCACTTTATCCTGACCCAGGTCTATCAATGCGCCTACGACAACCTGGGCGGTTTTGTTGTCATCGGCCCGGTTGTCAATGCCCCGGTAGAGCAGTTCATAGGCAACCACCTGATAGTCACGATTAAAAATGGGTTGACGTCCGATCATCACTGCATTGGACATGGCTGGGCCTCCTGGAGAAACAACATGGCCATAAAAGGGTTCGCCCATCGCGCGATATAAAGCTGTCGCGCAGCGAAAAAGCCCACAGGCGCTATGTCTGTTTCATACTAACGCGCATGGAGTTTTCCGCTCTGTGACAATGTTTCATATCACAGAGCGGAAAACTCCATGCAGGCCTGTCTGCGTGCGTTCACGCACAGGCAGGCGCGTTGAGTGTTTAAACTGTTGATAGCAACCCCCATGCCATCACCCTGCAGGCCTGTCTGCGCCTGCCTGTGCGTTGCACGCAGACAGGTGCGTTTACGCACAGGCAGGCGCGTTGTTTGTTTCATGTTAACGCGCATGGATTTTTCCCACCCCGTGATAAGCAAGTCTTGTGAAGCAATGGGTGTTGCTTCACAAGGCGCGATAGTCCAATCAATCACAGAGCGGAAAATTCCATGCAACCGCGTTGTTTGTTTCATGTTAACCGGGGATTCCAGGATCATGGCGCGCTATCTCATCGCTCTTGCAACGGGATATAAGGCCGTTCATGTTCTCCGGTATAAATCTGCGTCGGGCGGTAAATGCGGCCATGGCCCAGTTGCTCCTTCCAGTGCGCCAGCCAGCCGGCAACGCGGGAGATGGCGAAAAGGGGGGTGAACAGATCAAGCGGGAGCCCGATTTTTCGATAAACGATGCCGGAATAAAAATCGACATTCGGGCACACGCCCTTGGCCGCCAGTGATTCTCCGGACAGCGTTTCAATGCGCCTGGCGATTTCATAAGTGACGTCGCTGCCCAATTTTCCGGTAAGCTCGTCATTCAGTTTTTTCAGCAGAATAGCGCGCGGATCAATGGTTTTGTAAACGCGATGGCCCAGGCCGGGGATTTTTTCCCCGTTTTCCAGCTTGTGGTTTAAATATTCCTCGACCCGCTCAACAGAGCCAATGTCATCGAGCATGTGCAACATGTCTTCGTTGGCGCCGCCGTGCAGCGGGCCGGATAGCGCCCCGATTGCGGCGCTGATCGAGGTATAGGGATCGGCATGCGTCGAGGCGACGACCATGGCCGAAAATGTGCTCGCATTCATGGAGTGTTCGGCATGAACTATCAATGCCACGTCAATAATCCTCTCAATTAAGGCATCCGGCTCCTTGCCATGGAGCATGTAGTAAAAGTTTGCCGCATGTGAAAGATCGTCGCGGGGCGGAACAGGGTCGTCGCCAAAGCGCATGCGCGCATGCGCTGCAACCAGAGTCGGCAATTTTGCAACCAGATTGATGCAAACCTGATTCACCGTCTCTGCATCCAGACCACCGTCCAGATTTCGCGGGAATGGATAAAACATGCCCAGCGCCGTGACAGTCGATTGCAGCGAATCCATCGGGTGCGCCGAAGACGGAAAACATTTCATCATATCGCGAATGCGGAATTTAATGCGTCGATGACGCCTTAAAGCTTGTTCAAAGCCCTGCATTTCCTCCCTGTTGGGCAGGGCGCCATTGAGCAGCAGCCATGTCGTTTCTTCAAATGAGGAGTGTTCGGCCAGTTTGCGGATATCAATGCCGCGATACTCCAGATGGCCGCGTTTTCCATCGACGGAAGAAACCGCAGATTCGGTGACGGGAATTCCGGCCAGCCCGGATGAAAAACACCGGATATCCGATTCTGTCATTGCACTTTTATCTACCATGTTTATTGCTCCTTATATTGTAAAATTGTAACAAACCGGGTGGTTGCAGCCATTTGAGGGCGGGGCGCCGAGCGTGCCGAAAAAAGGTCTGTCCGCAGCCAAATGCTTTCCTTGCGCAGCGGGCCTGAATGCGCGGGAAGGCGCCCGGGCGGATGTGTCCGCCGCTATTCGGGGGAGGAGGGATGATGAACAAGTCCGTAAGCGTATCAGGCGCCGGGTTAATGTCGCATTAATGCTCATTATCACGAGGGCGAGCTTTGCCCCTTCACAGCACGCCGCCTAGCCAGCATGATGCGCAAAAGATTATTTAGCAGAGGGGGATTTATGCGCACATTATGTTTCACTTTGGCAATGATGCTTTCCGGCATGGCGTTTGCCGCCGGCGACGCCGACAATTTAAAGATCGTCGCAGATAAAATAAGCAAGGCATTTCCTGAGATAAAAATCGATGCCATTCGCAAGGCGCCTGTTCCGGGACTATACGAAATCAGCATCGGAAGAAACGTATTCTACAGTGATTTAAACGGTGATTATGCGTTGGTGGGGACGCAGATCCTTGAGCTGTCCTCGCATCGCAACCTGACGCGCGAACGCGTACAGGAACTCAGCCGGGCGGCAGATCTCAGGCGTCAGAAAGAACTCAGCCGCTTTGACTGGAGCATCCTGCCGCTGGACAAGGCCATTGTCTCCGGCGATAAAGACGCCAAATTGAAAGTGGCCGTATTCACCGATCCCGATTGCCCCTTTTGTCAAAAACTGGAAAAGGAATTAAAGCGGGTCAAGGGCGTTGCAGTCTATACATTTCTGTTCCCGCTGCCCATGCATCCCGCTGCCCGGGGCAAGGCCGAGGCCATCTGGTGCAGTAAAAATCGCCATGAAGCCCTGTTGCAGGTCATTCTCGATCAAGCCAGTCTGGAAGTGGAAAAATGCGACACCCCGATCGACGAAATCGCCGCACTTGGCAAAAAGCTGGGCGTGACCGGAACGCCGACGCTGTTCTCCGGCGACTGGCGCATGTCAGCCGGATGGAAAACAGCCGAGCAACTGGAAGAATGGCTTGCCAAAAAATAATCCTGGCATAAAGGACAAACAGCATGCGTGAAGGCCGCCGGACGGATGAGCTCCGTCCCGTTATTATTGATACAGCATTCAACCGCTACGCCGAAGGCTCGGCCCTGATTTCATTCGGCCATACGCAGGTGTTGTGCACGGCCAGCGTCGAGGACAAGCAGCCGCCTTTTCTGCGCAAAACGGAAAAAGGCTGGGTAACTGCAGAATACGGCATGCTGCCGCGCGCCACCCATACGCGCGGCGGGCGCGAGGCGGCGCGAGGCAGGCAGGGCGGCCGCACGGTTGAAATCCAGCGCCTGATTGGTCGCTCCCTTCGCGCCGTGGTGAATCTTGATGCGCTGGGGCCGCGTTCGATCAGTCTGGACTGCGATGTATTGCAGGCCGACGGCGGCACCCGCACGGCGGCGATTACCGGTTCCTGGGTGGCCCTGCGCATTGCTGTCAACCGGATGCTGGAAGACGGCGTGCTTGCGACTGATCCGGTCATCGGACAGGTCGCCGCAGTCAGCTGCGGGCTTGTTGACGGCGAGGCGCTGCTGGATTTGCAATATTGCGAAGATTCAAACGCCGCCATGGATGCCAATTTCATCATGACGCCGGAGGGCGGCGTCATTGAAGTGCAGGCCACGGCTGAAGAGGAGCCGCTGCACTGGGATCAGTTCATGCAACTTAAGGAACTGGCCGACAGGGGCATTGCCGATCTGGCTGAATTGCAGAGGATTGCAGTCAGACATTGAAGTTAATCGTGGCCAGCAACAATGCAAAAAAGCGTCGTGAAATTGCAGATATTCTTGGCGGGCTCGGAATAGATCTGGTTGATGCGAATCGCACAACCTTTATCGAAGTGATTGAAGACGCCGACAGCTTTGCCGGCAACGCCCGAAAAAAGGCAGAGGCGTTCGCCATGGCCAACAGCCTGCCCGCACTGGCCGATGATTCCGGCCTTTGCGTTGATGTCCTGGACGGTGCGCCGGGCATCTTTTCCAGCCGTTATGCCGGCGTTGACGGCGACGATGCCGCCAACAATGCCCGCCTGCTTGAACAACTTGAGGGCTCCGATTCGCGGGCTGCGCATTTCACCTGCGCCCTGCATCTCGCCTTTCCGGATGACCGGCGCGCCCTCACGGCAGAAGGCCGGATAGACGGTGAAATATTGCATATGCCGGTCGGCGACAGCGGTTTTGGTTACGATCCGCTCTTCTACTGTCCGGAGTTGGGCAAGGCATTCGCTGAAGCAAGCGCCGAAGAGAAGGCTTCAGTCTCTCATCGCGGCAGAGCGCTGCGGCAACTCGCCGAACAGTTGAAGTCCCGTGTTTGATCCCGATTGCAGAATCTGCCCCCGACTGGCCGGCTTGCTCGATGAAATCAAGCTGACCCGACCGGACTATTTTGCCGCTCCGGTGCCCGCCTTCGGCGATGCGAATCCGAAGCTTCTTATTGTCGGCCTGGCCCCCGGCATGCACGGCGCCAACCGAACGGGGCGCCCGTTCACCGGCGATTATGCCGGCATCCTGCTTTACAGGACTTTGTTTGATCTCGGCTTGAGCAATCGGCCAACATCGGATTCAGCCGATGATGATCTGAAGTTGCACGGCGTGCGCATCACCAATGCGGTCAAATGTCTGCCGCCGCAAAACAAGCCGGAAAGCAGTGAAATCAGGCAGTGCAATCCCTGGCTGATGGCTGAAATCGAGGCCCTGCCCAAACAGTGCAACCTTCTCGCTCTGGGCAAAATCGCCCACGATGCAGTCGCCCGCGCCTATCGGCTGAAGCTGTCCGCCCTCAAATTCGCCCACGGGGCCGGGCATCTCCTGCCCGATGGTCGCAGGCTCATCGATTCCTATCACTGCTCGCGCTATAACACGCAGACCCGCCGCCTGACGGCGGACATGTTCAGGGACGCGCTTATGAAGGCGGTTGAGCCCTCTTGAAGGCAAGACTCATCCCAATATCCGACGAAGCGCCATGCACAATTGAACCAGCCCGGGGGGGGCTGCGCCCGGTTTGACTGACACTTGTCACAGGAATATGGCTTGTTTCATTTTTATGATAGCCTATTAGCATTCGCCGCCGGATTCAAAGTGATCATTATCAAGGCACGCATCGGACTAACGCGCATGGATTTTTCCACCCCGCGATATGAAACATTATCACAGAGCGGAAAATTCCATGCAGGCGCGTTGTTGGTTTCATGTTAATGCCGCTCAGGCTTGAAAAGCCTTGTTTTGAATGTTCTCCAAAATGCGCCCTTAGCTCAGCCGGATAGAGCGTTGGCCTCCGAAGCCAAAGGCCAGAGGTTCGAATCCTCTAGGGCGCGCCATTTCAGGTTTAAGTCACTTATCTGTGACGTCCTATGCAAAACACACAGGATATTTCACCCTATATTCCTCAGTTGGAAGCACCCACATAGCGCAAGCTCTTGATTCGCTTTGCTAAACGGAAAAAACTCTTATCACCAGCAAGGTGACGGCGATTTTTTCCGTTACGCCCTTCAAATCCATATCTTACACCCTGCACGCACTTCCAACTGAGGAATATAGGTTCACCGCTGAGCACACAGTGGTTCGCGGAGGGAAACAGAGCCTGAGAATCATTCGTTTCCCTGCGCGCACTGTGTTCTCTGTGGTTCATGCTTATTTGGCTCGCATGGGTTCTATTGACATAAATGTTATTACTGTCTATACTGTCACTTTTCGTCATATTTGTGAGGTTGGCTGTATGAAGCAATATTTAACATCAGGCGAGGCTGCTCGCATCTGCGGCGTGCATATCAACACGATCAAGAGTTGGGTTCGCAAGGGTGAGATTGAAGCAATTCTGACGCCGGGGGGACGCTGGCGCATCCAAAGCGATTCATTGCTGAAATTTTTGCAGGATAATGGCATGCCCGTGCCGGATGAGATTACCGAACGGCCTCAGAAAATTCTTGTTGTCGATGATGATCCTGCTGTCTGTGAACTGGTGCGGGGCGCCATGAAGCTGAGTTTGCTGTCATGCGAAATCTTTTCCGTGGAAGACGGCTACAGCGGCCTGATCAAGGTCGGCGATGTCAAGCCCGACTTGATGATTCTGGACATCATGATGCCTGAGATCAACGGCCTGGAAGTGCTGCAACGGTTGCGTGCAAATCCGGGGCTGGCCGAGGGCATGCGCATTATGGTGTTGACCGGCGCCAAAGATAGCAAGCTTGTCATGCAAAATATTGAAAGCGTCGCACCGGATGCCGTGCTGTTCAAGCCTGTCAGCGTAATGCAATTGCTGGAAACTATACAGGGCCTGCTCAGCCCTGCCCGACCCGGCCAGTCTATAGTAAAACAATAAGGGCGTATCATGGCTGATATTCTTATTGTCGATGATGACCGCATTAATCTTGCACTGATTCATAGTATATTGGAACAGCAAGGCCACGCCATTGCAGAGGCGGGCAATGGCGAAGAGGCGCTCAGCAATGCCTTGCAGTCGCCGCCGGATTTGATTGTGATGGATATCATGATGCCGGGCATGGGTGGCGTTGAAGCTCTGCACAGGTTGCGTAAGAAAAAAAGCACACAGCATATTCCGGTTATCGCGCTTACCGCCATGGCTATGCCCGGTGATGAAAATGATCTGCTGGAATCCGGCTTTGACGCCTACATTTCCAAGCCGCTCAGAGTTCCGGAATTCATCCGGCAGGTAGAGGAACTGCTAGTGAGCGGCATGCGCCATGATTGATTTGCCGTCCGTTCGCGCGCTGCGCCTCTGTGCGCTCCATCCGGCGGGTTGCTTTCCGCCGCATGGCCGGAGCGGAAAATCAACTCACGCACACGCTTGCCAGAGAGGCGCTGCAGGGGGGAGACGGAAATGAATATCAAACAGAAACTCATCATCACCTTCCTGAGCCTGTCCCTTATCCCTCTGTTTGTCATCAGCGGCCTGTTTCTCAATCAGGCCGAAACATCGCTGAAGGAAAACCGCATAGCGCAATTGGATAGCATCGCCAATCTTAAGGCGGCCGCGATCGAAGCGTTTATGGATGAAATAAAAAAAGATGCAGCCATCGCCCAGGATTATTTCAATATAAAAAGCAATCTGCCTTTGGTGACGCGCTTTGCCGATGACAGAAAGAATCCGGCCTATATCCGGGCCAGGAAAAATCTCGATAGCCAGCTCAAGACGCTGCAAAAGGTTAAGGAATTCGCCGACATCATGCTGCTCTCTCCTGAGGGCAAGGTGGTCTATGTAACGAATCAGGCGCATGCAGAGGTGGATATGGATAAGCCTCTGATCAACAAGCAGGCCTTCGAAGAGGGCCGGAAACGGATTTATATCAGTAATATCATAGAAGTAAAAAAGGAATTCGCCGGCGCCGGGGCGGCATTCGATTTAGATTTCGAGATGTTGGTTACCGCGCCCCTGTTTGGCCTGGACGGCGGCTTTATCGGCGTTCTGGCTCTGGAGATAGACATGCAGCCCGTGCATGCGCTGGTGCAGCAAACGACGGGATTGGGAGATAGCGGCGAAACGCTCATTGCCCGAAATATGGGCGATCACGCCCTGTTCCTGAATACGCTTCGCCATGACCCGATGGCCGCCATGCACCGAAAGGCAAAATTCGGACATAAAAATGCATTGCCTGTTCAGGAGGCTGTGCAGGGCAGTAGCGGCTCCGGGCTCTCAACGGATTATCGGGGCGTTGAAGTGATTGCCAGCTGGCGCTATCTCCCCTCCCTTGGCTGGGGCATGGTGACAAAGATTGATGCTACGGAAGCCTTTCAATCTATTAAAACATTGAGAGAGATTGCCTTTGTCATCGGATTCATTTTGCTGATCACCATGGTCCTTCTGGCCATAGGCATCGCCAGAACATTCTCAAAACCGATCCAGGCGCTGCAAGACGGCATAGCGATTATCGGAGCGGGCAATCTCGAGTACAGGGTGGGCACCGACAGGAAAGATGAGATCGGCAAACTGTCGCGCGCCTTTGATGCGATGGCCGCCAATCTGAAATCGGCCACGGCCTCGCGTGAGGATTTTGAAAAGGAGATAGCCGAACGCAAACAGGCTGAGGAGGCGATGGTGGAAAAAAATCGCGAAATCGCCATGCGCAATCGTTATGAATCCAGTTACGCCAAGATTGTCAGCCTGTTTTCAGGAAGCCTTGACCAGGATGAGATGCTGACCGGCATGCTTGCTGTGCTTGCGGAGCAACACCCATTCCCTGCCTCGGCCATCTATATATATGATGAGTGGTCAGGTCAGCTGAAGCTGTCAGTTGATCATGGCATAAACAGCACATTGCCGCACAGCTTTGAGCTGGGCGAGGGCGTGATCGGTCAGGCGCTCAGGGATGGCAGGTTAACGATTCTCGATGAGATGGCCGACGCCCGCATCCTTTCCATCGACGCCGGCCTGTTATCATTTGCACCCGCCGCAGTGATTATCGCTCCGGTCTGTTATCAGGGGCGCTCGCTGGCCGTGCTGGCGCTGGCCTGCAGCAAGTCCCCGATTGAGCTGGATCGTCAGTTTGTTGAACGCCTGACAAGCCAGCTGGGCGTTACATTATATAATGTAGCCCAGCATCAGGCGCTGACCGATCTGGCCGAGCAACTGCAAACGCACGGTGACGAGATCAGGCATAAAAATGCACAGCTGGAACAGGCCAGCCGCATGAAATCGGAATTCCTGGCCAATATGAGCCATGAATTGCGCACGCCGCTCAATGCCATCATCGGTTTTTCCGAGGTGTTGAAGGACGGCATTATCGGAGAGCTGGACAAGGATCAGCTGGAGTATGTGAGCGACATCTTCAGCAGCGGCAAGCATCTGCTCTCCCTGATCAACGATATCCTCGATCTCTCCAAGATCGAGGCCGGCAAGATGGAACTGAATATTGAGGCGGTGAATGTCACCGATATGCTGCGCAACAGCGTGTCCATCATCAAGGAGAAGGCGGCGACGCATCATATTCAGCTTGAATGTGATCTGGGCGAAGCGCTTGAGCCCTGTTATATGGATGGCCGCAAGGTCAAGCAGGCGATCTATAATCTGCTCTCCAACGCAATTAAATTCACCAAAGACAAGGGCGTGGTGAGTCTCATGGCCGATACAGTGGCGGGCGAGGCGGTCGGCGCGCAAGCCGGGGCGCAACCGCAGCAGCCGCTGCAACCGGAACTGACCTATCTGCAAATCAGCGTCTCGGATACCGGCATCGGCATTGCTGAAGAGGATATCAAG
>CAYTFI010000047.1:0-12010 GCA_964437065.1 uncultured Zetaproteobacteria bacterium | reverse complement strand
CAAACAACGCGGTTGCATGGAATTTTCTGCTCTGTGGTTGAACGAGCTATCGCGCCTTGTGAAGCAACACCCATTGCTTCACAAAGCTTGCTTATCACGGGGTGGAAAAATCCATGCGCGTTAGGCGGCCTTGCTTTGCGCCTTTCGACTTCATTTCTTCTCACGCATGGCCAATCTGACTGGACAGTCGGGTTCGATCGAAGCCCATGCAGCGGGCGCCGAAGTTCCATCGTTGCTCGGGAGATTCATGAAAAATGATTTGGTCGCTGAGCGGGGCGATGAGCCAGTCATTATTCGATAATTCCTGCTCCAGCTGTCCCGCGCCCCAGCCGGAATAACCCAGCATCATCAAATAATGTTCCGGACCATCGCCATGCGCCAGCTCTTCAAGAACATCGTTTGATGTTGTTAAATGCAGTTCAGGCGTTATCTGCATCGTCGATTCATAAATGTGCCAGCCATCGTGCAGGATAAAGCCGCGGAAGCTATCTACCGGCCCGCCTTCAAAAACCCGTTGTGAGGCCGGATTGTTTTTCCGCTCGCCGTCTCCGGCTTGAAAGCCAAGATCATTCAGCACGTCCAGAAGACTGATTTTGCCGGGTCGGTTGATGACCAGCCCCATGCAGCCTTCACTGTCATGGTGACAAATCAATACCACCGCATTGGCGAAATTAGGATCGCGCAAAGATGGGGAGGCCAGTAAAATCTGACCGGAAAGCCGGGTTGCCTGCACAGTCGCCTCCATTACCCGCTCATTTGTTTTGCCATCCTGATGGCTGCCAGCAGGCTATTGTACGACGCCTGACCCGATCCTGCACGATCCAGCGCCGTGCCGTGGTCAACGCTGGTGCGGATAAATGGCAGCCCGAGCGTGACGTTGACCGCATTGCCAAAGCTCAGAGCTTTAATCGGGATCAGGGCCTGATCGTGATAGCAACACACGATGGCATCGAAATTCTTGCGCATTGCGGCAGAGAAAATCGTATCGGCAGGCAACGGCTCTGATGCGTCGATGCCTTCCCTGCGCCCTGCCGCTGCCGCCGGGGCCAGTATTTCTATCTCTTCCCGGCCAAAGTGACCCTGCTCGCCGGCATGGGGGTTCAGAGCGCAGAGTCCCAGCCGGGGGGCGTCGATGCCAAAGCGATGCCGCATCTCCCGATGAACAATGCGCAGACAATCCAGTGTGGCCGCTGTTGACAGCGCCGCCGGCACGTCGCGCAGGGCCAGATGCGTTGTCAATAATGCAACCCGCAGCTGTTCGCTGGCGAGCATCATGACAAAGTCGCTATCCGCCGCCAAATGCGCCAGAAACTCCGTGTGTCCGGGAAAGCCAAAGCCGCTCCGGCGCAGAACCGCTTTTTCGATCGGCCCGGTTACAAGGGCCGCCGCCTCTTTGTTCAGGCAGGCGCGGGCTGCCGATTCAATGCAGTGAATCACCGCCCCGGCAGTGGCCAATGAGGGCTGTCCCGGCCTGACAGATTCGTATTCCGACCTGCTTGCAATGTCGCCCGGCAGCGGGTTCCAGCAGCGCAGCATGGCCCCTGTCGCCTGAGCCTTGGCCAACTCATCATGCTCTTGAATCCGGGCTGCGACGCCGATTTGCCCGGCTCGTTCATGAAGCCAGCTGGCCGGGGCTGAAATAATGGCGTTTGAAAAGGCCTCGGGGTGCTGTTGCCAGGCGCGCAGAATGCAATCCGCGCCAATGCCGGCAGGCTCACCGACGGTTACAAGCAGCGGTTTCATGCAAAGTCTGAAATCAATTGAGCGATTGCCGTCGTCGATTCAGGAGATGATTCTCTCGCTGATAATTTTCCATCCGTCGGCAGTTTTTTCCATGATGATTTCCTTGCGATCATGTTCATTCAAGCGCCCGGACTCATAGAACTGGTCAAATTTCAGGCGCACATGCGTATCATCTATCGGGGAAGAGGTCAGGTCTTTCACGGTGACACGAATAAAGCGCTTGTTTAAGATCACGCGCTTTTTGTATGCCTTCCACCGGGCAATGGAGGCAAAGCGCCTGCCGGGATCAAAATGCCTTGAATAGGCGGAGAAATACGCGGGTAAATTTTTGTTGCTCCAGGCCCTGGCCCAGTGATCCAGCGCAGCGGCAGGAGGCAGGGTGTCGGATTCGGCGACGGGGGCTGGCTGCGCCGGTCGGATCGCGGCAGGCGCCTTGACCTCGATATCACTGCATTTTCGCCTTTCAATGTTCGCCTTGGCAGTCAGCTCCGCCAGCCACCGCGGCAGGCGTTCCTGCATTTCCGCTTTGCTGAGGATTTGCACAATATTTTCGCGATTCGCCTCGAAGGAGTTGGGATCAATATGGCGTTTGCCAATAACGCGAATAATGTGCAGTCCGAATGGTGATTTGACGACGCCGCTTGTTTCGCCCGGCTTGAGCCTGAATGCAACGTCCTCAAAGGCCGCAACCATCATGCCGTGCTTAAACCAGCCAAGATCGCCGCCCCGGCTGGCGCTCGGACCCTGTGACGCCTCCCTGGCGCGGGTTGCAAACGCTTCGTCATCCGCTTCCTGCATTTCACTTGCGATTTCCTGAGCCCGCTTGTTGATTTTGGAACGGGTAGCCTGGTCAGCGGATTTCGGAATTTGGAGAAGGATATGTCGGGCATGCACCTCATCATGGCTTTCACCCTGGGAATCCGGCTTTTTCCAGCGCTCAGCAAGCACCTTGATCATATGAAACCCGGCCGGAGAGCGAATGAGTTCGGAAACTTTGCCGGTTGGGAGCTCAACGACCGAGGCAAACCGTTGCGATATGCCGCCCGGCTTGAACCATCCCATAATGCCGCCCTGCTGGCTGTCCGGGGCATCCGAGTGCAACGCCGCCAGCCGGGCGAAATTGCCGCCGGCGACAACGCGGGCGCGTAACTTGATGGCCTTGTTGCGGATTTCAGTGAGTTGTTCAGGCGTGGGCTCATTTGGCAGGGCCAGAAAAATCTGCGCCAGCTGCACTTCGCGACGCGGTTCGGGGTTGGCGATGTATTTGTCGTAATATTCGTGCAGGGCGTCATCGCTGATCTGAAGTTTGCTGCGAACGGCGATGTTGATCAGTTTGCTGATCATCAGCTGATCGCGCATATTCTTCTTGTATTCATTGAAATCAAGACCCTGCTGCTTTACGATCTCTTCCAGTTGCCCGGGCAACAGCCCGTTTTTTGTTTCGATGCCGTCAATAGTTTTACTCAACTCCTCATCGCTCACCGTCAATTCCAGCCGGCGCGCCTCTTGCAGTTGCAGCGCTTTGATAATGCGTCCTTTCAGGGCGCGACTGCTGAGTTCGGAAGATGATGGCAATTTAGCGGAGCCGGATTGACGCAGTTGCATTAATATGCCCTTCGCATCCTGTTCAACGTCGTAGCAGGTGACTGCCTCATTGTTGACGACTGCCGCAATGGAATCAATAGTTTCCGCCTGCGCCGACGGCATAATGAATAACAGGCTTGCAAGCATGACGGCAAAACGCATGACCCCTCCGGTAAAATATAATAGCGTGACAAGGCGGGAAACAACCCTGTTGCAATAAAAAGCTTGCTCGTACTCAGGCATGGGCTTTTTACGACTTTATCAATAATCCTGTAAACTTTAGTTGGCGGCGCCTGCATGACGCAAGCTTTCGATTTGCTTTTCTAAACGGAATAGTGCTTATCACAGTTAACGCGCATGGATTTTTCCACCCCGTGATATGAAACATTATCACAGGGCGGAAAATTCCATGCAGGCGCGTTGCTTGTTTCATGTTAAGGCGACGGTAATTTTTTCCGTTACGCCCTGCACTCTCTTCCAACCAAGGTTTCCGGGGATAATCACGAGCCGACGCTACCCAGCCCTTTGAAATCAAGCAAGATGCGGAAGCCAAAATCGGATGCGCTGGATGTTCCGCTGGGGCGATTCAGGCGGAATGCAACCACGCCAAGCAACCAGCAGGGATGGCGATATTGCAGGCCCGCTGTTGTTTGTTGCGTGAGCTTCAGGATGTTGTCGTATTGCCAGTTTGTTGTCGCCTGCCAGCGCCCGCCAATGGAGAGGCTTGCTGAAACATCAAGCAACTGGGATTCTGTTGAAAAGCGGGCGTCGGTGAACTGGTAGCTGGCATTCAGGCTGTGTCCGGAAGCCGAAGAGAGAGAAATTTGTGAATACAGCGTAGCCCAGTAACGCGCATTCGGGTTGTATTGCCCGCTACCGGAAAAGCTTACGCCGGAAACAGGGCGCCAGATAACTTCAGCAAGCAGATTTGAAATGGCCCGCGTAGGCGTGGCCTGTATGGCGGCGTCCACGCTTTCGCGATGCATGTCGTAGGATGCCCCGGTGCGCAGGATGAAAACATCGCGGGCCGGAGATGTTGCATCCGGCTTGTGTTGCAGCCGGTTTTCCACCAGCAGGCTGATTCGACGGGTGCGTTCAATGCGATCGAAGCCCGAGAAACGGTTGCCCGAAAGCAGATTGCTCCAGGTCAGACTGCCAAAGGCCGAGTCAAAATTGGGCAGGGCGGCCTGATTGGGGGCGTCGATAAAATCGTAGCGAACGACAGGAGAAACCGAATGCCGCCAGCGACGCTGTTTGTCGAAACGTTCAAAATCACCGCGAACCTCCAGGCTGAACTCATGAGTTGTGCGGGTCGGAGTCGCCTTTACTGCCGGCGATGTGGTGAGCCAGTAACGGGTATGGCGGACGCCTGCCTGCAGAGAGGCGGTGATGCCGCCGCCGGCCAGTTGCCATGGTATTTCAATATAGGGATGCAAATCCATGCGCCAGCCATCTACGCCGGCAAGGCGGTCGAAGCGGGTGCTTTGCTGGTCAAAATGAAGCTTAATATTCGGCAGCGCCGACCACAGCAGGCGAGTTTCCAGTCTCGGCAGTATTTGCAATGTTGTCGCATTGCTGGCCAGGGTCAGATCCTGCTGATGTCTGGCCGTCAGCGCCCAGTCGCCTTCAACTGCGCCAAAGCGGGCGAACTGGGATAGCGTGGCCCGGCTTTGCAGGTAGCGTTTGCTGACATCGGCGTCGCTGGAGTAATCAGCCAGATAGTCATGGTCGCTGACATGGTCAGCCAGCGCATCCACATGCATGTTTGCCGGCAGACGCCAGTGTATTTGTCCTTGCAGCCGGCCACGGTTGCTGCCTGTAACGGAATCATTGATGCCGGCGACATTGATCTGCTCCCTGCCGAAAGCAGATGCATGGCGCAGTTCGGTCTCGCCCATGAAACCGCGCGCGCTCATCCAGCGCGGCGTCAATGTGGCGTCCCAGTTGGCCGCCGGGGCAAGGTAATAGGGGATGGTCAATTCTGTTCCGCGACGTTTCCCGGTGCCTATAACGGGGATAAGCAGCCCGGACTTTCTTCTGAGCGGTTGTTGCCACCATGGTGAATAAAGCACAGGGATTTGCCACAGTTCAAAGCGGGCATGACTGGCGGTCAGGCTGCCGTCCTGTTGATCAAGCACGGCCTTTTTGGCGGCAATGCGCCATGACTCCTGATCAATCGGGCAGGAAGAGAAAAACAGCTCTTCAGCTTCATACGTCTGGTCGTCGATGCGCCTTACCCGCTCTGCCGTCAGCCGCTCGCCGCCGGGCAGGGTGATTACAGCCTTGCGCATAATTCCGGTCTTGCTGTTTGTATTCATGATGGCCTCATCGGCCTGGATTGAGGCCTTATCCGATTTGATCACAACATGACCTTTGGCCTGCAGCACATGCTGTTTCGTGCGATATGAGACTTCATCAGCCATCAGAGTGTCCGATTCACGCTTGATGACGACATGGCCGCGCGCCAGCACGACGCCATCGACCGTGCGGCTGATTTCATCGGCTGTGATATCCACGGGCGCCGCGAAAGCCGCCGGCGATGTCAACAGCAGAAAGCATAGGGGGGCGAAGAAAAAGAGCCTGCGTGGATGAAGCATGGCGTGGCAAGCTATCCTGCATTTCTCAGTCGTCCACTTTGATAAACGGCCTGTCGCACTCAAATCGCACTTCAGCGAGCTGTGCTGTTGAAGCCATTGTTGCTGCGGATATTGACCGCATGGCGCAAACAAGCACAATCGGGAAATGGATGTGGGCGTGCTGTTACTGGCGGCAGGCGGCGGAAGCCGCTTTGGCGGCGACATTGCCAAGCAGTATGTTTCGGTGGCTGGAAAGACGCTGCTGCTGCATGCCCTTGAACATCTGGCGGTCGAGCCGCGCATTATCGCAGTGCAGCCTGTGATTGCAGCGGATGACAGCCATTTTGCAGATATTATCGCCGGCGTTGATTTTCCCTTTGAGCTGCTGCCTGCTGTCAGCGGCGGGGCGGAGCGTTCGATTTCCATGCAGATCGGACTGGCCGCCCTGCCGAAGTTTGTTGAGCTTGTGGGCGTGCATGATGCCGCGCGACCGCTGCCGGGCCGGGCTCTGCTGGCCGATGTTATTGATGTGGCCGAGCGCGTTGGCGCAGCAGTGCCGGGCCTGCCATTGGCAGATACGATAAAGCTGGTGGATGATGACGGAAAAGTGCTGCAGACGCTTCATCGCAGTCATTTAAGGGCAGTGCAGACCCCGCAGGTGGCGCGCCGGGAGTGGTTTGAGCAGGCGATTTTGTCGCAGTCGGATCGTTTGCATTTGCACACCGATGACGCCTCCCTGCTTGAAGCCGCCGGTTTTGCAGTGCATATAAGTCGGGGGGATGTCATGAACCGCAAGATTACAACGCAGCAGGACATGCGCTGGCTCAAGGGCCAGTTGGGTGACAGCGAATGAAAATCAGGGTCGGCCAGGGCTTTGACGTCCATGCCTTTGCAAGCGGACGCAAGCTGGTTATCGGCGGCGTCGTCATACCCTGCGAAAAGGGTCTGGCGGGGCACTCCGACGCGGATGTTCTGATTCATGCGCTGTGCGACGCACTGCTGGGCGCCATCGGACGCAATGACATCGGCCATCACTTCCCCGATGACGATCCTCATTACGCCGGCGCCGACAGCATGCTGTTGCTGGCCGATGTGATGGCGCAGTTGCGCGTGCGCGGGTGGGCGGTCGGCAATGTCGATGCCACCGTTATTGCGCAAGTCCCCCGGCTCGCCCCGTATGTGATGAAGATGCGCCGGCGGATTGCCGATGCGCTCGGCATAGCCGAGGATGATGTGAATATCAAGGCGACGACAACTGAACATCTGGGCTTTACGGGACGCAAGGAGGGCATTGCCGCTCAGGCAGTGGCGCTTGTCCATCAGTAAATCGCGCCGTTTTCCCTGTATTCGAGGCAACCACTGGGGCAGGGTCGAAGCAGCTGCCCGGACTGTCGCTGCGTTCTGTGTCAGCTCTTGTGGATAATCACGCTTACCGGGCATGAGCGGCGAGCGTAAAGTCGCCGATGTTTTCAGGCGTGGATTCGAGCAGAAACAGGAATTCGCGTTCGCCTTCCGGCGCCACAGGCGTCGGATCCGGGGCAGGCGCAACGAACGGCGCATGTTTAATGTTCTGCATGCCCGGTTGCAGGGTGATTCTCTGGCGGCGATTGCCAATCACCTTGTCGGCCTGCTCGATCGAGAAGAATTTTATTTCAATCACAGGAACCGGCAACTCGCTGGACAGCAGGTTTTTTACACGTCCCCTGATCAACATGGCCTTGCTGCCATCGTCGCGGGAAATCCATTCGGCATGCACGCTTTCGGGTATGACAAGCCAGTCTTTATCGCGTAGCGGGATCGGAATATCCAGGTTGATCAGGGTGCTGCGCAGCCAGCGATTGTCCAGCCACTTTTCCTTTTGCAGCCAGAAACTGCCAGCGGTCGCCAGCGTCAGCATGAATATAAACCATGGCAGTATTCGCGCCTTTTTGCGCATCGGCAGCGACAATCTTCCCGGCTGTCCAACTGCTTCCTGCACGCTTTCACCGGCTTGCGGGGACGATGAAGGCGTTTCCCGTCGATTGAGCTTTTCATCTTGTTCCGAGGTCGGTAAAAATGTGTCGGCGACCGCATTTGGCGTGTCGGCGTCGAACAGATCCATTTGAGAAAATTCAACGCCGCAGCGGTGGCAAATGATTGTTGCGCCGCTGATCCTGTCGCTAATTTCATAGCCTGTCCGGCAGTGAGGGCATTTAATCTGCATGTCCGTATATTGATTATTTTCTCTGTGTTTGTCAGCAGCGCATCGGTGATGCAGCGCATGGATGACATCGGCCTGTAGCGCGGCTACCGTTGCAGCATGGAAGAAAAACAGGCCGTTATTCAGATGCAGCGCTTGATGTTGCGCTATTCAACAGGCAAGACGGCCATTTCCGGCGTGACGCTGGATATTGTTCAGGGGCAATTTGTTTATCTGGTTGGCGAGAGCGGGGCGGGTAAATCATCCCTGTTACGGATGTTTTACGGCGCTGTCAGGCCGTCATCGGGCATGCTAAGCGTGCAGAAAACGGATATGCGCGAGGCGAGTGAAAAAAAAATTCGTGATTTAAGGCGGCGCACCGGCATTATTTTTCAGGATCACAAGCTGTTGAATGTGCGCACCGTGTTTGAAAATGTTGCGCTGCCTCTGCGTGTGCAGGGCTGGAAGATCGATCGCCTGATCCCCCGCGTGCGCAAGGTGCTGGCCTATGTCGGGCTGGCTGATCGCCTGTGGTCATATCCGCAGGCGCTGTCCGGCGGCGAGCAGCAGCGCGTGGCGATTGCGCGCGCCATGACGGCAAATCCGGCCATTATCCTGGCCGATGAGCCGACCGGGAATCTCGATGTCGATACGGCGCGGCGCGTGCTTGATTATTTAATGGCTCTGAACCGTCAGGGCGCCACCGTTATTATGGCGACGCACGATCTGCATTTGCTTGAATCGCATCCGGGCCGGGTGATTCAGTTGCGCGCCGGTTCTCTGGCCGGAGGCGGTGTGTGAGCGCCGGCAGCCCCGATTCTGTTCGTCCGCGGCTGCCGGGCGGTTTTAACCTGCCCCCGTTTGGCATCCACCAGATGCTCGCCCTGATCATTGTCTGTATTGCGCTCTGGGCTCTGGGCGCGATGTGGTTGACGATGCAGGCGGCAGGGCAGTGGGCGGGCGGCTGGCAGCAGGAAATTCGCATGCATGTTTACATTGATCCCGGCAAACAGGTCGAGAGTAAAAAGCTGGGTCGGGCGCTGGCCGCCATTGATCAGGTTGCGTCGGTGCGTAGGATTTCAGCACAGGAGGCGGCAAGCTGGATGAGCAACTGGCTGAAGGGCGTCGGGTTGAACCAGAAGGAGTTGGCGCAGCGTCTGCCGATTACTTTCGAGCTGGCGCTGGAGAAAGATCAACCGGGGTTTCTGTTTGCAGATATTCGCGATGTCGCCGAACGATACGGGGCCAGCATCAATGAAGATGAAATTAATCTGGCGCAGGTTCATCACTGGTTGACGCAGGCGGGCTATCTGGCCTGGTTTGCGTCATTGGTCATGGCTTTGGCGATGGCGCTGATTATCTCCAACACCTTGCGCATGCTGCTGTTGGCGCGGATTGACGAGATTCATTTGATGCGTTTGATGGGCGCGCGCGAGTGGTTTGTGCGCATGCCATTTATTCTCGAAGGCGTTTTGCTGGGCGCCGGCGCCGGCATAGCGGCATGGCTGCTGCTCTGGCCCCTGGTCTGGGCGACAGACGAGTGGTTCGCCACTTTGCAGATAGATCTGGGCATCTGGCGGTTGCTGTTGCCATTAATGTTCGGCGGCGGTCTGGTCGGCGGGCTGGGGGCGATGATCGCAACTGCCCGGGCGACTCTGGCCGATGCTTCAGCCTAACGCGCATGGATTTTTTCCACCCCGTGATAAGCAAGTCTTGTGAAGCAATGGGTGTTGCTTCACAAGGCGCGATAGTCCAATCAATCACAGGGTGGAAAAAATCATGCAGGCGCGTTGTTTGTTTCATGTTAATCGGGCCGGTCGGGGATGGGCTGAGAATAGTTGCAAGACATCAATAAAATAGTGGAGAACCAGATGGCGGACAAGCTTCAAGCATCATCGAATCGGGATGCGCTGTGGGATGCATTTGACATAACCCCTGCGGAAATCTCGAATCTGAAAATTATTGAAAGCTCAATATATGTTACACGAAAATGTAATATCAGCTGTCAGTACTGCAAGATCATCAAGACCAGGTTTCCCCGGGAGCTGACAACCGGACAGTGGATAGAGGCTTTCGACATACTGGACAGTCTCGGCATACGGTTTGTTAATATCGCCGGCGGAGAGCCCACGATTCTGAAAGGGCTCGGCGCCATGATCAGTCATCTCAACAACAGGACATCCATGCGCTATTCAGTTGTGTCCAATTCGATTTTTAATGACCGCAAACTTGATGAACTCGTTGCCGCAGGATTGAAAACATTTGTCGCAAGCGTGGATGTGCTTGAGCAAGGCGCCGATGATAAGGGCATCCTCAGGAAATCGGATGCCGGTCTGAAAATGTTAAAAAAACTGCAAGCGCGCGGCGTGCCGGAATTATGCGGAAACATTGTTATCAACGGTCGCAACATCGACAATGTCATGTCTGTCGTCAGACGTCTTAATGACGACGGCTTGTGGACAAGCATATGTCCGATCGTATGGGGCAAGGGAGACAACTGGGGTGAAATTGAAAAGGCGGATGAAAGCTACAGGCTGACAGCGGCGCACAAGGGCAGGCTGGAAGAGATTGTCGATGAACTGTTGATGATGAAAGAGAGGGGCGATCTTATCCTACCGACCGAAGACTACATCAGAAACATGACCGGCTTTGGCATAGACTGCAACTGGAAATGTTATACGGAAAAGAAGAGTCCGAATCCCCCGAGACTGTTTATCGACGCCGATGGAAGCATTATGAACTGCATCAATTTCAGAGGCGAAATTGCGTCGAAATATTCCATATTCGATTTCAGGGATGCTTCAGCATATGAGCAATTTATCAGCGAGTGGTGGGATGCCGTATCGGACTGTCCGGGCTGCTACTGGTCCACCATGGTTATGGCAAAACAAAGGCAGGATCTCGTGTATGGAATCAGGCAAAGCATTGCAGGGAGGTAATCTGCCTCCCTGTGCAAAAGTGTCCGCCAACCCGGTTTTCATGGTGTCGGACAATTGCTCTAAATCACTGAAATAACATAAGAAATAGAAAAAAGCTTTATTTATTTCCGGCTGCCGTTATACTGCGCCGCCGCTTTAACCCCAAGATCCGACATTGACATGCGGCACATGCAGCAACCCTTTGATTCGTCTGGCATTCCGGAAAAACCACTTATCACCAGCGAGGTGACAGCATATTTTTTCGAAACACCATGCCAACCAAATGATTACACGCTGTATCCAATGTCAATGTCGGATCTTGGGTTTAACGGCTCATTTTTCGTTTGGAGGTTTAAATGATCACGCTGTATTCCGATCCGCATTGCCCGAATTCTCATCGCACCCGCATCGTACTGGCTGAAAAAGAGCTGCCGGTGACGACTGTGGAGCTTGATGCGGATGATCTGCCGGCTGATTTTCTGAAATTGAATCCTTACGGCAAACTGCCCACGGTTATTGATCGCGATATTGTATTTTTTGAGTCTTCCGTGGTGAACGAATATCTGGACGAGCGGTACCCGCATCCGCCGCTCAAGCCCGGCTCTCCTGCCGAACGCGCCCAGATGCGCCTGGCTGTGCTGCAACTGGAGAGAGAGCTGTTTCCGATTTATGTCGAGACCCAGAATCCGCGCAAGAAGAGGGATGCGGTGAAGAAGCTCGCCGCCTATCTGGGTTCATTGAATGCATTTCTTGCCCGGCAGGAGTATTTTATCGGCGAGCAATACACGCTGGCTGATATTACGCTGATGCCGATTCTGTGGCGCCTGTCTTCACTGGGCGTGGACACCGCGCCATGGAATCATCTTGAAGCTTATATGGATCGCCTGTTTGAGCGCCCGGCCTTTGAGCGCTCGCTTTCTGAATTTGAACAAATGCTGCGCGATTACTAACCCGGGTTATTTGTGAATCGCCGTGATGATTGATTCGGGACATCCATGTCCCTCACCCTT
>CAYTFI010000046.1:0-12360 GCA_964437065.1 uncultured Zetaproteobacteria bacterium | reverse complement strand
GATTATAATACTTTGTGATGTGTTTTATTTATAACGTTGGGACAGTAGTGATTCACTCTGAAACAAAAGGTCAGAAAGATTGACCATCACTTCGCCGATGAACCCTTTGAACCATGCGGATTTGAACAGAGCCGCGACGATAAACAGCGGCAGCAGCCACCAGTAAGTGGAAAAGAGTTGAGAAATCAGTCCGCTGAAATCGATCATATCATGCTAAAACCACAGGGTAGTTTCGCTCCCGCACCCTGATGCATCCATTGCGATGGCAGTTCAATTAGCGTTAAATCAATATCGCCATCATGAATGCATACGCTTACGGCACTATATGCAGATTCATCAACCGCCAAAGAATTCATTCCAGGCCTCCATATATTTCAGTCTGTTATCCGATACAATCTCAAGCGCCTGCTCGATTCCGGGCTCTGCTCTTGCCTGGCGGACATTGTCTGTTTATGGTCAGGCTTCAAGGAGATTGCAATGCCGGGCGACCTGATTCTCAGAGGCAACAGTCAAGCGGGCAAAAGACGGGTGATCCGCGTGTCGCCGGAAGCCGGGCATGCCATAAGAATTGATCTTATGGGCAGTAATTTTATCGAGGTGATTGCGGCGACGGACATCTCACTGGCCGGCGTAGGCATTAATGTGTTTCACGGCTTTGAGGGCTATAATCTGCAAGACAGCGTCGAGATGTTGATGCTGCTGCCCCCGCCTGTGCATCACAGCATTTCCGCTAAGGCCAGAGTGGTTCATCAGCGGGATAACTTCTTCGGCGCCGAATTTGAGAGCCTCAAGCGAACCGATTATAGAAAGTTGCACGAATATATTGCCTTGCGGCTAAAAAATTCGGGGTTGAAACTAAGGCTGCTGCATGCCTTGCAGCGATTCAGGAGGAAATTATGAAAGTGATTGCAGACATTTGCCTGGTGCCAATCGGAGTCGGGCTTTCCGTTTCAAAATACGTTGCCGCCTGCGAGCGCATTTTTAGCGATGCCGGCCTGAACCCGCAGTTGCACGCCTATGGGACAAACATTGAAGGGGAGTGGGATGATGTCATGGCGGCCATCAAACATTGCCATGAAGAAGTTCACAGACTGGGCGCTGTCCGCATCAGCTCTTCGCTGCGGCTGGGCACGCGAACTGACAGAAATCAGTCGATGCAGGACAAGGTGGAGAGCGTCCGGGCAAAGCTGAAATAACCGTAACTACTCAGATACGGGCACTTTTGCACAGGGGCGCTGAGTAAATAACCCTGGGAAAATCGGATTAGCTCTTGATGGTGACGGACATCAACATCATATCATCTCCGATGATGTAGTCCCCGCTTTGAGTAAGTTCGTTGACAAAAGCGTTGTTGAGCTCTGCGCTGCCGGAGTCATGACGGGCGTTCAGAATCCGTTTTATTCCCTGCGTGCCAAACATCTTGCCGTGGTTGTCCGCAGCTTCATTGACCCCGTCGGTATAAAGCAGAATCTTGTCCCCTGCCGCCAGGCGATGCCGGTTCATTGAGCTGCTCGTCAACAGCGGATGATCAATACCGACAAAGGCGGTCTCTGATTGCAGCAGGTCGATTGTTCCTGTCAGCGCCTGATAGTGCAGCGCCGGCGGATGATCGGCGCCGGCATAATCCATGCTGGCCTGTTCCATACCAATAAAAATGGCGTAGAAGGATGCATATATGCCTTTATGGGACAGGCGGTGACACAAAAAACGATTAATCTCATCGATCAAAACGCACGGATGTTTGATATCTGCTGCGTGGGTTAATACGCGCCGCAAACAAGGCCGAAGCAACATCATGGCCGGTGGCGTCGCACATGCAAAGAATCAGTCTGCGCGCATCGATCGGGAAAATGCTGTAATAATCCCCTCCGATTTTACTGAATGGTCGTGAATATACCGCAATGTCCAGAAAATCATTGCTGAAGGATTCAGGCAAAAAGCTGTAATGAACCGCTGCCGCCTTTTCGAGCTCCGTTTCAGGCAGGGGCCGCCTGTTTTCGACTCCTCCCGCATCAATCACGCTGAAAATGGGGCCACGGTTCTTCGCTTCGGGCTGAAAAGGGATTGACGGCCATGCAACTGAGTCCCGGGCAGCAATGATAATCTTACGAGCCGGTTAAGCCTGGCAATGAGACGACGGCGATTTATTCCATGGGAGGTTTCCCATCAAGCATCTTTACTCTGCGTCACTTTGCTACTTTGCGGTGAAAGTTTTTGACTATTCTCTTTGTCGGATGCGCACTGAATAATAAGCGGTTATGTTCGCCAAAGATGCGGGCGGACTTCAGAGCCGTGCGTCAGGACGCAGGCATGACTGGCGCCGGAGAGAAACGGGGCGATGGCCTGCCGGGTGGGCTCCAGCCAGCAATCATCGGATGGCGTTACAGCATTCAGCAGGATGCGGGCGGGCGATCTGTCCAGACGCTTTAATTTGTCCAGCGACAGCAGGGCGTGATTGATTGCGCCGAGCCTGCAAGCGACAACCAGCCATACCTCCGCCTCGGGCATCGCTTCAATCCAGTCGCAAACCAGATAATCATCGCTCAGGGGCGCCATGAGCCCGCCTACGCCTTCAATCAGGCAGACGTCCGCTTTGGCGGCTTGTTCTGCGCACCATGCAATGAGTTGATCAGGATTAATGCTCAGGCCGCCGGCGGCAGCCGCCTGAGACGGGGCGGCTGACGGTTGAAAGCGATACAGGTTGATCTCGTCCATGTGCTGTAAGCGCTGCGCCTTTAGCAACGCATCGATATCGGCATTGCGGCCCGCAGCATCCATGCCGCAGGCGACCGGCTTCAGCGCCCGGGCCGAGACGCCGTCTTGCAGCATGGCGCGAACCAGGCCGGCGGTCACCCGGGTTTTGCCGGCATTCGTGTCGGTCGCGGTAATAAAAATACTACGTCCCATGATCTCCGGCCTGTTGAATGGGGATGTAGCCATGCTGATGCTCCGGGCCCTCTTTGCCGTGCCACGCCTGCCCGTACAGCGCCTCGAAGGTGGCCTGAATTTTACCCTCCCCGACGCTGTGTCGGGCGCTGTATTCCTGCTCAATCCGTCTGATCAGCGCACGCCCGTAGAGGCCGCTTTTGCGCCCGCGAATAGCCGAGGCCGAGGCCCCCAGGCCTTTAAGCTCACGCATCAGGCTGATGGCGTCCGGATAGGTAAGCGTAAACAGGTCGGCGTCGGTGACGGGCGTTTCAACCGGCAGGCGCGTCAGCGCATCGCCGAGCGTCGTGACATCCGGGAAAGGCAGCACATGGCCGGCGCGTTCAGGCTCGATATGCGCCAGTGTCTGCCTCAATTCTGTCAGCGTGCGACGGCCAAATGTGGAAAACAGCATCAGGCCGCCGGGGGCCAGAACGCGGCGCATCTCCTTGAGCATCTGTTGCGGATTGGCGACCCATTGCATCGTCAGATTCGAACTGACCAGATCAAAACTTCCGGCTTTGAACGGCAGCGCCACGGCGTCCGCTACGGCATGCAGATGGCGACCGCGCCAGGGCATGCGGCGGGCATGCGAACGGCGGGTCGCCTGCATCATGGCCTCGGACAGGTCTGCTGCGACGATGGTGGAGTGTTTATACTTGCCGCGCAACAGACGGGTGAAATAGCCGGTGCCGCAGCCAATATCGAGGATGCGTTCGGGAGCGATTCTGGTGAATGACAGGTGCGCCAGAAGCCGGTCGGCAATTTCGCGCTGCAGCACGGCGTGCGCGTCATAGCTGCGGGCCGCAGTTGAAAAGGCGCGTCTGACATGGCGGGTTTTGATATGGGATGCATTCACAGCGTTTGCCGCCAGTTGCTCAGGGCTGTGTTGAATGCCGCAGGATGGGTCAGGAAAGGCGCGTGACCGCAGTCGGGAAACAGCTTCAGGCGACTCTCGCCCATGCGTTCAGCCAGCCAGCGGGCGGACTGGATGGATACGACTGCATCCTGCTCGCCGTGCAGCAGCAGCGTCGGCGCGGCCAGCCCGGCGATAGCATGGCGAAGATCGAGCGCGCCCAGCAATTCAAGCCCGCACCGTAATCCCTGCGATGATGGCGGATGCGCCCGATCCACCGCAGCCCTGGCCAGTGCGTTATAGTCGCTGCGGCTTAATGCGTCGCCATGCAGCATGAGGGTGAAAAAACGGTTCAACAGCCTGGCCGAGCCGCTGGTCACGGCCTCTTCAAAGGCGGCAAAGAGCTGATCGTCGCAGCCCGACGGCCAATCGGGCCTGATACGAAAACACGGGGTGGTTGAAACCAGCGCCAGCGCGGCGATGCGATGGGGAAACAGCCGGGCGATCTGCAGCGCTAATATGCCGCCCAGCGACCACCCGACGAGCAGGCAGGGCTCGTCGGGCAGCTTGTCGGCAAGCTGCTGCGCCCAGTGATCGCCCGGCGCATCCGCTGCGCCGCCATGACCGGGCAGATTGAGAAACAGCGCATCGGCAAAGTCCGCTCGTTGCTGAAACCAGATCTGTTGCGATTGCGCCCAGCCGTGCAGAAATGCCAGGGGCGTCATGAGATGCCGCCGAGGCAGGCCAGCAGCGCGTCGATTTGCTCAATGCTGTGCGCCGCGCTCAGCGTGAAGCGCAGTCGGGCCGTCCCCTCCGGCACCGTTGGCGGCCGAATTGCCGGAACAAAAAAGCCTTGCTCTTTCAGCGCGGCGGCCAGCGCCAGCGCCTTCGCATCGCTGCCAACCAGCAACGGCTGGATGGGCGTATCGGACGCCATGAAGTTCAGCCGTAACGTGCCGGCCCTGAAATGGGCAAGATTGCTGCGCAGCTTCGCTAACAGCTCGCCCTTTTGCATCAGGGCCAGGGCGGCCTCCGCCGCTCTGATCATGGCCACGGGCGGGGCGGTGGAGTACATCATCGTGCGCAGGCGTTGCCGCAATCCCTCAATCAATTCATGCGCGCCCAGAATAAAGGCGCCGTAGGAACCAAACGCCTTGCCGAACGCGCCCACTTCGATCAGGCGCTGATGGCCGGCAATGGCATGCATGGAGGTCAGCCCCCTGCCACCCTCGCCGACCGTGCCGATGCCGTGCGCGTCATCAATGACAAGCAGCGCATCGCCTCTCTCCGCCAGTTGCATCAGGGCGGGGACATCGGCGCAGTCGCCATCCATGCTGAACACGCCATCGGAGACAATGATGCGTTTCTCAGCCGGATACTTTTCCAGCAGCTGATGCAGTTGCTGCGTATCCAGATGGCCAAAGCGATGCGTAGCCGCGCCGGACAGGCGCGCCCCGTCCACCAGCGAGGCGTGATTGAGCCGGTCGGCAAAGATATGCGTGCGGCGCTCCGCCAGCGCCTGCAACAGGCCCATGTTGGCCAGCATGCCGGAGCCGACAATCAGGCAGGCCTCAAAGCCCTTCCATGCGGCCAGCTTTTCCTCCATCCGGCGCAGCGCCGGATCATCGCCGGAGACCAGCCTTGAAGCCCCGCTGCCAACAGCTTCAGCCAGCGCGCCTTGCGCGGCGGCGCAGACGGCGGGGCGGCAACTGAGGCCGAGATAATCATTGCCGGCAAAATTAACCAGCGTTTTCCCGTCCACGGAAATCAAGACGCCATCTCGCTTTGAAGCGATGAAGCTGCGTCGGCGCGTTGCCGGAATTTGTTCAAACCAATTGCGGGAATCAGGCATCTCCGGCATGCTGGTCGCTATGCATAAGCTGTCAACCGGCCTTGGCGCATGGGTTAACGGAGCCAGAAGGCTGGCCTTCCCTCCTGTTTGCCTGTTCTGCCAGCAAGCGCCTGTCGATGACAATGGCTGTTGTCGGCCCTGTCTGGAAAAGATTCGCATCTGGCCGCTTGCCGCCTGTCGGCATTGCGGCAGGGAGTTGCCGCCCGATATGTCGCCGGGGCCATGCGGACAGTGCCTGCGCAAGCCGCCGGCGCAGCAGCGGACGCACAGCCTTTATGAGTATTCCGGCCCGGTGCGCGAGGCGATTCTGGCGTGGAAACTGGATGGCAGGGACGCCGCCGCCCGCTGGCTCGTCAAAGTCGCCAAGGCGCGCCTGACCGTTTATATTTCGGCGCAGGACATTTTGCTTCCGGTTCCCATGCCGCTGTCGCGCATGCGCAAAAGCGGCCAGCATCATGCCGCCAATATGTGTCGTTGGCTGGCGCATGAAATCGGCTGCCGGTGGGACTGGCGCATACTTGTGCGCGTTGGAGATCAGGCCAGGCAATCATCTTTGTCGGGCGCGGCCCGGCGAAAGAATCTGAGTAAGGCTTTCGCCCTTGCCGACGACTGTAGCAAGTATGCGCGGGGAGAAGCCTGTATCTGGATCGTCGATGATATTCTGACCACGGGAGCAACCCTGCATTTTGCCGCCAGGACGGCATTGAAGCTGGGCAGGCCGGTGCGGGCGCTGTCATTGGCGCGCACATCACAAAAAAGATAGGATTTATTATGGCAAATGTTGAAGTATTTTCAGGTGATTTCTGTCCCTACTGCATGCGGGCCAAGTCCCTGTTGAAGAAAAAAGGCGTCGCGTTCAGCGAGTATAATGTGCAGCGCCAGCCTGATCGGCGCGCTGAAATGCTAAGGCGCTCAAATGGCATGCGCACGATCCCGCAGATTTTTATCGACAAACGCCATGTCGGCGGCTTTGACGAGCTCTATGCTCTGGAAAAAAAGGGTGAACTGGATCGCTGGCTGAACCCGAAGCAATAACGCCCCCCGGAAAACACCTTACGCTTGAGCCAATTGCAACAGGGCGATGCTCGCCCATGCCGCATAATCGAGTTGTTCCGGGCGCAGTCCCGGGTCGATGTCAATCAAGGCGAAATCTTCTGCGCATAGCCTGCCTCTGAAATTGTTGCCAACGGTTTTTCGCCGATGCGCGAAGCCCTGGCGCACTGTTTGTTGCAGGGCGGCAAAATCGCACGGCGGCGTGCGATGGTGCGGCGTGAACAATAACACGGTTGAGTGCACCCTGGGCGGCGGCGCAAAGGCGCCGGGAGGCAGCGTGATCAATCGCTTCACATCGTAGTAATGGCGCGCCAGAACAGACAGGCCGCCGTAGGTTTTTGTGCCGGCGTCTGCTGCGATGCGCGCTGCGACTTCGCGCTGGTACATCAGCACCATGCCTCCGGCGAGGGCGAAGCTGACAAGCTGCGCTGTCAGCGGGCCGCTGATATTATAGGGCAGGTTGCCCACGATCCAGTCAGGTGAATGTGACGCCATGGCCTGGCTCAGTTGCGCCATGACATCGCCGTGAATGGCTGAAAGCGACGGGTTGGATGCGCTGACGCCCTGCCAGTGTAAAGCAAAGCGGTCATCTTTTTCGATGACGGTCAGGGCCTTGACCCGAGCCAGCAGGGACTCCGTCAACGCTCCCGCCCCGGGCCCGATTTCAAGCGCCGACGCTCCTTTCGGAACAGCCTCGGCAATACGGCGTATGGCCTGCTTATCCCTCAGAAAGTGCTGGCCCAGGGCCTTTTTGGCATATTGCCTTGCATCCTGCATAGAGCCTGGAAGCCTACCTGCTGCGCCTTGAATGGCGAAGGGTGAGCTATTTCTTCTTGCGTAAGCGTGGAATGTTCCTAATATTCGCGCCCCATTTTTAATCATCATGAAGGAGGCATCGGTATGAGTTCCAGGCGTTGTTTGATTGCTGGCAACTGGAAAATGAACGGCGTTCTGTCCGATGCGCTGGATTTTGTTGAAAAACTGGAAGAGAACATGTTCCCGGAACATGTTGAAATTGCGCTCATGCCGCCGGTCACCCTGCTCCACTCGGTCTCTGCGGCGCTGGACGACAAGGACGTCAGGCTGGGCGCCCAGAATGTTTATTATGAGCCGAAGGGCGCCTTCACAGGCTCGATTTCGCCCATGATGCTGCGCGATGCCGGCTGCTGTTATGTCATTCTCGGACATTCAGAGCGCCGTGATATTATGGGCGAAACAAACGAATTAATCGGCAAGAAGCTGGAGGCCGCCCGGAGCGCCGGGCTGGAGCCTATTCTTTGCATTGGCGAGCATCTTGGCGAACGTGAATCCGGCGCGACAAATGAGGTGTTGAAGTCGCAACTGGCGATCCTATCCGACGTCCCGGCCGGCGCCCCTCTGACAGTAGCCTATGAACCTGTCTGGGCCATTGGCACAGGCAAGACGGCGACGCCTGAACAGGTTACCGAGACACACGCCTTCATTCATGAGGAATTAACCCGTCTGGGCCACGATTGTCGCGTATTGTATGGCGGCAGCGTTAATCCGGATAATGCCAGGGCGCTGCTGGCATGTCCGGGCGTTGACGGGGCTTTGGTTGGCGGCGCAAGCTTGCAGGCCGATTCATTTATGGCCATTGTGAAAGCTGCGGCCAGCTAGCGCAGCAGGGAGAGAAGAGAACATGACAACGGTTTTAGTTATTTTACACGTAATCGTATCCCTGGCGCTTATTGGCGCAGTGTTGATTCAGCGCGGCGAGGGTGCGGACATGGGCGCTTCCTTCGGCGGCGGCGGCGCTCAGACGCTGTTTGGCAGCCGTGGTTCCGGTTCGTTTCTGGGCAAGCTGACCGGCGGCCTTGCCGCCACATTCATGCTCACCAGTTTGACGCTGGCATTCTTTTCACAGCAGCATTCAGGCTCGGTGATAGATCGGGCGATTGTTAACAGCGCTCCTGCAACTCCTGCCGGCTCGCCAGAGCCTGCGAAGGAAGGCTTTGACCCGTCCAAACTAAAGAGCGACAAGCCTGCGCCGGCTTCAGACAATCTGCCTGGCGCCGAATAAAATCCATGCGCGTAAACCTGAGCATGCCGAAGTGGTGGAATTGGTAGACACGCCAGCTTGAGGGGCTGGTGGGCTCACGCCCGTGCTGGTTCGACTCCAGTCTTCGGTACCAACATTGGGTTCCTATAGGAACCAAAAGAGAAGATAAGGGCCTGTAGACCTAGTGTTTGCAGGCTTTTTCCTTGACATTCTGTCCCTAGCTGTTCCAGTATGCCCCGGTGGAACCCCAAAAAACGGGGGTCTTTCTGGGGTCTTTTTGCTCTACCTATGTATTGAACATAAAAAGAACCCCCAAATATTGGCGGTGTTGATATGGCGTTATCTGTTGTGAAGATAAAAGCTGCAAAGGTTCCGGATGGCAAGAAGCAAACCAAGCTGTCTGATGGCGGTGGTCTGTACCTACTGGTGAAGCCAGGGGGTAAGTATTGGAAGCTGAAATATCGCTTTGAAGGTAAGGAAAAGACGCTTTCCATCGGCGTTTTCCCGTTTGTGAGCCTGAAAGAAGCCCGCGACAAGCGCTATCAGGCCAAAAAGCTACTTGAACAGAACATTGACCCCAGTCAGAAGAAACAAGCGGATAAACGTAAGAACGTTACTGAATCGAAAGCTATAACCTTTGAAGGCGTAGCTACCGAATGGATGGCCAAGCAATCACAACAGTGGGTAGAGACAACCATCATCAACACACAGGCCAAATTGGATAAACATATTTTCCCTTGGATTGGCTCTCTGCCTATTGCCGACATTGAAGCCCCGGATGTGCTGGCATTGGTTCAAAGGCTAGAAAAACGGGGAACCATTGAAACAGCTCATAGACTCAAGATGCTATGCAGCCGGATATTCAGATATGGCATTGCTACCGGCAAGATTAAATATGATCCGACCATAGGGCTGCAAGGTGCATTGATCCCCTTAAATGTGAAGCATCGCTCAACCATCACTGATCCAAAAAAGGCAGGCGCTTTATTGAGGGCCATCCAGGGCTTTGAGGGCACGTTTGCTGTGAAGTGTGCATTGCAGATCACACCCTATGTGTTCGTGCGACCGGGCGAGTTGCGCCATGCTGAATGGTCCGAGATTGATCTTGACGCGGCAGAGTGGCGCATACCGGCAGAGAAAATGAAAATGCGAGCAATGCATATCGTTCCACTGTCAAAGCAGGCGCTGGCGATCCTGAAAGAGCTGCAACCGCTTACCGGCAGGGGCAAATATGTGTTTCCTTCAATCCGCAATCCTTCCCGGCCAATGAGTGAAAACACTGTAAACGCCTCACTTCGGCGGATTGGTTACGATAAAACTGAAATATGCGCCCACGGCTTCCGGGCCATGGCTTCCACCATGCTGCATGAACAGGGCTGGGATAGTGATGTGATCGAACGCCAGCTTGCCCATAAAGAGGGCAACGCCATCAAAGGGGCATACAACCATGCCAGGCACCTTCCGGAGCGTGTGAAGCTGATGCAGCACTGGGCTGATTATCTGGATGGCCTGCGTGAAGGCGCGGACGTGATCCCGATTAACAGGGGGCAGGCATGAAACCGACAAGATTACACGCGGGCGACAAGGTGATTTATAATGACGGATGGTCAAAACCCAGAAAGATGACGTTTGTTGAACGGATTCCCGGCTGTGGACGGGTGCGACCTACTGTCAATGTGTTTCGGTCAAATGAACTTGGGCTGACCACTATGTCAGATCATGAGGTGCTGAAACGTATTGAATTGACCATAGACGCCGCGAACACAACCCGGCTTGTTGCCAGATAGGTTATAAAAGGTTATATTGCCCCATGCGCTACCAGGTAATGATTGTCCGCAAGGCATCCAAAGAGTTGAAAAGCCTGCCTGTTCGGAGTCGTGAAAGTATTACTGAACGGATTGCCATGCTTGGGCGCAACCCGGACGATCCGGCTTTGGACGTCAAGCGCCTGAATCGCCATCCAAAAGCTGACTTTCGTTTGCGGGCGGGTGCTTACCGGGTGTTGTTCAACCGTGAAGATACGATTCACATTGTTGAAATAGTCCGGGTTGCGCATCGTAAGGAGGTCTATCAATGAAACCGCAAATCATCTATGAGAACGAGCGCCCCGCCTTCGTTATCTTGCCGTATCAGGACTATATGAAGCTGGCCGCCGATGACGATGAACTGATTCCCTTTGCAGTGGCTGACTACATAGCCAACCCGCTCAAGGCGGCGCGTATTGACGCCGGGTTGACTCAGGCGGATCTGGCAGACCGGTTGGATGTAAGTCAGGCCTACATTGCCAAGGTTGAAGCGCCGTCTTACAAGCCATCTGAGAGACTGATAAGGCGAGTAACAGCGGCCATAGCAGAATATGAGGAAGGGCCCTGAGGGCGCCCCCCTAAAAAGCTCAGGATTAAAGCCACCTGATCCCCTCATGGGGTGGCTCGCAAAAAATGAGGGAAATTAGAAAAACTGGAGGTAATTACCATGACAAAAAAACAACAGGCGGAACCCGCCGAAAAAATACTATTCCCATTCACATACGAAGAACTGGACGGCAAGACGATGGTCATGCCTCTCAACAACTATCAGCACCTGTGCCTGGCGCTGGAGATTATCGAGCGGCGGCTGGCCTGCGATGAGCCGGGCTGCATCGACACCAGCAAAGACCCTGAACTCGGCGAAGTGCATCAGGCGCTCTCTGTCGCCGTTATATGTCATCCGCACTGGCAAAACCCCTTCGACCTCTGCCACCACATCCAGGCGGCGGTGAGTTCCAGATTCCTCACCTACGGCAACAGGGTTGTGGCATGAGCGCGCCAGTGGATGTCATCATCACCATGCGGCTGCGTGAATTTGAAGGCCTGCTGATCACATTGAAAAAGCTGGATCGACTCTCTGAGAAAATTCCACTCACCGACCTGGACAGCGCCCGCGCCCAACTGCGCAAAAGAATCAACCTCATCGCCGCATCCAACGAAGCACACCTGGAGATGCTGCTGGTAATGGCGACGATGAAAGGATTACCCACCGAAGGAGGCTACTTATGCTGAATGACAAAATTGAACAACAGTTAGGCACGGATAAAAGTCTCACCCTGAACAGCATTGACGAGGGTATTACTGACGTAGCTGAAGCCCTCGATGAAGTGATAAGCGCGAGATAACCCGATGGCCGGGCGGATAGGCAGGAAGTCATGAGCTTGCCGACAAGGGAACGCCTCCCCTTCCGCTCTGGCCTTAACTTCAGAGGTGGTGAGGTGATATATGACTCTACCAAAGGGATATACTGATAAAAAGTGTGTTCGTTGTGAAGAAATGCGCCCAATAATGGCAGGGCATAATCGTTGCAGTGATTGCTCTCGATTAGCTTCGAAGCCTGATCCTTTGCCGTTCGATTTTCTTGAGAGGTGCATTGTTGCAGAGCTCAAGATTCAAAATTATCCGAGCCTTTTGAAAATGATTGAAAAAACGATCAAGATGCTTGAGGATGATACTGTCATTGATCATGCAAAGGAGATTCAGCAATTCACGGCCCTACGGGATAGCTACTCCGAAGAGCTGCGAACTGCTCGTGAATATGATACTTTGGCCGTGGAGTACCTCAAATGTTTGGAAAGGATAGGTGAGATACGAAGCGAGCCTGATAATATCGAAGAGTTGATTGACG
>CAYTFI010000045.1:0-12570 GCA_964437065.1 uncultured Zetaproteobacteria bacterium | reverse complement strand
ACATCCCGCCAGCACTCGCTGATAGTTCGCTCTTCTACGGGACAGGACACTAGCCGGCTGCAACTGAGGCTACGCCGGCTGCAAGCTGCTCGGGCGTGAGCATGCTACTCACCCTGATATCTCTTTCAATGCGCCTGGTTAACCCGGCCAGCACCTTGCCTGGCCCCATCTCGGCAGCAAGCAAAACTCCTGCGCGACTCAAACCCTGAACGGTTTCAGTCCAGCGCACCGGCGACACCAGTTGTTGAACAAGCGCTGCGCGAATCTTTGCAACTTCCCGCTGCGCCGTGGCGTCAACATTCGTCCACACCGGACAAGCGGGCGGTCGGAAAGTTGTTTCCTGCAAACGGGCGGACATGGCCTCCGCCGCCGGTTGCATCAAAGGCGTATGCGACGGGGCGCTCACAGCCAGCGGCAGGGCTCGCCTCGCTCCGGAGTCTTTGGCTGCATCAATCAGGCGATCAACCGCAGCCGCATGTCCGGCCACTACCAGCTGCCCCGGGCAGTTATAATTGACAGCCCACACTTTTTCATTCTCTGTAGATGCCTGCTCGCATAATCCTTCCAGCACATCATCTGCAAGCCCCAGAATGGCCGCCATGCGGCCAACTCCGGCAGGCACGGCTTCAGCCATTGATTTGCCGCGAAAGGCCACCAATTGCACAGCATCGGAAAACTGCAGCGTCCCGGCTGCAACCAGCGCGCTATATTCTCCAAGCGAATGACCGGCCACATGATCAGGCTTTCTGCCGCCCTGCTCACGCCACAGGCGCAGCAAGGCAGTTGATGCCGTCAACAGGGCAGGCTGCGTGTATTCGGTTTGCCCCAGCTTTTCATCTGCATCATCATGAATCAGCGCCGCCATGTCATAGCCAAGGGCGTCCGAGGCCTCTTCCAGGGTGTTGCTTACAACAGACGAGTCAGAGAATGCGTCCAGCATGCCTTTCGACTGAGAGCCCTGTCCGGGAAACAGAAATGCGAGCTTCGACACTATAAGCCTCCCTTCTTTTGCTTGGACCAGCGTAACAGGTTGGCGCCCCAGGCGAAGCCGCCGGCAAAGGCCTCCAGCAGCACAATCTGCCCCGGCAGCAGAGAGCCGCTGCAGTACAAATCATTCAACGCCAGCGGCACGCTGGCCGATGAGGTGTTGCCGTGTTCGGCGACAGTCAGGGCAACCCGATCCATGCTCATGCCCAGCTTTCTGGCCGTTGCCTGTATAATTCTTATATTGGCCTGATGCGGCACCAGCCAGTCGATGTCTTCATCGCGCAGGTTATAGCGCTGAAGAATTTCCTTCACCACCTGCCCCAGCTTGGCGACGGCGACGCGAAACACTTCGTTGCCCTTCATGTGGATTGCAGCAGCGCCAGCGGAATCAATCGAGAAATCGGCTGTCGCATGATGCATTTCGGGACTGGATGGCGGATGCGGATAGCGGGCGTTCAGCAGACCCCGATATGAACCATCGGCGTGAAGCACGGAACCGATAAGCCCTCCCTCCTGCCGACGCGCCTCCAGCACCACGGCGCCGGCGCCATCGCCAAACAGAATGCAGGTGTTGCGATCTCTCCAGTCCATAATCCGGCTCATGGATTCGGCGCCAATGATCAGTACGCGTCTGAACATGCCTGCCTTCATCATTCCTTCGGCTTGCGCCAGGGCGTAAACAAAGCCGGAACACACCGCCTGAATATCCCACACGGGAAAACCCTTGCCGCCGAGTCCGGACTGCACCACAGCGGCAGTCGCCGGGAAAATCATATCCGGCGTAGTGGTCGCCACGATCAGCGCATCGATGTCGTCAATGCCTATGCCGGCATCCTTCAGGGCGGCGCTGGCCGCCTCGACAGCCAGATCCGAGGTCATCTGATCTTTGGCAATAATATGTCGCTGCCGAATGCCGGTGCGCTCGACAATCCATTGATCCGTCGTATCGACCATTTCGGCAAGCTCGGCGTTGGTCAGAATCCGTTCGGGCAGGTAACCGCCTATGCCGGTCAAATGGATATGCAATGGAGTCGACGGCGGGCTCATGTTTCAAGCAAGTCCTGAACAGATTGCATAATGTGATCGGTCAAATTCGCTTTGACTTCCCTGCAGGCGACAGCTATGGCGCTGGCCAGGCCGTCCGCATCGGTTCCGCCATGGCTTTTCACCACAAGGCCATTAAGTCCAAGAAACGGAGCGCCATTATATTTGCTTGGATTCACCGTATCGCGAAAGCGCTTCAGGGCGCCACGAGCCAACAAGGCGCCCGTTTTTGAAACCATGCCCGAAGTGAGTTCAGCCTTTATGTTTTCAGACAGAAAACGGGCCGTCCCTTCAATGGTCTTTAATGCCACATTGCCGACAAAGCCATCGCATACCACCACATCGACGGTTCCGGCGGAAAGATCCGTGCCTTCAACATTGCCAATAAAATTCAATGTCGAAGCGGCAAGCCTGGTTGATGTCAGCTTGATGACATCCGTGCCCTTTATCTCCTCGCTGCCAATATTCAGCAGGCCTACGCGGGGAGATTCCACGCCTTCCGCCGCCTGCATATAACACGAACCCATAATGGCGAACTGCACCAGATGATCCGAATTGCAGTCAGCATTGGCGCCGGCGTCCAGCATCAGGGTGCGTCCGTTATCGACAGCGGGAATCATCGAGGCAATGGCCGGTCGGTCGACACCCTGCAATGTTTTAAGAATGTACTTTGAAATGGCCATCAGGGCGCCGGTGTTTCCGGAACTGACCATTGCATCCCACTTGCCGTCGCGCACCAAACGCGCGGAAACATGAATAGATGAATCCCTTTTGCGCCGCAGGGCATGCGAGGGGGATTCGCACATGGTCACGGCATCTGAGGCAGGCGCCAGTTCAACGCGGTTTTCCATGCCGCGCTGCTTGAGCAACGGCCTGATCACGTCTTCCTGTCCTGCCACGCCCAACTTTAATGCCCCGGAAAATTGTCTGGAGAAATCCGCTGACAGCGCCAGTTCCAGCGCATCAATTACGACCCCCGGAGCGGCATCCCCGCCATGCCCGTCCACAAGAATACGAATTTGCTGATGCGACATGCTTATGTTATCCCTGCGCTGGCATCAACGCCTGGCTCATGGAAAATACCGGATTGATAAAAAAATTGATTTATCCCTCGTTGGATGGCTTGATTTCACGACCCTTATACGTGCCGCAATGCGGACAGGCATGGTGCGGACGCATCATCTCTCCGCACTCGGGGCATTCACTCATGCCGGCGGGAACAATGCGGTCATGCGCCCGGCGCATGTTGCGCCTTGATGTGCTGGTTTTCCTCTTTGGAACTGCCATTCTTATTCTCCTTTCACCTGTGGTGAAAAATCTTTATGCGTCCAGCCTGAGCTTGCGCAGGGCCGCAAACGGGCGGTTGCCGCCACTTTGTTCACACTGACATGCGGATATATTCAGATTGCTTTCGCATCCTGCGCACAAACCTTTGCACGAAGCGCTGCAAATCACATCCGCCTTCCACGCCAGCCAGATGCCTTCGCACAAAATATCCGGCATATTAATCTTGCCGGGCGCGGGCAAGCATTCGCACCCGCCATCCTCTGCGTCCGGACGCCCGGTCAGGAAGTTGAAAATCCCGTTCCGTTCGACCACTCACATGCCAGCCAAACAGCCTGTTGCAGCGATTGCACTGGCGCTCGATCACGGCCTGCCACTGGCCATGCAGATGAAACAGTTCATCCTGTTTGAGCAGAGCTACATGCCAGCGCACATCTTCGCGCAAGCCGGGCAAGGCAGCTGCCGCGCCACAGCCTTCGTCTTCCGGCAGGCGCCTGAGAACACCCTCATCCCAGGCCCTGCCCAAGTCGGACAGACCCTGCAATGTAACAGACCAATGCCGATGCGCAACTACCTCCGGCCACGTTTCGCGCAGGCGCGCATTATCAATAATGCCAATAAACGGTCAAGCGCCGCTGAAGCGGCGACCCTGCCTTGCCAAACCGAAAGGATTCAATCCTGGAAAAAGCAGACATGATGAAGTCTCTGCAATGCCCATGAGCAGTGATTAGCTCAAAATCAAAAAATGCGAGTTAAGCGGTGTTGAGAACGCCCCGATTGAATGCTTCGGCTTTGCCGGAAGATATTTTTGTTTTGGATTATCTGCCTTGCTGTGATTCCAGTAATTCCTTGAGCGTCATTAACCCGAGCAGGGCATTATTCATATCATGATCAAACTCACTCAGAAACACATTCCTCTGCTCGGTGATTTGCGTGATTTTGTCGAGAACCTCTTTGGCCAGGGCATAGACAGCCTCATTATCGCCGGATGCGCCGCCATCCAGTTGCCTGATACGATCAATCTCCTGACGAAGAATCTCTTTCTCAGCCAGCTCAGTTGCTAACAGATCCTGAAGGTGCTTGATTTGATGGCTTGATTCGCGTGTTTCACCGCTTTCAGAAGCGTTAATCTGCTGTAAGCTGTGCAGGGACTTTCTGGTTTCCTCCAGTTCTGCTTGCAGGGTCGCCACCGTTTCATCTCTGTCTGACGCATCGGCCCCGGCAGCTCCGCCTTTACGCCTTATAGACATCAAGGCGAGCTTCATCCTGGCGGAAAACATCACCTGACTGAACGGCTTGAGAAAAAAGTCATCCGCCCCGTTCTGGATATAATTTGTAATTGCGTTAATATTGTTAGACCCGGTGATAATAATAATAAAGATATTGTTGTCGTAATCTTTAATGTATTTAAGTATTTCAAGCGTATTCGAGCCGGGAATAAATACATCCAGAAAAACAACGATTGGTTTTTCCGGGCCCAGGGCATTTGAAACATCTTCCAGATTAAATGCGGAGACAGGGGTATAATTCAACATCCTGATCAAGCTGCCCAGCGATGCATGCGCAGACTTTTCATCATCGACAATTAACATGGCGCCTTTAGACGCAGCTTTACCATGCTGACCTTTGAACAATTTTTCCAACATAATTTATCCTCTTAAATGCTTCCCTGGCATCACCCCTTCTGTGAAATGTTTTCAAGGTGGTTGAACTGGAGATGCAGGCCGTCTTTGTTCATCCTTCAGCAAAGGCGCGCCTGACGACTCCAAGAGTGAAGGCTAGCGTTTTGGGCGAGATGGTAGAAGCATTGATTTCAGGCGATATGAACGCCTGTCCACTTATGACGGCTATTCATGCGCGTTTGTTAACATGAAACAAACAACGCGCCTGCATGGAATTTTCCGCTCTGTGATTTATTGGACTATCGCGCCTTGTGAAGCAACACCCATTGCTTCACAAGACTTGCTTATCACGGGGTGGAAAAATCCATGTGCGTTAGAAGCGGTTCATCAGGATAATCTTTTTTCAGGCAGCAGGATAGGATTGTCTCCTAGAACGCCGGAAACATCATAAATGGCAAGCTCCTGCTTAATGCCTTTGGGAGTCGCTTTCATTTCTCCATCCACCCTGAGCAGTCCTTCACACTTGTTACTGGTAAATTCCGAAACCAGGATTTGCCCTCCGTTGGTATAGGCCTCGATTCTTGCGGCAATATTTACGTGGCGTCCGACAACGGCATATTTACTGCGCTTGTGCGAGCCGATATTGCCAACAACCACCTGTCCGCTATTAATCCCGATGCCCATGGTCACGGCAGGGTATCCCAGCTCTTCAAAGCGCTTGTTCACAAGCGGCATGGCGAGTTGCATATCCACGGCGCATCTGACGGCGCGCAGAGCGTCATCGGGGCGTTGAATCGGAGCGCCGAAAATAGCCAGGATGGCATCGCCGATAAACTCATCAATAGTGCCCATATGCCTCTGGATGACATCGGTCATGGACTCAAGGAATATATTGATCATATCCACAACCTGTTCGGCAGACAGGTCTTCGCAAATCTGGGTGAAGCCCCGCAAATCGGCCATCAAAATGGTTGCTTCGCGCTTTTCTCCGCCGAGCTTCAGGCCATCGGACGCATCAATCAGCGCATCAACAATTTCCTTGGACAGATAGCGCCCAAATGTCTGGCGGATAAACTGGTACGCCGAGCGAAGCTGAAGATGCGTTTTAACCCGTGACAGGACGATGGCAGGCGTGACCGGCTTGTTGATGTAGTCCACGCCGCCGACTTCGAAGCCAAGCACTTCATCGCAGGTTTCATTCATGGCGGTGACAAAGATCACCGGAATGCCTTCAGTCTGCCGCCCGCTTTTTAGTCTGCGGCAGACTTCAAAGCCATCCATGCCCGGCATCATGACATCAAGCAGGATTAAATCAGGCGGGGCCCCAGAGGCGGCTATTTTCAGCGCCTGCTTGCCATTGATGGCAATTTTTACCTTGTAACGAGAGCCAAGAATGCCCCTGAGAACATCAATGTTTTCCGGCATATCATCGACAACAAGAATCGTAGCCCTGGTTTGTTCCATGTTCATGTCTGATCCCTGCAAAGCTCATCATGCAATCGCCTGGCTATTTTCAGGGCCTGTTCAAAATCATAGTTGTTCAACATGGTTTGCAGCCTGTCCGCATCGTGTGAGAAATTCGAGCCCTGTAGCGCATCTTTTATATCATCCATCAGGTCAACGGCATGGCTGTCAGAATCTTCAAGCATAAGGCACATTTTGCTGATTAAGGGCATGACTTTATCGCTGGCGATTGCCCGCTGACGCCGTTGCTCTTTTTTATTCGAGGCGAGCCAGTCTGCAAGGCTGTTTATCGCCGCGCCCAGCGCTGTCTCCAGAGATTCCAGCATTGTCTCGTCGATCTCGCCGTCGCTGCATGCGCTTTGCTCAATGGCTGCTGCCAACGCCTTCACATGTTCGGCGCCGACATTGCCCGCAGCGCCTTTCAGGGTATGGGCGATGTATTGCGCTGTTTTTCTGTCATCTTCTACCAGAGCGCTGCGAAGCCTGGCGCCTGCATCAGCCTGAGTTTGATGGAAACGCAGCAATATTTTTTGGTAAAGCCTGCCATCTCCGCCCATGCGGGCCATGGCGCCCGTCACATCGAAGCCTTCAAGCTCAGGCACGACAGCGCCTTCTTCATCCGGGACGGGCTGTTCCTGAGCGGGCGCGCTGGCAGATTGCGGGCTGGCCGGCTGCACCCATTTAAGCAGGGTTGAATACAATACCTCCGGATTGATGGGCTTGGCGATATAGTCGTTCATGCCGGCCTCAAGACATCGTTCCCTGTCGCCCTGCATGGCGTTTGCGGTCATGGCGATAATAGCGATATCGGAAAACTGATCCTGGTTGCGAATTGCTCTCGTTGCATCAAGTCCGTCCATGACCGGCATCTGCATATCCATCAGAATGCCGTCAAATGTCTCTTCACGCAGGGCTTCCAGCGCCTGTTCGCCATTGTTTGCAATACGAATGCTGATCCCCGCTTTTGCCAAAAGCCCACTGGCGACCTCCTGATTTATTTCATTATCTTCGGCGACAAGCAGGCGGCAGCCTTGCAGGCCCGACAGTATTGCAAACGGCATGGTGCCTGATTTCTTCTTTTGCGTCCCGGAAAGTCCGGGCTTGTCTTGCGCCGGTTCAAAGCAGGCGGAAAAGCTGAAGCAACTGCCCTTGCCCGGAGCGCTTTGCACTGTGATTTCACCTTTCATCATCTCCACCAGTTGTTTGCAGATGGCCAGGCCGAGTCCTGTGCCGCCATATTTGCGCGTTGTCGATGCATCTGCCTGTGAAAATGATTGAAACAGCTTAGCCTGTTGCTCTTCGGCGATGCCGATGCCCTGATCGGTTACGGAAAAATGCATCCTTATCTCATCATGGCGTTGCTCCAGCACTCTGGCGGAGACGACAATGTCACCCTGTTCAGTAAATTTAATAGCATTGCTGACCAGATTGACAAGCACCTGCCCCAGACGCATTGCATCACCCCGCAGGGCGGGAATATCTGGCGGAATATCAAACTGTAGCCCCAGTCCTTTTTTTTCAGCCTGATCTGCGGCAATGCCGGTTACATTGTCGATGACATCACGCAACTCAAAATTTACTGCTTCCATTTCAAGTTTGCCCGCTTCAATTCTGGAAAAATCGAGTATATCATTAATGATGCCCAGCAGGGACGTGGCCGATGCGTGGATTTTCTGCTGATAATCGCGCTGTTTGCGGGTCAAATCGGAATCAAGCATCAAATGAGAAAGACCGATGACGGCATTCATCGGCGTTCGAATCTCATGGCTCATATTGGATAAAAATTCCGACTTGCTCTGATTGGCGCGAATCGCTTCATCCCGGGCTTTTGCCAGTTCGCTGGTGCGCTGCTCAACCTCATGCTCCAGCGTGTGACTGTAATTTTCCAGTCGGGCGTAGGAATCTCGCAGGCTGATCGCCATTTCGTCAAGCGAGGCGGCCAGAAGACCTATTTCGTCTTTGGTGCGGGTGATGCTATGCGCTGTGGCATTGAAGTTTCCTTCGGCCAGCTGATGGGAGAAGGTGACCAGTTTCTGAATCGGTCTGGTCCATTTATAGGTCAGAAAAAATACTGCAAGCGTTCCGATTACCAGAAAAAACAGCGCCGTGAACAGCGCCTGCATCACCCTGTCCTTGATTTCCTGATTAACAAATCTTTGGGAATCGGCCAGTACTTCATTCAAATGATCCAGTGAATAACCAAGTCGCAACACGCCCCATGGCTTGCCGTCAAGCTCTATCGGCACAACAGATTCCAGAAAGGCGTGGTTGCCTTCTTCAAACTCATATTTCATTGCTTCATGCCGGGCGGGCGGAAAAGAGGAGATATTGCCGGACAGAATTTTCTTTTTCAGTTTATCATCCAGGTTGACGCCGTATGCAACCCGAGGCACATCGCCCTGCTTGAGTATGACATATTGAAGATCATCAATATCCTTGACCGAATCACGGATAAAAGAGCGCGCTGAAGACAACCTGAACGGGGAAATCATTTCATGGATATGAGCCGCCATATGGGCGGATGTTTTGTCCGCCCTTGCTGCCATTTGCGCTTTTAGAAAAGAGCTGTGCGTTGACAGCGCTTTATTCAGGCCAGCCTTCTGGCTTGTCACCTGAAGCAATGTCAGCATCGCAACCAGGGTGACTATCAGGGCGACAATGGTGAATTCCATCTTCCACCGAATGCTGCTCCAGAATTTCACCTCGCCCTTTTCCTTTTTGTTCAAGACCTTGTCCACGACGGCAATGTAAAACCGGACGGCGCATTTTCACAAGCTTTTTTCATGTCACCCGGCAAATGCAGTTTTTAGGTTTAACGTAGAAATCGCCTGCCTGTGCGGCGCGCGCAGACAGGGGCAAATCAGGGATGACCAGAATAGTTACGAGATTTGTGGAACTATTCCCGGCCCATTCGCATGGCGAAATCTTCAGTGAAAACCGCATTTGCCGCTGCTTCGTCATAATCGATCAGGCCTTCTTCAACAAGCTGTTGAAGGTGCTGATCGAAGGTTTGGCTGCCGTACAGGGTTTTTCCCTCTTCCATGGCGCGCGGAATTTCACTCCAGCGATTTGTATCGAGAATGAAATGTTTGATGACAGAATTTTTTATCATGATCTCCAGCGCTACAATCCGTCCCTTGCCGGATTTCACCGGCAGCAGCTTTTGCACGATAATGGCGCGGAGATTTTCGGCCAGTCGTTCGCGAATGGCGTCCTGCTCATCAAGGCCGAACGAGGACATGATCCGCTGCATGGTGCCGATGGCCGTGGTGGAATGCACGGTCGCCATGACCAGGTGACCGGTTTCACTGGCCTGCAGGGCAAGCTGGATCACCTCGCGATCCCTGGCCTCGCCGGCCACGATAATGTCCGGGGTTTCTCTCAGCGCATCGTTCAGCCCCTGCGCATAGTTTTGCACATCGCTGCCCACTTCACGCTGACAGACTGTGCCTTTGTGTCGGGCGCTGTAGCGATATTCGATGGGATCTTCCAGGGTGACGGCGTGGATCGGTCTTTGCTGGATAGAATGGTTAAGCATGGCTGCCAGGGTTGTGCTTTTGCCCGATCCGGTCGCCCCGGCCATCAGAACCAGGCCATTGCGATAGCTGGTGATTTCCTGAACTGCGGGAGGCAGGCGCAGGTCATCAAAGTCCGGGATTTTCCGGGGGATCATCCGCGCCACGATGCCAAAATTATTATTGGTGCGAAGCACATGCACGCGGAAATGCGATATATCCTGAAGTGAATAACGAAAATCAAAACTATGCAGTTTTTCTATATCCGGTCTTTCAGGAACTTTTCGACAGAGATGTGTGATCATTTCGATCGCCTGATCGCGGCTGATTATGGCAACCTTCTCTTCAGGAATAGTGACAATGCTGCCGTGAACGCGCATGCGCACCCGGTCGCCGGTGCGAATAATCAGATCGGAGGCCTGATATTTACAGGCGGCTATAAGCAATTCATCAATCATCGGCCTTTTCGCCTGCGGCCCGGTCGCCATCAGATGCTTAACTCTCCAGAGCCCATGCCCTTGCCGCCAAGTTGATCTATGCCCACAGTTTCCCCTTCATCCTCCAGCTTGGCCATTTTGATTTCCAGCCGCAGGTTGTTGACTGAATCGGCATGACGCAGCGCTTCGTCTTCAGTGATATAGCCATCCATCCACAGCATGAGCAGATACTGGTCGAAAGTCTGCATGCCGTAATTTTTACCCTTGGCCATCACTTCCTTGATTTCACCGATTTCCCATTTGCCGATCAGATCAGCAATGCGCGGCGTATTGATCAGGATTTCAATAGCGGGAATGCGCCCTTCATCCGGAGTTTTGACCAGGCGCTGGGAGAGGATGGCCTTCAGATTAAGCGCAAGATTCAGGCTCACCTGCGCATGCGCCTCATCAGGGAAAAAATTCATAATGCGTTCAAGCGCCTGATTGGCGCTGTTGGCATGCAGGGTGGCCATGCACAGGTGGCCGGTTTCAGCAAATTCAAGCGCATGATCCATGGTTTCCCGATCCCGGATCTCCCCGATCAGAATTACATCCGGGGCCTGGCGCAGGGTGTTTTTCAGGGCGTTTTTATACTCCAGCGTATCGGTGCCGACCTCGCGTTGGGTGATGACGCATTTTTTGTGCTCATGGACAAATTCAATCGGGTCTTCAATTGTGATAATGTGGCCTGCCTGATTGCTGTTGCGCCAGTCGATCATGGCGGCCAGCGAGGTGGATTTGCCGGAGCCAGTGGCGCCGACCATGAGCACGAGTCCGCGCGCGCTCATGGAAAGATCCTTGAAAACTTCAGGCAGTTCCAGTTCATCAAGGGTGGGCACAACCGTTTTGATCTTGCGAATGACCATGCCGATATGACCGCGCTGGCGGAATATATTGACGCGAAAGCGACCCAGTTCCGGGTATGCCAGAGAAAGGTTCATTTCATATTCCTCGGCAAAAACCGCCCGCTGTTTCTCGCTCATGGTCGAATTGGCCAACTGTTCGCATTGCACAGCATCCAACGGCGGCTGCTTCACTGGATAAATGATGCTGTTGATGCGATAGGAAGGCGGCATGCCGGCCGTGATATACAGGTCGGATGCGTCCTTTTTTGCCATGACCATCAGCAATTGCCTGATGGAGAAATTTTGCGTTTCACTTGCGCGCATTAAGAAAACTCCTGGACTGCATAATTCATGAATGCTAGCCCGCAAACAGCTTTTTATTGCTGGATTTCTCCATGGCCGCCTGCCGGGTGATTTTCCTCGTTTTCACCAGTTGCTGGAGATTCGAGTCCAGCGTCTGCATGCCGTCGCGCATGCCTGTCTGCATCACTGAAACCATCTGGGCGATTTTATTCTCCCGGATAAGATTGCGCACCGCCGGCGTGCCCAGCATGATTTCATGCGCGGCGACGCGGGAATTGCCATCGGCAGTCTTGATCAGCGTCTGTGAAATAACGGCTCGGATGGATTCGGACAACATGGATCGAACCATCTCTTTTTCCGCCGCCGGAAACACATCAATAACGCGATCGATGGTTTTGGGCGCCGAGGATGTGTGCAGCGTGCCAAAAACCATGTGCCCTGTTTCAGCCGCCGTCAGGGCCAGGCGAATGGTTTCCAGATCGCGTAATTCGCCAACAAGTATCACATCAGGGTCTTCGCGCAGGGCGCTGCGCAGGGCATTGGCGAAAGAGTGGGTATGGGGGCCGAGTTCGCGCTGCGAGACAAGCGACTTTTTGGATTGGTGAACGAACTCAATGGGGTCTTCAATGGTCAGGATATGGCCGCGCTCCTGCTCATTGCGATAATTGACCATGGCGGCCAGGGTGGTCGATTTGCCCGAACCGGTGGGCCCGGTGACCAGACAGATGCCGCGCGGCGTCATGGCAATGTCGCTGAATATCTCCGGGCATTTAAGTTGTTCCAGCGTCAAAACTTCATTAGGGATGACGCGAAACACGGCAGCCATGCCGCGATGCTGTTCATAGGCGTTCACGCGAAAGCGGGCGAGGCCGCCAAGGGCGAAAGAAAAATCGGTTTCAAGGTGCTCTTCGAAGGCCTTGCGCTGGGAGTCGCTCATGATGTCGTAAATCATCGCCTGCACTTCACGCCGCTCAAGCTCAGGCATTTTGATGCGCGTCATGTCGCCGTTGATGCGAATCATCGGGGGCTC